>NZ_CP040749.1:4052239-4424479 GCF_006065315.1 Aureibaculum algae | reverse complement strand
AGTAGAATATTTTCCGAAAGCTAGAACTACTATTGGTATTTCAGAACTACCAAATGGAAAAGCGTTTTATCAAAATAGAATTAATTTTTATACCACAAGTACACAATACACAGCTGATGATATCCATCGAGTTGGATTAAAGGAAGTGGCGAGGATAAAGGCTGAAATGGAAAAAATAATAACTGATTTAAACTTTAGAGGAAGTTTTGCCGACTTTTTTAAATTTTTAAGAACCGATGAACAGTTTTATGCAAAAACTCCCGCAGAATTATTGATGATTGCAAGAGATATGGCTAAGCGCGTGGATGCCCAATTACCAAAATTCTTTAAAACCTTACCTAGAAAACCATATGGGGTTGCTCCTGTCCCAGATGCTATTGCTCCTAAATATACAGCAGGAAGATATATTGGTACAACGAAAAACAGTACAGAACCTGGTTATTATTGGGTAAATACCTACGATTTGAAAAGTAGAACCTTATATACATTACCTTCGTTAACTGTTCATGAAGCCGTTCCGGGCCATCATTTACAAATAAGTTTAAATAATGAATTAGGAGATAGTATTCCCAAATTCAGAAAAAATTTCTACCTATCTGCATATGGTGAAGGTTGGGGATTGTATTGTGAATTTTTAGCCGAAGAAATGGGTATGTACACATCCCCTTATGAAAAATTTGGGCAATTGACTTATGAAATGTGGAGAGCCTGCCGATTGGTAGTTGATACCGGAATACATGCTAAAGGGTGGACTAGAGAGCAAGTAGTCGATTATATGTCATCCAATACAGCATTATCATTACATGAAATAAATACAGAAACTGACCGATATATCTCTTGGCCAGGACAAGCATTATCCTACAAAATAGGCGAGCTAAAAATTAGAGAATTACGACTAAAAGCAGAAAAAGAATTAGGAAGTAAATTTGATATTCGTGAATTTCATGAAAAAATTTTAGAACAAGGAACGGTTACCTTGCCAATTCTTGAGACTAGTATCCTTGATTACATTAATAGCGTAAAAAATGAGTAAGTATATATTCAAATGCATTGATGCTCATACTTGTGGTAATCCTGTTCGGGTAATTGCCGAAGGTGGTCCAACTTTAAAGGGTAGCAATATGAGTGAAAAACGTCAGCACTTTCTAGAGGAATATGATTGGATTAGAAAAGGCTTAATGTTTGAGCCACGTGGTCATGATATGATGAGTGGTAGTCTTTTATTTCAACCTCATAATTCTGAAAATGATTTTGCCATTCTTTTTATTGAAACTTCTGGTTGCTTGCCAATGTGTGGACATGGTACTATTGGAACAATAACCATTGCTATTGAGGAGGGATTAGTAAAGCCAAAAAATCCTGGAAAAATAAGAATGGAAGCTCCAGCAGGTTTGATTGAAATTGAATATCAACAAACCAATAATAAAGTAGATTGGGTGAAATTAAATAATGTGAAAAGTTATTTAGCAGCTGAAAATTTAAAGATTGATTGTCCCGAATTAGGCGAAATCACTTTTGATGTAGCTTATGGCGGTAATTATTACGCCATTGTAGATTCACAAAAAAACTTTTCTGGCGTGCACGATTTTACAGCAAGTAAAATTATTCAATTTTCACAAGTTGTAAGAGAAAGAATTAATCAGAAATATTCCAATATGTTTATTCATCCAGAAAATGATGCCATTAGAGATGTAACACATATGTTATGGACGGGCAATCCAATAGACCAATTGTCTTCTGGTAGGAATGCTGTTTTTTATGGAAATAAAGCCATTGATAGAAGTCCTTGTGGTACAGGAACATCCGCAAGGATGGCACAATTACATGCAAAGGGTAAGTTAAAAATTGGGGAAAATTTTGTTAATGAAAGTTTTATCGGAAGTAAATTTATTGGACGTATTGTAAAAGAAACTAACTTAGCTAATGGTATTAAGGCAATAGTGCCAAGTATCCAAGGTTGGGCAAGAATTTATGGGTATAATACCATTAATATTGATGAGGATGATCCTTATGCGTTTGGGTTTCAAGTAATTTAAACTACTAATAGAAAGTGAAGAATTGTATAATCATTGGTGGTGGTATAATTGGATTAAGTACCGCCTATTTCTTGCAGAAAGAAGGTTGCAGGGTTACGGTTATTGATCAAACTAATATGGATGGTTTAGCAGGAGGGGCTTCTTACGTGAATGCTGGATACTTAACACCAAGCCATATTATTTCATTGGCGGCACCTGGAATGATTTCTAAAGGTATTAAATATATGTTTAATAGTACGAGTCCATTTTATATGAAGCCTCGGTTAGATATAGATTTTTTAAAATGGACTTGGTATTTTAAAAAATCTGCAACTCAATATAAAGTTGAACGAGCCATGCCAGTGATCAAAGATATAAACCTTCTGAGTAGAGATTTGTACGAAGAGATTTATAATTCAAATGATTTGGGGCAATTTCAATTAGAAAAAAAAGGATTGCTCATGCTTTACAAAACAGATAAGGCAGGTGAAGCAGAGTCAAAAATTGCAAGAGTAGCAGAGGGTATGAATCTAGAATCTACGGTCTTAAATGCGAAAGAATTAAAAGCTATAGAGCCAAAAGTAAGTTTAGAGGTAAAAGGGGCTATTCATTATTTATGTGATTTTCATACAAGTCCAAACGAAATAATGAGTAGTATGAAAATTCATTTAGAGAAAAAAGGTGTTGTATTCCTTAAAAATGAAAAGGTAGTTGATTTTGCGATTAAGAATAAAAATATAACGGAGATCATAACGACTAAAAATAGCTATAAGGCAGATGAAATAATTTTGGCTACGGGTTCTTGGAGTGGTCTTGTGGCAAAAAAACTGCATTTAAAACTTCCAATGGAAGGAGGTAAGGGCTATAGAATTAATATGGAAGAAGAGACAGGAATCAATTATCCTGCAATTTTAATGGAGAAAAAAGTGGCGGTAACTCCAATGAAGGACTTTACTCGATTTGCAGGCACAATGGAAATGTCTGGTCTTAATCATACAATTAATAAGAAACGAGTTGATGCTATTGCAAATGCATCAGAACAGTATTATGAGGGTTTAAAGATTCCACAATATAATATAGACAGTGCTCAATGTGGGTTACGTCCTGTTTCACCTGATGGCTTACCTTATATTGGAAGAACTTCCAAATTTGAAAATTTAACCATAGGTGCTGGACATGCAATGATGGGGTGGAGCCTCGGACCTGCAACTGGAAAATTGATTTCTGAAATTATCACGGATAGGAAATCTTCAATAGATCTAACACCATTTAATCCCGACCGAAAATTTTAAATAGAATACAGGTTGTACTAAAATAGTGAATTTTAGCTTTTTTTTAACAATTTTTACCTACACCAAGCTATAGAAGAGACCTTCTTATGTATTGGGAAAAAAATAGAAAATTATACTGGAAAAGTAAAGAATCTTGAGATTTCCTTTAGATTCATTTAGTACGTTTATAAAATAATCGAAATAATTACTCGTTTATACAAAAAGAAGTGGCAATTTTTTTACTTGATTTATAGCTACTTAGATAAAATATTAAAAAAAAAGTAAATAACTAAGGGGAGTTTTTAATTGGAAATTGTTTTAAATACGAAAGCAATTAATAAATAAAATTGGAAATTATGTTTAAAGTAGGAGAAATAGTAGTTTGTGTAAATGCAAAGAGAAGATGGTATAGACTTGGTGGCTTACAGAAAAATGAAATGTATACTGTAACTGGCTTTAATCCTTATGATGGTGGATTGATCCTTGATGAAATTAAAAGTCCAAGAAGTGGATGTAATGCATTTGCAGCAAATAGATTTAGAAAAGTAGATTATAATTTTGCAACAAGTCTTTTAAACGAAATGCAAGCAGAACAAGCTGAACAACAACCAATTCCACAACCAGAAGTAGAGCGTGAATTACAACCTCAAATATTCGCACTTTCATTATTAAACTAATATTTAACATTAATTAACTTTTAGACTTAAAATAATATTCCTATATTCACCACGGGAAAATTAAATAATAATATGTTTAAAATTGGTGAAATGGTAGTTTGCGTCGATGCTAGACGCAGATGGTACAAATTAGGAAATCTTAAGGAAAATGAAATGTACACAGTTGTAGGGTTTAATCCTTACGACGATGGTCTAGTACTTAAGGAAACAAAATCTATAAGGAGCGGACACAATGCTTACGCTAGAGATCGATTTAGAAAAGTAGATTATGATTTTGCTAATAATGTTTTAAGTGACATTAAAAAAGAGCATCATAATCACCATTCAGAGAAACTTTCTTTGAAATCAGAAAAAACAAAATAAATTCAAAGTAGTTTAAGAGTTTATCCAAAATTTTGTGTTTTTGAAAAATAATTTCAAAATTCATAGGTTAACTTTTTTGATTTATAACCTGTTTGGAAAACAAATATACAATTGATTGTAGATTTGTCCCCATTTAAAACGTGTTTTCTTCCATTTTGCACTGATGCTTTGTGCCGCTAAATAGATGGATTTCAAGGCTGCATCATCATTAGGGAACACTTTTTTGTTACGCGTATATTTTCTAAGACTTGCATTAAAACTTTCAATGATATTAGTTGTGTAAATAAGTTTTCTTATTTCTTTAGGATAATTTAAAAAAGCGGTCAAGTTATCCCAATTATTCTCCCAAGACTGTACGGCAGATACGTATTTATGTTCCCAATTTTGTTTAAATATTTGGAGAGCTTCTAAAGCGAACTGTTCATTATCTGCTTGGTAAATGCCTTTAATATCCGTCATTATTGCTTTTCTGTCTTTGTAACTCACGTATTTTAGTGAGTTTCTAATTTGATGTACAATACAGATCTGTCTTATGCTATCCGGGAAAATAGCTTCTACCGCTTTGTCAAGTCCTGGTAGGTTATCCGAGCATAAAAAGAAAATATCTTTCACTCCACGAGAGCGCAGATCATCTAAAATAGACATCCAAGCAGATGCTTTTTCGGTTTCAACAATATGCATGCTCAAAATATCCTGTTGCCCTTCGGTATTAACACCTAAAACTATCATACAAGCTTTAGAGATAACCTTGCCTTCCTGTCTTATTTTATAGTGAATGGCATCTATCCAAATTATAGGATAAACGTCTTCTAAAGGCCTATTCTGCCAGAGCTTGATGTCCTCTAATAATTGATTGGTAATAATCGATACCTGTGATGTTGAATAATTAACACCATAGGTACGGTGGATAAAGTCGATTATATCCAAATTGCTCATACCCTTAGCGTAAAGCAATTGGATACAGTCTTCTAATTCTTGACTGATCGACTGATGTTTTGGAACTATAACTGGATCAAAACTAGCCTCTCTATCTCTTGGGATTTGGATACGTTGTTCTCCATTTTGCGTTTTTATGGTCTTCTGTGAAAAACCATTACGCTGGTTGTTTGCAATTATGGAATCACCTTTTTGGTAACCTAAATGAGCCGTCATTTCTGCTCTTAAAAGTGATTCAATACCGCGTTTAAGTAATTGTTCTTTGACTTGATCAAAGTCTTCTTTGTTAGTGATTTTACCAAGTAAGGCTTCCAACTGTTTTTCTAATTCTGTGTTCATAAGATAAAAATTTAAAGGTAAATTTTTTGCCTATGAATTTCAAAATCATTTTTCAACTAAATAATCGCTAAAACACAAAATATTGCACAGTCCCTAGTTTAAAATTTAAAACGCATTCAAGCTTTTTATGAATGTAGTTTTTCTACGCTTGTTTTTCATTTGTATATAAATGACATACAATGTCATCATTTGGTAACTGAATCTTTTTTTTATATTTCATTCCCAGCTTCTTAATTAATGCTATTGATTCATGATTATCAGGATCAGTGATAGCAGCAATTTCATTTATTTGCAAAGTTTTCTGTGCAAAATCATACAATGCTTTGGTAGCTTCGTATGCAAATCCTTTATTTCTATGTTCAGGTAAGACAGCATATCCAATATCAAAGAAACTCATTTCTTCTCTATTGACGATTCCGCATATTCCAATTGGTTTTAGATTTTCTTTTAATTTGATAATATAATAACCATAACCATGCTCTATATAACTCTTAATATATTTATCAGTTATAAAATTTTCAGCATCAGCAATTGTTTTAATATTCCGATCTCCAATATTTTTTATATACGCAGCATCATTCATCAATTCAAATAAAAATGCAGCATCTTTCTTAGTCGCAAAGTCTAATTCAAGTCTATAGGTAGTTAGTAATCTCATGATGATAAATTGTTTATCAAAAATAAGCATTAAAAATTATCCGATAATTTCACTTTGTTTTTTATAGAATTTGTCTGACTGTAATTTTAATAAGTCTTTAGCTTTTTGCTTTTTGTAGTTGTAAATTTCTTCATCTTTAGCAACATCATAATATACCTTTTCATTTAAAGCAACGTCTGTAGATAATAAAGCAGCTCTTTGATTCTTTTGTTGTTCAACCCAAACTTTCAAGGCATCTTCTTGCTCTTCATATCTTAAATCATAAGCACCTTTTGTTGCCATAATTTTTGCTAAGACAGGTGCGGTTTCAATAGCCACAAACAATAAAAAAATAAAGAATGAAGGTAACCATGCCAATTCACCTAAAGCATTAATTCTAGCCATCAATCCGTCAAATCCATTAATAATAGGTTGGTCTCTAGTAATTTGCAGCTCTTGTTTATTTCTTAAAAGTATTATAGATGCCTCTTTTTCGGAGATACTGGTAGAGCTCTCTTTTTTTAGTTGTTGTAGCTCATTAAGTAAAGCATCATGCTTCTCTCTTTTTTCTTTATACACAGGTCCTTTTCCAAGCTTCTTTGTACCTGAAGTTCCTTCTGCTTCAGAAATGTAAGTTGTATATAAATCATTAACTTCTTTTTCTTTAGCGTCCACTTCAATTTTAATAGTATTTATTTCGGACTGAATTCTTTCAATTTCTGGAGTAAATTGATCTGCTATTTGATTCTTATTTTGTAGTGTAAGTTCATTTTTTTGTTCCAATAACACTTGGTTTATTTCTTTTTCAAATATTTTCATCTCAAGTGGTTTAGAAATAACAATGGCAATAATTATGGCTAGAACAATCCGTGGTGATGCTTGTAATAGTTCTTGCCAAGCATTGTTACGCTTTTTAATTGTAGAAACAATAAAACGGTCTAGGTTAAAAATAAGCAGTCCCCAAACTAAACCAAAAGAGATTGCGATATAGGCATTGTCAAAAACCGTAAATAAAGCGTATGAACTTGCAATAAAGGCCATAACGGCAGTGAAAAAAATAGTACCACCAATGCCGGCATATTTTATTTGTTCAGATTTGGGACTTTCATTTAATAAATCAGGATCAGCACCGGAGCACATCCAAAAGAAGTTTTTTATCATAATTAAGGGGATATAGTAGTAAAACGATTTAGAAAACCTCATTGTTGTTTAACAGTGAGTGAATTAAATGTTAAAGTTTAAAAGTTATTTTATTTTAAAACGTTAGTAAGTCATGGTAGGAATTTGTTAGAATAAGTTGTTCTATAATAAACTATAAAAACTATAAATGATGACAACAACAACAACATTAGAAATGAAAACTAAAAAAAGTAAATTCAATGCACATATTGCTAAGCAATATAAACGCATGGTTTCTAGTAAAAATAGTAAAAGTGAGACTAATGCTTGGCCATTAGATTTTAATCAATTTGTGACGAAGAATAATGTATGTCCAGAATCTTGGTCAATACTTTCGGTGAATCACTAGTTTTAAAAATTAAAATATTCGTAAAATAAAAAATCATTTCACAGCCACCGGCTCTGAAATGATTTTTTATGAAGAGGTAATCTGCACTCTTCTTCGTGTTATTTCTTCGTTTAATAAAGTTTACTACTTAGAGCTTAACTCTGTAAAATATTTATAAAATAAAGGAATTGTTTCAATGCCTTTTAAATAATTAAATATTCCGAAATGTTCGTTAGGTGAATGAATAGCGTCGCTATCTAAACCGAAGCCCATTAAAATAGTTTTACTTTTTAATTCTTGTTCAAATAAAGCTACAATTGGTATGCTGCCTCCACTACGTTGTGGTATAGGAGTTACACCGAAACTGTCTTCATAAGCTTTTGCAGCTGCTTTATAACCAATATTATCTATTGGTGTAACATATCCTTGTCCACCATGATGAGGTTTAACTACTACACGTACCCCTTTTGGGGCAATACTTTCAAAATGTTTTTTGAATAATTCAGTAATTTCAACCCAATCTTGATGTGGTACTAAACGCATAGATATTTTTGCAAATGCCTTACTGGCAATAACTGTTTTGGCACCTTCACCAGTATAGCCACCCCAAATACCATTAACGTCTAAAGTGGGCCTAATTGAGTTTCTTTCATTTGTGGTATATCCTTTCTCGCCATAAACAGCATCAATGTCTATTGCATTTTTATAATCCTCTAAAGAAAAAGGAGCTTTAGCCATTTCAGCACGTTCAGCAGCCGATAACTCTTCAACGTTGTCATAAAACCCAGGTATGGTAATATGATTATCTTCATCGTGTAATGAAGCAATCATTTTCGTTAACACATTAATAGGATTAGCTACGGCACCACCATACAAGCCTGAGTGTAAATCTCTATTTGGACCAGTAACTTCAACTTCAACGTAACTTAAACCACGTAAGCCTGTGGTAATAGATGGTTGCGTATTGCTAATCATGCCCGTATCTGAAATTAAGATCACATCATTGGCTAGTTTTTCTTGATTTTGTTTAACAAACCATGCTAAACTTTCAGAACCAACTTCTTCTTCACCTTCAATCATGAACTTTACATTACAAGGCAAGTTGTTATTTTCTGTCATATATTCCAATGCCTTAACGTGCATATACATTTGACCTTTATCATCACAAGATCCTCTAGCAAAAATGGCACCTTCAGGATGAATTTCTGTTTTTTTAATAACAGGTTCAAAAGGAGGTGAGTTCCATAAATTTAACGGATCTGGTGGTTGCACATCATAATGACCATAAACTAAAACAGTAGGTAAGTTTTTATCAATTATTTTTTCGCCATAAACTATCGGGTAACCTGGCGTTTCACATATTTCCACATGGTCGCAACCTGCATTTTCTAAAGCCGTTTTAACTGCTTCAGAGGTGTCTATAACATCTTGACTAAAAGCAGAATCTGCACTAATTGAGGGTATTTTTAAAATTTCAATGAGTTCATTTATAAAACGTTCTTTATGTTGTTGTACGTAAGGTTTTAAGTTGTCCATGATGAGATTAATGATTAATATACTCAAAAGTAATAAAAATATAAATGAACCGTATGGCTTTTTATAAAGATTGATTATATTTGCACCCCAATTAACAAATTTTATATGCGTATTTGTATAAAATTTAGAATTATGCAGGCGTGGTGGAATTGGTAGACACGCTAGACTTAGGAGCTAACCTAATAAAAGTTCTTAAAATATTGTTAAAATGCGGGTGTGGTGAAATTGGTAGACACGCTTGACTTAGGATCAAGTGCCTCACGGTGTGAAGGTTCGAGTCCTTTCACCCGCACAAAAGTCGAAGAGAAATCTTCGGCTTTTTTTGTTAAAAAAAGGGTCGTTTTTAAGCCTTTTTTTGACGCGGGTACAACATAGGTACAACATTTCACTTTTTTCTAATCTGCATTAGCATTGATATCAAATGTTTCTTTTTGTCCACAATCGCTATGAATTTGAAGGTAGAATAATAAATTTTACGAAGTTGTAGCCTTATTCAATTTAGCTAAAGAAAAGGGATTTGTAATCGGCATCGTATTTCACCCTGAAACATATAGGCATAAGTAAGTCTATGTAAAGATTGTTGAAGAATCCAAAAATGAATTAATACCATATTCGACACCATTGGCTAACAGAAAAATGTCTGATTGTATGCCAGACAGGACATTTCAAAAAGTAAACTCTATAGCTCCGCATTATCTCGAAAATGAAGAAAGTGTCAATCAAATTTTACGGGTTCTTATGGAAAACCTATTAGAGCAAAAGGAATCTGTAGTCACCGGTACATCTCGCTTCTTTAATTATGCTGCGGAGGGTTTGGTTGGTGGACTTATTTGGAAACTAAAAACCAATTACCCAAAGTGCTGCACCGTAACCCATGTAATTGCCATCTTTCAATATCTAGATACGAAAAGTCTTATTTCTTTTTTAGAGAGCAATGCTACTTCGAAAGCTATGGCAAATGGCTTTATCGGCGGCAAAGACTCCGAGTGGCAAACGGCAGGGGTGAAAAGCACCTTGTCTAATGCGTTTAAAAGAATCAGTACCAAAAGCATCTTTATGGCTTTGTCTGCGGATGAAGTTCCGTTAGATATTAATGGGCAGGAAGATTCAGCGGTTATTTCGGTGGTCAACAATCCCAAATATGAGACCGCATATTCTCCAATCATTGCAGCCATTATTCACACCATTACCAAACAAATGAGTATCCGAAATAAAAAGCCTCCTTTTTTACTTCTGGAAGAAGCTCCAACTATTCGACTGCTCAATATACAGCGAATTCCGGCAACGTTTCGGAGTTATGACATTGCAACCGTTTATGTGATGCAGGATAAAATTCAAAACGACATTATGTATGGGGATAAAGCAAGCAAGGCAATCTGGAGTAACTTATCGTATCAGTTTTTTGGGAAAGTCAATGATCCGGATACCGCAAAATACTATGAGCGCTTTTTTGAAATTGTACGCAAGGAAACTACGAGTATCAATCGTGGGCATAATCTCAATTTTGACACTCAGATTGCCACTGGGGAAAAAGAGGTCGCCAAAATACGTGCGGATGTTTTCTTTCGATTAGAGCAAGGGGAGTTTGTCACCTTTGCGGATGGGAAGGATAAAAAGGTGCACTTCCAACTACCTAAAATTAAAAAACAGCTCCCGGAATTGGAAAAACCCTATACCAAAGAGGATGTTCAAGAGAATTTTGATCGGATTAATCGGGAGGTGGTGGAGATTTTTGGATAAACACTTTTTTTGGTATTTTCTTCCTCATTTAGTACTTCCATAATTTCTTCTAGTCCTGAAATTTATAAACTGCGTTGCTTTTCTAAAATCAATAAAAATAGCTTCCGTTTTGTTTGTGTAGAGTTTATTAAAATAGTTACCGATTTTTAACTTTAACTCTGGTAAAAAAACTTATTTAACCGGTTACTAATTGTTTCTTTAATTATTAACGAACCTTTTTGTTCAAGTTTAAAAAGAGACTTATGCCGATACAAAATGTAACTATCCTTTTAATACAGTACTTTATTGCCATACAGGAGTAAATATGGTGTAATACTATGTTTTCTTTTGATATTATTATAAATCGCTTAACTCAAAATTTATAAAAGTGTATACAGGTCTATTTAATTCGCTGCTCCCATTTCCAAGCTGAGGATAATGCATCCATTAAATCCAATTTAGGTTTCCAACCTAGCACGTTATTTGCTTTTGTGGTATCAGCATATGCCGCTATAACATCGCCTTCCCGTCTCTCTACAATTTTGTAATTTAATTTTTGGTTTGAAACAGCTTCAAACGCAGAAATCACTTCTAGCACTGATGAACCCTTCCCCGTGCCTATGTTAAACACTTCATAATTATCAGCGTTATCGCCACTGATTAGTCGCTTTAGAGCAGCAACATGTGCTTTTGCTAAATCTACCACATGGATATAATCTCTTATACAAGTACCATCTTCTGTTGGATAATCATCGCCAAAAACAGATAATTCTTCACGTAAACCTATCCCAGTTTGAGTAATAAATGGTACTAAATTTTGTGGGGTTCCAATTGGCAACTCGCCAATAATGACAGAGTCATGCGCCCCAATTGGATTAAAATACCTCAGGGCTATAGCTTTTAAATTTTCTAAAACCTTGCATGTATCATGTATTATTTCTTCGCCAATTTGCTTTGTATTTCCGTATGGAGATTCAGCTTCTTTTATCGGTGCGGCCTCAGTAATAGGTAGCGTATCCGCTTGACCATATACCGTGCATGATGAGCTAAAAATGAAATTTGAAGATTCTTTCTTTTGTAATTCTTGTAGAATATAGATCAATGTATTTAAGTTATTCTCATAATACAATAATGGTAATTTCACGCTTTCGCCAACTGCTTTAGAAGCTGCAAAATGAATAACCCCCATAATATCATGATGTCGGCTAAAAAAATCCACCACTAAAGATTTATCTCTTAAATCTAGTTTTTCAAATAATGGTTGGACTCCTGTTATGGCTTTTATACCCTCTAAAACGTCCTCTGACGAATTTGAAAGATTATCAATAATTATAACTTCAAACCCTTCATTTTGAAGCTCTACTACAACATGAGAACCAATAAACCCTAATCCACCAGTTACTACTATTTTTTGTTTCATTATTTTTTGATTAAATTTTTAATTTTTTAAAATAAATTACCAAAACAAACAATATAATACAGCCGTTACAATACATACAACGAAAGATCCTATATTGAATAAAGGTGATGTTTCAAATAACTTTTTAGATAAAACAATGCCCTTTTCATCATCCTGTCCTTTGTTTTGAAGATAACTTATTACAATTATGACCAGCATAGTAATTACTGCGGTTAATCCCATTTGATGCATCCAAGGCTCTAAAGCAGGAATTGGAGCATATTTCAACAATAAAGCAATTGGAATAGATAACAGTGCGCCCCAAATAGCTGCATTATTAGTTGTTTTTTTCCAAAATAAACCTAGAATAAACACTGCTAAAATACCTGGACTAACGACTCCTGTCCATTATTGAATAAACTGGAAGGCTTGGTCTATGCCTCCCAAAAGTGGTGCCATAATTACAGCTATAACTAATGCAACAGCTGCAGAAATACGACCTACATTTACAGTAACTTTATCATTCGCATTTTTATTAATGTATTGCTTATAAATATCCATAGTAAAGATGGTGGATGTAGAGTTTAGCATAGAAGCTAAAGACGATACGATAGCTGCTGCTAAAGCGGCAAACGCCACACCTTTAAGTCCTGTGGGTAAAAATTGTAATAACCAAGGGTAAGCTTTATCAGCTTGTCCTGATGAAGGCAAACTCAATTGCCCTGCTTCTCCCAAACCTTTCATTATTTCAGGATCATTGACCATAACATAGGCGGCAATACCTGGTATAACAACGATAAGTGGTATTACTATTTTTAAGGCTGCAGCTAATAAAATTCCTTTTTGAGATTCTTTTAAAGATTTAGCAGCTAATGTTCTTTGGATAATGTATTGGTTGAAACCCCAATAATATATATTAGCAACCCACAAACCACCAATTAGTACCCAAATACCTGGTAGATTTAAGTAGTTGGCATTGGTACTTCCATCGGCATTAAATTCATCTAATATCATATGAAATTTTTCTGGAGCAGCTTCTACCACTTTAGAAAAACCTACTATAACACCCTCACCACCAGACACGGTGTTTAGGGCTAAATAGGTTGTTGCTAAGCCCCCTAAAACCAAAAAGACGACCTGAATAACGTCTGTCCAAGCTACTGCAGATAAACCACCATATAATGAATAAGCGGCAGCAAATAACGCTAGACCAATGACAGCATAAATCATATCTACTCCCATGATGGTTTCAATAGCCAATCCACCCAAATATAATACGGATGCTAGATTAACAAATACATAAAGCGCAATCCAAAATACGGCAAGAATGGTTTTAAGGTTTGTAGAGAATCGTTTTTCAACAAACTCAGGAATTGTATAAAGCCCTTTCTCAATGAAAATGGGTAAAAAATACTTACCCACTATAATTAAAGTTATGGCCCCCATCCATTCA
Source organism: Aureibaculum algae (assembly GCF_006065315.1). Taxonomy (GTDB): domain Bacteria; phylum Bacteroidota; class Bacteroidia; order Flavobacteriales; family Flavobacteriaceae; genus Aureibaculum; species Aureibaculum algae. Next base: position 4,410,627 of record NZ_CP040749.1, on the reverse strand, counting down.
TAGGATGCAATGGCTAACCCCAATGCAAACCCAGAACCTGACATACCAATAAATTGTTCTGCAGAAATATTGGCCGCAATTAAAGAGGTGCCTATGGCCCACCAGGGTAGCGACTTACTTGCTAAAAAATAATCCTCAGCGTTTTTCTCATGACCGTCCTTATCTCTAGAAACCCATAATCCCACGCCTAAAATTAAAATGGCATAGGCTACAAAAACAGCATAATCCCAAAATTCAAATCCATTTGTCATAATTTATTATTTTAATATAGTTAGTTCTATTATAAATACTATTATTTGGTGTTTGTCATAATTCTAAATCAAATCTCGAATCATTTTAGCAGCGATTTCAGCTGTAATATCTCTTTGTGGTGACCCAAACATTTCATAGCCAACCATAAACTTTTTAACTGTGGCGCTTCTTAATAAAGGCGGATAAAAACTCATGTGCCAATGCCAATGGTTATTATCTTTCCCATTGGTTGGTGCTTGATGAATACCACTGGAATAAGGAAACGATGTATTAAATAATTTATCGTAAGCTTTGGTTATGGTAGAAACAGCTTCAGCAAATAAGAATGTATCATCCGCTTTTAAATCAGAAATACTTTGTTGATGCGTTTTAGGTATTATCATAGTTTCAAAAGGCCAGACCGCCCAAAACGGAATCAATACAACAAACCCCGCATTTTCAAAAATAATCCGTTCTTTTTTTTCTAATTCCTGATTCATGTAATCGCCTAATAAACTCGATTTGTTTTGGTTATAATAAGTAAGTTGCTGTTGGTTTTTTTTATCAACTTCATTAGGAAGTGTTGATTGGCTCCAAATTTGACCATGCGGATGCGGATTACTACACCCCATTACAGCTCCTTTGTTTTCAAATATTTGAACATAGTTTATAAGGGCATTCTCCCCAAGTTCATTGTATTCTTTTTGCCATGCAAATACTACTTTTTCAATATCTTTAGTTTCCATATCCGCTAAACTTTTAGAGTGGTCCGGACTAAAGCAAATCACTTTACAAATACCTTGTTCGCTTTGTGCCATGAGTAAACCATCTTCAACCTTAAAGCTTTTAGAGTCTGTTTGAAGTGCTGCGAAATCATTAGTAAATACAAACACATCTGCGTATTTTGGATTTTTTTCACCATTAATTCTTGTGTTGCCAGAGCATAAGTAACAACTTGGATCATAAGTTGGTCTTACTATGTTGGACACTGCTTCTTTTTGACCTTGCCATGGGCGTTTAGCGCGATGTGGTGATACTAAAACCCATTCACCAATTAATATATTAAAGCGTTTGTGTGAGTAATCTTGTAAATCTGTATTCATGTATTATGCCTTATTTTATAATTTCGGTACCATTTGAAAGTGACACAGAATAGATTGAACACGCTCTATTAAATTTATTCTTATAAGCTTCTGATATAAATGCTTTAAATGATGCCGTTTCTGTTTTCTCAATGAGGTTAATGGTACAACCTCCAAAACCACCTCCCATCATTCTGGCTCCTAAAACATGTCCATTTAATTTGGATTGTTCTACTAAAAAATCCAGTTCATCACAACTTACTTTGTATTGATGTTGCAAACCATCATGAGATTGATAAATCAATGCGCCTAGAGTTTCTAAATCATTGTCCTGAATTGCTTTTGAAGCTTTTATTGTTCTATTATTTTCTTGAATCACATAAAGTGCTTTTTGGTAATTTTCTGCCGTTACTTTATTCTGTATTGTTTCCAAATCATATTCTGTGGCATCTCTTAATGCTTTAACCTTTAGCATCTCAGCAACAGATTCACAAACAGAACGTCTATCATTATAAGCACTATCGGATAAACTATGCTTAACATTAGTGTTTATCAAAATAAGTTCATGGTTCTTAAAATCTATTTTGAAAGGTTTTGATTTTACGGTCCTACAATCCAATAACAACGCATGATTTTTAACACCAAACATACTGGCATATTGATCCATAATACCACATTTTACACCCACATAATTATGTTCTGCTTTCTGCGAAATTAAAATCATATCGCCTTTTGATAAGCCTAAATTGAACAACTCATTAAGTCCAAAAACCACACTATTCTCTAAAGCGGCAGATGAAGACATACCTGCTCCTCCCGGAATATCACCTCCAAAGGCAATATTAAAATTACCAATAGTTTTACTTCGGTTTTGAATTTCTGCGACAACCCCTAAGACATAATTCTCCCAGCTTCCTTCGGAAGATGGTTCTATGTTATTCAAATCAATTTTTAATGTTTCATTTTTATCAACAGCAAAAGCTATTGAAGTGTCTGTATTACTTTTACCTACAGCAGCTACAATACCTTTATCAACTGCTGCAGGAAATACAAAACCATCATTATAATCGGTATGCTCACCTATAATATTAATCCTTCCAGGAGAAAAAATCATTAATGGTTCCGCTTCAAAAGTTTTCTGAAAACTCGTTTTTATTTTTTTTATTAAATCGGAATTCATTATTTTAATTTAGAGATTATTTTAATTCAAGCGTCCAACTGATTTTATATCCTTCATTAGGTTTTAAAATTTTTAAACCAATTTCATTATTAAAACTATCTGACACCCCTGTGGTTGGTTCTATGGCAATAGCATTCTTATGAGGTGGCGTGTATAGCTGCAAAAAACTATTCTTTTCCGAAGTCCGCAACTCTAAACTATAAGATGGGGTCAGGAATGAAACGTTTTGAGTTTTTAAAATAAAACAGTCATCCAAAAACTGATCCTTCATTTTAAAATTATTGTGATTCTCATTGTTAATAATTCCCTCTGTTATATTTCGATTATCTAGCTTTAGTTTTAAATTTGAATCAAATAGAAAGGAACTGTTATAAAGGTCATCGCTTATGAAATAAGGATGCCAGCCTAATGTAAAAGGAAATATTTTAAAATCGGTGTTTCTAATTTCTACATTTAAATCTAATGTGCTTTGTGTAAAAACATACTCGAGATAGATGGAATATGTGAATGGAAACCCAGTGGAGCTTTGAGTTTCATGATATGCTAGCTTTACTGAAGCCCCTGAACCTGTGATTTTTTCATCAATAAAGACAAACCTTTTATTGTAAACCATTCCATGGAGAGCATTATTATTGTCTGGTTCATTAATGTTAAATTGATAACTATTACCTTCAAATTCATACTTACCATCTTTTATTCTATTTGCAAATGGAAACAAAATTGAGGAGGCATAAGTGTCAGCATAATCCAAAGGGCTTAAACTCTTAATGATATGATGACCTTTTAAAGTTAATTCTTGTAAACTGGCACCATCATCCAAATGTATTTTGGCATGCAAATTATTTTCAGAATTTTTAATTTCTAATTGATTTAAGTCTCTAAGGTGTTTAATTCTAAACATTCTTCCTGTTTATAAAGAATTTCTAATGATTAAATGATGAGGATTTTCTATCTGAATGCGTTCTTTGTTCAAAATCATTTCCGCTAGTCTTTTACCCATGGCATCAAAATCTGTTGAAATGGTCGTAATACCACCTTCTACTATCTCTTTTAGGAGTGTGTCATTGTATGAAATGACACCTACATCCTTCGCTAGGACAAATCCTTTTTGTTTCATTTTTTTAATCAGCTTTAATAAACTCATATCATCCGGAATTATAAATAATTCACTTTTCTCTATATTTTTATCCTGCATATCATTTATAATCTCATAATTGAAGGTTTTACTTTCACAAAATTCTCTGAACCCTTTAAGCATTCCTTGAGGTTGTTTATCTTCTGAAAAGACTAAAATAATTTTTTCGTATTTCTTTATTAAATCATACGCTTTATTAAGGTTATCAAAAATTATTTTTTCAAAATTTTGATAGATTGCTGGATATTCAGAAAGATCTTCATGAATTTGATCTAATATATATACTCTGTCACTAGGTAGCATTTTTAAAAAATCATTTGTGTTCATCATATTTGCTGGCATGATAACGTAATAGTTATAATTACCTGCATTGTCTTCGATTAGTCTTCTGAAACTATTTTTATTAAAATGATGAAAATAGATTTCAACTTGAACGTTATTTCCCAAGTATTCTAGAAAGGAATTATATAAATCCTCTTTAAAAGAATTTAACTCATCAAAAAGTAAGAATACTTTTTGCCTAACCTCTATATTTTCACTTGAAACATAATAGCCCTTACCTACAATAGACTGAATGATACCTCTGTTTTTTAGTTCATTTAACGCTGTTAAAACAGTATCTCTAGAAAGATTATTATCGGTTTTTATTTTATTTATAGAAGGTATTTGATCTCCTTTTTTTAGCAAACCTGATATTATTAATTCTTCTATAGAATTGACGATTTGTTTGTATTTCGGGATTTTTATTTTATTTTCAATTATTATCATAATATCAGCCGTAAATATAATAAATTATTTTTAAAAACCAACTAGACCGTACTAGTTGGTTTTTTTTTAATTTCACTTAGCTAATTCAACAATTAGGCAATAAATCACAAAATATTGAGGAGCGATAAAAGGTTAGAGCCAGTCTAGAACAGTTCATTAATATTGTAATATCCTTTACAGTTAAAAACTCTTTAGTTTTTATAAGTTCAATAACTTGATTTTTCGTATCAAATGTTTCCTCATTTGACCACTTTTTTTTTAGACTTAACCCTCTCTTTATAAGCTCTACTGTTACATTTATGACAGCAGTATCTGGTTACAGTTGTTTTAGCTATAAACTCATTATGGCAATATTCACAAATACGGATTATTTCAATATTTGAACTCATTCAAAGAAATAGCTATAAGTATCTTATTAGATGATATTAGTTAATTAAGTGTCGTTAAGGGACACAATTCCCAAACGAAGTGTAAATTTTTACACCTTATTCAAATTTAATAAAAAAAGGTGTAAAAATATTGAAATAATTAACCTACAAAGGAAAGGGTAAGAAAATAGAATTAATTTTATAATACTGATATTTAATGTTTTAACATCAAAACGAATCAAATGACACCAAAAAAAATACTTATTTATTTCCTAACCATTATATCTGATACTTATTTTGGAATTAAACAACTAAAACACTCAAACTCAAAGCTCCTTGAGTGCAAATTCCGGATAAAGTATACCACCTATTCCGGTTAAAACTGAGCCACCAAGATCCTGAATTTTTAATAATTGTATTATCGAATTCAATATTCTTACTGCTTTCGATTCGAAATAACTTGGGTCTTTCAGGACTATGTTTGAACATATATCCCTTGCCGTTAATTTCACTTCGAGGATGTCCGATTATTTTTATATTTTCTTCCCCATTGGCATAAAACAAGCTTTTTGAAAAATGCGGCTCTTCCATTCCTACAGGAATCTCGGCATAATCTTCAAGCGAAGAACTACCGAATAATTCCGTATTTGCATTCATTTTAATAGTGACATTACTTTTAAGAAATAAAGTGCCTGTAACATAAGTGCCTTTCGGGATAATTACGGTTCCACTTCCGTTTTTAGAACAAGCATCTATAGCGGCCTGAATTGCTTTTGTACTCAATTCTGTGTGCGAAGATTTAGCCCCATAATCAAGAATATTGAACTCTTTCTTCATAACCGTATCACAGCGAGTAGCAGGATTCGCATAAATGGCAATTCCTATGAATAGGAATAATAAAATTTTTATTATTCTTAATTGTTGCATATACGTTGCTTTGATAATCTTTTGTGAGTTATGTTAGTTACAGATTTTTTTGAATTCTTCCGAACTCAGATTAAGAAATTTTAATCATTCCAATGCGCATCAATAACTTTTTGAATATGAGGAAATTTATCCCCGTCTTCTTCATTAAGTTCTTTGCGTTTGGCAATAAGTTGCTTCTTTAAATCAGTAATAGTTTCGGCGTATTCTAGTTCGTTGTAAGCATTATTCATTTCGTTAGGATCTACTTTTAAATCATAAAATTCCCAAGCTGCAGGAGTATCCATTTCAAAAGAATTTCCCCAACTTTCTTTGTTCCAAGTAGCTTTCATATCTTTAGTATCAACCCAATATTTACCGTAAAAGAAAATTAACTTGTATCGTTTTGTTCTAATTCCAAAATGCGCCGGATTAGCATGTTTATGTGCCATATGCATCCAATAGCGATAATATGTAGATTGTTGCCAGCCTTCAGGCTCTTTTGCAGTTTTTAAAATAGATTCAAAACTATGACCTTGCATTTGTTCTGGTGGATTTCCGCCGGCTAATTCTATGAGTGTAGGTGCAAAATCAGCATTGTTTATAATGGCATCAGTTCTAGATCCAGGTTGGATCAATTTAGGGTATCTTACAAAAAATGGCATACGCATCGATTCTTCGTACATCCAACGTTTATCTATATAATCGTGTTCTCCAAGCATAAATCCTTGATCTCCGGTATATACGATTATTGTATTATCATAAAGTCCTTCGTCTTTTAAAAATTGAATCATTCTAGCAACGTTATCATCGACTCCTTTTACACAACGTAAATAGCGTTTAAGATATTCTTGATAGGTTTCATGTGTATATTCTTTATCGGATATGAAGTCATATAATTTTTGACTCGGATTAAATTCAGGGTTTGAATCTTTAATCGAAGATTTATCCCACATAGTCATTCCCATACTTCTAATGGTATTTCTTCTAGAAACGGAAGAGCCTATTACATTAATTAACGAATCATTAGCACCTCTTGTAGCAACAGAACCATTATTACCATTGTGATATAAGCTAGCAGGTTCTGGAATATAGGTATCGTTTAAATAATCTTTGTATCGAGGAGCGTATTCAAAATTGTCATGTGGCGCTTTGAATTGATACATTAGCATAAACGGCTTACTCTTGTCACGTTTGTTTTTTAACCAATCAATAGAGATATCAGTAATTACATCAGAGCTATGTCCTTCATATTTTTTTCCTTCAAATTTAGGATCGTTTTCTAACGCAAAATTCATTCCCGTTTCTGTTAAAACAGGATCAAAATAAGTTCCCTGTTCTCCATGAGCTGTAAGAACATTGTAATAGTCAAAATTTGGTTTTGAGGATAAATGATATTTACCAATGAGGGCAGTTTGATACCCTAATTTTTTTATTTCTGCTGGCAAATATTGATTTTCTGTTGGTAAAACTCCTTCTAAATCTAAAACACCATTTGCTTGACTGTATTGACCCGTTAAAATCGTGGCTCTACTTGGTGTGCAAATGGAGTTGGTAACATAACAATTGTCAAATATCATACCCTCATTCGCAATTTTATCTAAGGTCGGTGTTGGGTTTAAACTTGCTAACCTACTGCCGTAAATACCAAAAGCTTGAGTGGTATGGTCATCGGCCATTATGTATAAAATATTTGGCTTGCTATTTTGTTCTTTTTCTTTAGTTTCAACTTTAGAACAACTAGTTAAGCTTAAAACTAAGCTAAAAAGCAGAAAGAATTTTATTTTAAATTTAGTAGGCATATAATGGGTTTTAGATTTTGACTGTAAATTTCTATGTAATTTTCATGACAGAGCATAACAAATGTTTTTTACAAGAGAAAGTATGGTTAAAAGTGTATTTTTCTTTATAAAATAGGATGGTTCAGCTTCTTATTAGAATAGTTCGGTTTGGCATATAAAGATATCAGTTTTGTGTTATTTGACTGATTGTTAAAATAGTTTGTTTTGTTAATCAATACTTAAAATAAAAGAACCAAAATTAATCGTTATTGATTAATGATTTTTTGGCTAATTTTTTAAGTGAAAATAAAATCGCTCCAAAAAAAGAAACGCAATAGGAAGAAATAGATAAAAGTAAAAAGACATTTGTTTTGTATTTAAGGTCATTTGATACAAGCGAAGTGTAATAGTTTTTTGAAATTTGTTTATGATTAATTAATTGTTAAAGTTTGGTATGCTCGTTTTCTAAATTAAGAAATCGAGCATATTTTTTTAATTCAAGGAAAATGAAAATTTGTTACACTTTAATTATCTCCTTCGTGATTTTAACAAGTTGTAAAGAGAAAGTAAAAAAGGTTAGTCAAAAACCAAATATTGTTTTTATTCTTACTGATGATCAAACGTATTCTTCTATTCATGCATTAGGTAATGACGAAATTATTACTCCTGCAATGGATAAACTTGCCGAAACAGGTACTACTTTTACACATGCTTATAATATGGGATCTTGGAGTGGCGCTGTCTGCACAGCATCGCGAACGATGTTTAATTCAGGTAGATTTGTTTGGAGAGCCAACAAGTTTCGTCAAAACTGGTTAAAAAATGATTCTATAAATAAAACATGGGCAAAATTATTGCAAGCTAGTGGTTATGAAACATATATGACTGGTAAATGGCATATTGATGCTCCAGCTCAAAAGGTGTTTAATCACACTAAAAATATTCGTCCCGGAATGCCAAATGATGCCTGGGATCATGCAAAAATGGTTGCAAAATTTGATTCGCTTTCTAAAGTACCAAACGGAAATTCGGCGGATATCATGCCAAAAGGGTATAATCGCCCTTTAAGTAGTAACGATACTTCTTGGTCGGCATATGATAAAAACAATGGAGGATTTTGGAAAGGGGGTAAACATTGGAGCGAGGTTTTAAAAGATGATGCATTAGAGTTTATCGATTCTGCAAAAACAAAGGATACACCTTTTTTTATGTATTTAGCATTTAATGCACCACATGATCCGCGTCAAGCGCCAAAAGAATATCTAGAAATGTATCCGTTAGAGAATCTTACTATTCCTAAAAGTTTTTTACCTGAAAACCCATATCGTCATGAAATTGGAAATGGAGATAATTTGCGCGATGAAGCTTTAGCTCCTTTTCCGAGAACAGAATACGCTGTAAAAGTTCATAAACAAGAGTATTATGCTAGTATTACACATGTTGATGCTCAAATAGGTGCTATTCTAGATGCACTTAAAAAATCTGGTAAAATGGATAACACCTATATTATATTCACAGCGGATCATGGTTTAGCAATGGGAAGGACTGGGTTTTTAGGAAAGCAAAATTTGTATGATCATAGTATTCGTCCGCCATTAATGATTGTTGGGCCAACAATTTCTAAAAATAAACGGATTGATGAAGATGTTTATTTACAAGACGTTATGGCTACGGCTTTAGAAATAGGAGGTGTGCCAAAACCTACATATGTTGAGTTTAAAAGCTTTTTAGATTTAGCAGAAGGGAGATCTGAAAAAAGTCATTATAAAGAAATTTATGGTGCCTATTTAAATTTGCAGCGAATGATTAGAAAAGATGGCTATAAATTATTGGTATATCCGGAGGCGAACAAGGTTTTGTTATACAATATGAAAAATGACCCTGAAGAAATGATAGATATCTCTGATTTGCCTGAAAATAGAGCTATGGTACAATCTTTATTTGAAGATTTATTGGCATTGCAAAAAGAGATGGATGATCCGTTGGATTTAACCAAAATGTTTCAAGAAATAAAAAATTAGAGGCTCAACAATATATAATTTTAGGTAATTTACTGAAAGAATATTTGATGAAATTTTAAAGAATTATACCTTTTTTTAAATATGTATATAATTTAGTTGTTCTCTCATTGCCATTCCAAGAGTAATAGACTTCATCAAAAACCCGCAAATAAAAATGTTTGCGGGTTTTTCATATTTAAATATACCAAATAATACGAGCTAATAAATCAAAGGGTCTCAAAAATTTATTATTTCTTAGTACTTTCACCTTTCGCTGCATGTGTTGTTTTTCTGTGAGATTCAAAACGCATGATACTTTGATAATCGTAAGAATTGTAAATGTGAGATAATCCCCAACGAAGAATTTCGGTTGGTTCTTTTTCTATATCTGCAGTTCTATTTAGACCAATAGCATGAGCAGTTACACCAGGAATTACCGACATAATTTCAAAATTAATACCATCTGGAGCCCATTGAATAGTGTTTTTCTCTGGTCCATCGGTAGTAATTAAAGATGCAATTCCGTCATTGTAAGGCCAAACACAAATTTCGTGACCGCTATTACTGATTGGATTGTATTCTGATTTTATATACGGTCCTTTAGGATTATCAGCAATAGCTACACCATGACGAATCTGACGTCCGCCAAATGTAATTGCTTCTCCCATTTGCTCTCCTTTATAGTATAAATAAAACTTTTCTTTGTAGGGAATAATACAAGGATCATGAACTTTATGGCTATCAAAATCTCCTTTTTTCTCTACTAAAAATCTATTTTGTTCTGTTCCTTTCCAAATACCATTATCTGCCGGACTTAAAATAGGTTCTTCACTTTTTGTCCATGGACCATCTGGCGAATTGGACCATGCCAAACCAATTTGATTTTTAACTCGTACAACGTATGGCGATTTTACGGTTTGATAACATAAATAATACATGCCATCATTTTCCATAATTTCTACGGTAAATACAGAGCGATCATCATAACTTCCTTTTTCTCCTCTAGGCACGGCTAAACCTTCCTCTTTCCATGTCCAACCATCTTCCGAGGTTGCATACCAAATATCGCAACGATCCCAAGGAAATACTTTGTCTTTTTCAATATCTCCAGCAAAGCCTTGTGTTGGTCCAACAGATTTACTATACCATACATAGTATTTTCCATCGTGTTTAATCATAGCACTAGGATCTCTTCTTACCACACCTTCTTCATAAGCTAAATCGCCTCTTAAAGGTTGCAACGCTGAAAACTCTATAAACCATTCGTTTCCTAAATTTTGATCCCATTTAAGGGCTCTTTTACTGGCTGCGCTTAATTTATCTTTATGGGTAATCCCTAAGAAATCTTGCTGCTTATCTGTAATTTCGATATCGTTTGATTCTTTTTTCACGTTTTCTTCTTTTTTTACTTTTTCTTGACAAGATACTATACTTATTCCTACTATTATTACTAGAAGTTTAAATCTATTTTTCATTCTTTATTAGTTTTATGTTAATCCGTTTCCAGCTGCGATTATTACTATTCCAAGTACCATGGGGATCCGGCTCCCTGAGAAGTCATTTCTACTTCATCAATTGTTCCATCCTCATTGATTAAAATTGGTTCGATACAAACCTTCCGGAATTTTTGAGAATTATTGGTAGATCGGTGGTAAAAAACATACCATTGCCCCTTAAATTCTTCTATCGATCCGTGATTGTTCCAGGATGCAGGATCACAACCAAAATTATCAATAATAATGCCCTTGTATTCAAAAGGGCCCATAGGAGATTTTCCGATGGCATATCCTAAACAAGTTGGTCTTTTATCCCTACTTTAATCGGCAAAAACAAGGTAATATAAATCACCTATTTTTCTAATAGAGGAGCCTTCATGGAAAGCTGTATTTCCCTTTTCGTCCATGGGCTCAGTGATTGTAGTCGAATCAATTTCAATTAAGTTTGCTTTTAGCCTGGCTACTTTTGGTTTTCCCTGACCCCAGTAATAATAACCCTTTCCGTCATCATCTATTAAAACAGCCGGATCAATTTGATAGGCCCCTTTAATTTGTTTACCGTTTTGAAAAGGTCCATTAGGATTTTTACTCGTGGCCACCCCTTCAGTAAAATCCTTACCAGGGGAACAGTAGTACAAATAATAAATGCCGTTGTTATAGGCAGCATCTGGTGCAAACAACAATTTGTCATGGTAGTCAACCTGATCAAATTCACCTTTAGATGCAAAGGCATTTTTTGTAATCTGCCAGTTTTTTAGATTAGAAGTACTTAAAACATGATGGGTATAGGAACACCAATAGGCATCACTTTCATCTCTTGAACCATAAATGTAGAGTTTGCCATCTTTCCAAGCATGCGCTTCAGGATCTGCGATATACATTCCCGGAGCAGTGATTGGATTTTGGGCATTTATTGATTTAAAAAAGAAGAAGCTCAATAAAACAATGGTCCAAGTAAAAATATTTCTAGTCATTTTTTGCTATTCATAGTCAAAAGTATAAAACTAATGATGCGTTAAATTATTCATTTTACATCGGATATACAACAAATGGTTTTTAGTGCAGAACAAAACAACAGGTTGCAGTTATATTACAGTAGAATTGTTGCTAAGAGTTTTTATGATGAATATCTTTATTATAAAATTATTGACATGAAAAAGAGTGGTTTAAAGAGAAGCGTTAATTGGTGTTTTATACTAGTTGGTGTTTTCATTTTTACGATTGTAAGTTGTTCTTCAAGTGATGAGCCGGATCCTGTCCCTTCAACAGAATACAAAAGTATTTTAGAACTTGAAAATGCTGTTGACAGCCTCCACATAGAACTTGCCATAGCCACCCGCGACAATAATTTTTTTGCACCCGCCTGGGGAGCAGATGATATTACAACTAGCTATTATAGTAGCAAAGCCGATTATAGGGAAATAGATCAAAGATTGACAAGTCCGTACAATGAGCGTTTAGTAACTATTTGGAAAAGTTCATATAAGATTATCCACTCGGTTAATAATATTTTTTTCAATGCTGCGAATTTAGAAGTGTCTGATATGAATAAAAAGGATATGCTTTTGGGAGAGGCATATTTTATAAGAGGTTTTATGTATCATTATTTGACGCGAGTATTTGGAAAGGTCCCGTTGCAACTAGACCCTGAACCTCATATTGAGTTTACTTTATCGGAGACCGTAAATATCTATAAACAAATAGAAAGTGATTGGCTGGAGGCTGAACGTATGTTGCCGGAAAGTTACCCAGGGGTTGAAACCGGGGCTCCAAGACCTAACAATGGTACCGCACGTGCTTTTTTAGCAAGATTGTATCTGGATTGGGGAGGGTTCCCTTTAGAAGATGCTTCTAAATATCAAGAGGCAGCATCAAGTGCGAAAAAAGTTATGGAGAACCATGATTCGCATGGATTTGATCTTATGGAAGATCTGGATGACTTATGGACCCTGGAGCATCGTTTTAACAAAGAATCTGTTTTTACCATTGAACATTGTGTTGACTGTATTCAAGGAGGTAATAGAAAAATGGGTAAACTCGGCAACCCCGGTGAACTGGGAGGATGGGAGGATACCTTTAGCGAGATTAAATTCTTTGAGACCTTTCCTGAAAATCACAGAAAAAATGCAACTTTTATAACGGATCCTATGATAGAGGATCCCTATACCACTCCTTCTGGTGGTCCCACAGTAAATTGGACTGCTTTTATCATCCAACAAAACCCGATACTGGCAAAAATTACTGGTAAAGGAGATATACCAAGATCGAGTTTTGAAAGCGACAGGAATGATTATATGATGCGCTACGCAGAGGTTTTACTCATTTATGCTGAGGCTTCAGCCAGAGCAGGTAATATAAATCAGGACGCTTGGGAAGCCTTGAATAAAATTAGAAGAAGGGCAGAACTGCTGCCACCAGATACGCCAAACCCTGATGTAGATCTGTCAAGTGGAGATTTGGCAGAATTGGCTTTTACTGAAAGAGGATGGGAATTTGCTGGTGAATTTTTGCGCTGGTTTGATTTAACCAGAATGGAAAGAGTAGATGCTGTGCTCCGTGATGCTTATAGAAATGACATATCCAGTACCGTATCTGATCCAAATCATCCTGATTATGGGCAGCCCGTTGTAGAGAGGGTTCAAATTATAGGTTCCACTGGCAAAGACAATTATTTTTCACCTCTTCCTCAAAGAATGATAGATGAATATCCGAATCTGGAAAATTAAATAATGATTTGTTTATGATCAAGGTCTTAAAATAATTTCAATTCACAGCCGATATGCAACAAATGGTTTTTTATGCATAACAAAACAATAGGTTCTAGGCATATGACAGTTAAATAGTTGTTTGGAGTTTTAGTGATCAATATCTTTATAATAAAATTAATAACATGAAAAAGAGTGGTTTAAGGAGGGGAGTAAACTGGGCGATCATATTAGTTAGTATTTTGACATTTACTATTTTAAGTTGTTCTTCCGATGATGATCCAGATCCTGTGCCTTCAACAGAATACAAGAGTATTTTGGAGCTTGAAAATGCTGTTGACAGTCTCTATGTTGAACTTGCCATAGCCACCCGGATGAATAATTTTTTTACACCAGCCTGGGGAGCAGATGATATCACATCAAGCATTTTTAGTAGCAAAGCCGATTATAGGGAAGCAGACCAAAGAATGATTGACCGAAACAATTCAGGATTAACATCTATTTGGAAAAGTTCATATAAGATTATTAATCATGCTAATCATATTTTTTTCAATGCGAAAAAGTTAGAAGTATCTGATATGAATAAAAAGGATATGCTTTTGGGAGAGGCCTATTTTATAAGAGGTTTTATGTATCATTATTTGACGCGAGTATTTGGAAAGGTCCCCTTGCAACTCGACCCTGAACCTCATATAGAGATTACTGTATCGGAGATTGTTGCTATCTATAAACAAATAGAAAGTGATTGGTTGCAAGCTGAACGATCATTGCCCGAAATTTACCCAGGGGTTGAGTCCGGGGCTCCAAGACCTAACAATGGTACTGCACGTGCTTTTTTAGCAAGGTTGTATTTGGACTGGGGAGGGTTCCCTTTAAAAGATGCTTCTAAATATCAAGAGGCGGCATCCAGTGCGAAAAAAGTTATGGATAACCATGATTCGCATGGATTTGATCTTATGGAAGATTTAGATGACCTATGGACATTGGAGCATCGATTTAACAAAGAATCTGTTTTTACTATTGAACATTGTGATGGGTGTATTCAGGGAGCCAACAGAAAAACAGGCAAAGTTGGCAATCCTACCGAATTAGGAGGATGGTGGGAAACCTTTAGCGAGATTAAATTTTTTGAGACCTTTCCTGAAAACCACAGAAGAAATGCCACCTTTATTACAGATCCAATGATTGATGATCCATATTCTAATCCTTCTGGTGGTCCCACAATGAATTGGACAACTTTTTATGAACAACAAAACCCTCTATATGCGAAAATTACTGGTAAAGGAGATATACCAAGATCGAGTTTTGAAAGCGACAGGAATGACTATATGATGCGTTATGCAGAGGTATTACTCATTTATGCTGAAGCTTCTGCCAGAGCGGGTAATTCAAATCAGGATGCCTGGGAAGCCTTCAATAAAATTAGAAGAAGGGCAGAACTGCTGCCACCAGATACACCAAACCCTGAAGTAGATCTATCAAGTGGAGATTTAGCAGAACTGGCATATACAGAAAGAGGTTGGGAATTCGCAGGCGAGTTTTTACGCTGGTTTGATTTAACCAGAATGGAACGAGTAGATACAGTGCTCCGTGACGCATATAGAAACGATATATCCAGTGCCGTATCCGATCCAAATCATGTTGATTATGGGCAGCCCGTTGTAGAGAGGGTTCCCATTATAGGTTCCACCGGTACCGATAATTACTTTGCACTCATTCCTCAAAGCATTATCGATGAATATCCGAATTTAAATAATTGATTTGTGCCTGCATAAATATTTAGCCCTTAAAAACTTATTACAATGATTTTCAAACCTATATTTTTATTTGTGCTTCTTACACTGTTATTCTCCTGTAGTGAGGATGACTCAATTGAGGAAAACATTTTTACAGGTGATATTGAAATCTCAAGCCAGGCAGAATTAGACGCTTTTGGTAAGAATAATTTCACTAAAGTCAATGGGAGGTTTGAAATCTTACCGCCAAATACGGGTGATTGGCAATCAGACATTACTAATTTAAACGCTTTAAAATCAATTCAATTTATTAAGGGTAATTTTATTATTCGCGGAAGTTTAATTACAAGCCTCAAAGGGTTAAACAATCTCTCAGCAATTGATGGCAATTTTGAAATCTATGGTGCCCGTGAGCTCAAAGATCTTAATGAACTAAGTAATTTGAAAAGCGTGAGTCAAGATGTTCTTATTTATAATAATGACCTGCTCGAAAATTTGAATGGACTTAGTAAATTAACAAGCATTAAAAATCTAATGATTTTCAATAATGAACTTATCGAAGATTTTGACTGGCTTAAGAAGATTCGAATTGAAGAATCCATCACAATTACGGGTTTGCCTTTAATCACTAGTATTGAAGGGATAAGTCAGGTAACAATTAATGGATCGTTAGAATTAACGAGTAATAAAGCCCTCGTTGATTTGGGCGGATTTAACAATTTAACCACTGTCAGAGGGAATTTATCAATATGGGGGAATGATGCACTTACAAACTTGAATGGTTTGGGAAACCTGAAATCCATAGGGTATGACTTGGAAATTGGTGGCAATGACGGACTCATAAGTATTGAGGAGTTTGCAAAGCTTTCATCTATTGGCGGTAATTTGCTCATAACAGGTAATCATGCGATTGAAAACCTTGACGGGCTGGAAGGTGTTAATAGTGTCAAGGGCATAACTATTTCCGTAAATTCCAGGCTTGAAGACTTAAATGGTCTTCGTAATATGCAGTTTGAAAGGCTGCAAATAGAAAAGAGTCAAGGTATTATAACATTGGAAGGCATAAACAGTAATTCGAAAACGATTAAAAATATAGAAATTCATGGAAATAATTTCTTGGTTAATGTAGATGCGCTAAGCGGGATAACTTCTGTTGAAGAGGATTTGATCATTTCTGATAACCGTTCAATGTCCAGCATAGATGGCCTTAAGAATATATCATCTGTCGGTGTAAATTTATCAATTTTTGATAATGACCTCTTAAGCAGTTTGCAAGGTCTCAAAAACCTAAATACTGTGGGTGAGGAAATTAATATTTACAGAAATAGGTCACTATCAAATATTGACGGCCTAGGGGGCTTGACTACTGTTGGAAGCAAAATTTATTTGGGTTATAATGAAAGTCTAACAAATTTTTGCGGACTTCAACCTTTGTTTAAAGACTATGGTTTTACAGGTTCTTATGTTGTGGCTGATAATGCCTACAATCCTACACAACAAGAGGTTGAGGATGGGAATTGCCAACAGAATTGAAGATGATTTTATGGTAGGTTTTTTAAGAAATTTTCCTCAAATGTGATATGTTTCTATCGTCATAGGTTAAAATTTAACGGCTTAGTTTCAAATTAATGTACTTTCCCTATTTATTGCTATTACATATTTATTTAAACGAAAAAAAAAGCCATAATTTAGCTTATTATTCAGCAAAAATACGAGGCAAGAATAAGGAAATATCCGGAATCAAAGTAACCAAAGTTAAAACAACTAAACTGACAAAAACAAAAGGCAGGATTTCCTTACTAACCTTTACTATGGAGATTTTGCCAATACTTGCGGAGATAAAGAGGCACATACCTACCGGAGGTGTCGTTAGACCGATGATCAGATTAAGTACCGCTATGACAGAAAAATGAATTGGGTCCACGTCTACCATAAGGGCAACTTTTAACAAGATGGGGAACAGGATCAAAAGAGCTGCCAGGGTTTCCATAAAAGTTCCTACGAATATCAAAACTATATTGATCAACAGGAGCAACACGTATTTATTTTCAGAAAAGGATAATAATTGATCAGATATCATTTGAGGAAACTGTTCTGTAACCAGTAACCACCCAAAAAGATTGGCAAATCCAATTAAAACCATCAAGGAGGCAGATGTTTTCATGGAATCTAATAGGACCACTAAAATTCTCTTAAAGTTCAGTTTTTTATAGACAAAGATTCCAATGATAATGGCATAGACCACTGCTATGATGGATGCTTCTGTTGGCGTAAATATACCTCCGATGATACCAAAAAGAATGACGAAGGTCATCAGGAGTGCCCAAAAAGTATTGATAAAGCTTTTAAGTATATTTTTTAGGCTCGATCTGGGATGTTTGGGGTACTTTCTTTTAACCGAAATAATATAGGCGACCATCATTAGTCCGAATCCAAGCAAAAAGCCAGGTATCGCCCCGGCTAAGAATAATTTTCCAACAGATACGCCTCCTAAAGTGGCTACAATGATCAAGGGAACACTAGGGGGAATAATTGGCCCAACAGTTGACGATGCCGCCGTTACTGCACACGCAAACTCAGGACTATAACCTTCTTTTTTCATGGCAGGAATCATCACTGATCCTATGCTGGCGGTATCAGAAACGGCAGTACCTGAAATTCCGGCAAAGAGCATGGATGCGCCAATATTTGCCAAGGATAAACCACCTCGTATATGCCCTAGTAAATGATTACAAAAAGAAATGATTCGTTCTGTTATGCCTCCTTGATTCATCAGATTTCCTGCAAATATAAAACCGGGAACACTTAATAATACAAACACATCTATACCCGAATACATTTTCATGGGAATGATGATCAAATCTATACCAGTGATCAGGCAATAGATCAAACAAGCCATTCCTAAGGCAAAGGCGATTGGGACACGAATGACCAAAAAGAAAACAAATAACAGAATAAGTACTACAATCATGGCTTTTCATTTTTAATTTGAGCCATGACTTCCTTAAAAGCATAATAACTTACAGACAAGGACATGATTAAAATGCTTACAAAAATAAATGCCATTTTAATTTTTAAACTGGGTGAGGACTCAAGTCTTCCTAAATAGATAAATTCAAGGGAGTAAAAAGCAAGGATCAAAAACAGAAATACTGTCAGAACCGGGATGATTATTTTTAATCTTCTTTGAACGTTTTTCGAAAATAAATTATAAAAATAATCCAGATGCACATAATAGTTGTTTTTTAGTGCCAATCCAGCAGCAAAGGAGGTTGCATAAATAAAACAAAGACGAGAAGCCTCTTCGGTCCAGGCAGGGGCTTGAGCCATAAAAAAGCGAGCATAAATTTGTAAAAGAACGATGGCGATTAAACCCAAAGTGCTTATAATCACTCCCTTTTTTAGCATACTTGAAATAAATCTGTCCATTTAATTATCCTTTAAATTAACCTGTGCCAACTCAGCCTGGAAATCATTATAAATAACTTGCATTTCAGGAGATAAGCTATTGAAAATTACTTGTTCACATCTAGCTTTAAAAGCCTCATTATCAACTGTAATAAATTCCATACCTCTATCCAATAATTGTGTTTTTACATCTTTTTCGTTACTAAGGTATAGTTTATGTTCATATCGGGCCATTTCAAGCGCAGCTTCCTTTAAGATGATTTTGAGATCATCCGGAAGTCTTTGGTATTGTTTTTCGCCTATCACGGGATAACTCCAACTCATTACATGATTGGTCATGTTTACATATTTCTGGACCTCATAATAACCAGAACTGAGAATTAGCGCAAAAGGATTTTCCTGGGCTTCTACTGTTCCCTGTTGTAAGCCAGTAAAGACTTCTGAAAATGCCATAGGAGTTGGCTTGGCACCTAAGGCACTCCAAGCCGTGATAAACGTTGGAACATTTGGAACTCTTATAATTAAACCCTTTAGGTCATCAGGGTGCTTGATGGGTCGGTTTGATGTAAGCTGTCTAGGACCTCTTTCGAAAACAGCCAAAGGTCGCAGGCCTACTTTCTCAAGCATTTCTTTTTCAACCCTTTTACCGATGGGCCCGTTAAGAAGCAGATCCTTTTCAATGGAATCCTTTAAAAGAAATGGCATTTCACAAAAATTAGCAATTTCAATCCAATTACTCAGTAGCGAAGCTGTGACAGTCATGTCGATAACATCTGCCTGAATAAGTCGAATGGACTCAATTTCTTTTGCCAATTGTTCTGAAGGGTAAACTTCAATTTTCAGCCGCCCCTCACTTCTTTCATCAACGATCGTTTTGAAATGCTGAAATGCCGCAAACCAGGTGTGATTCTCGTTGGCCCATAAGCTGGCTCTCAGCGTAAACGCTTCTTCTTTTTTTGTGGTGCATCCGACAAAAAAAAGAATCGAGACAAGTAAAAGACTATATTTTAAAAAGCCTGAATTCATAGTTATTGGCTAATATACTTTATATGATTGGTATGCATAAATTTTTTTCAGAGCCTATGATTATTCATTTAAAGTAAAGAAAATAGTTCGACCATCTGGTAAAATTTTATTTTCTCCCTTAATTTCGATTAATTCCGTTAAACGAATATCAGTGCTGGAGGCTCCAATTTTAAATTCGTAATGACCACCTTCAACAATCCATTGATCATTTTTATACTGAACCAATTGTTCAGGAGAAAAGTACATGACAATTCTCTTTTCTTCCCCAGATTTTAAGACTATCCTTTCAAAACCTTTAAGTTGAATGGGTTTCATGGTTGAATTTTTGTTCTTCGGGGAAACGTATAGTTGTGCTATTTCGGCACCATCCATTTTCCCTATATTCTTTACGGAAAACGAAACTTTAATTCTATCATCAGACAAATTAACTTTTTTATCTATTTTTAAATGGCTGTATGCATAACTGGTATAGGATAAGCCGAAACCGAAAGGATATTGGGGTAGATGTTGATCCTGGTATCCATTCTTATAGTTGATCTCTTCTTCTGCCTCAGTTTTAGGATATGTAACACATAATTTGGCTGATGGATTAACATTTCCAACCAAAATATCAGCTAAAGCATTTCCGCCTTCCTCTCCCGGGAACCAGGCCTGAACAATTGCTGCGCATTGATCTTCAAATTTGCTGACGATTTGCTGTCTTCCTCCAAAAATAACCAGAATGACAGGTTTCCCGGTGGCGATAAGTTTTTCTACGAAAGCTTCTTGTTCTCCCGGTAATTTTATACCCTTTCTTTCACGGCCCTCCCCGCATAAATATATATTTTCGCCAACCGCAGCAATGATGACATCACTTTCTGATGCGATCTTCAAAGCATTGTCCAAATCTGGTTGTGGCAAACCCTTAATTGCAATCATTTTAACCCGGCTTAGCCGGTCGTCGCCCAATCCATCAGTGGATACCACTGATTCTAATGGAGCGCTCCAGTCACAGCCGCGTTCATGTTCAATAGCAACAGCTTTACCCAGTTTATTTTCAAGCCCCTCTTTTAAGGTCACCAGCTTAGGATCGTTTGGGTCAAATTCTTTGCCGTGCCAAAAGGATATCATAGATTGATAGGTGTAATCACCTAATAAACAATGTACAGTTGCCGCATTGGGACCGAGCAAGGCAATTTTTTTGACATCTTTTTTTAAAGGTAAGACCTCATTGTTTTTCAACAAAACAATAGATTGACATGCTGCTTTATAGGCCAGTTTTCTATTTTCAGGTGGATCAAAATTCAAGTCCCCATCTTTTCCGATTTGAGGATCTTTGTCCAGGAGCCCTAGCTTTATTTTCATAATTAGGGATCTTCTCACAGAAGTATCCAATAATTCTTGCGTGATATAACCATTTTCCAAAGCCTCTGGCAGTAAGGGATATGCAATGCCCTTATCTAATTCAATATCAATCCCAGCATTTAATGCCATTGCACCTGCCTCCATGGTAGATTTTGCTTGTTTATGTCCGGTATAGATTAAGTTTATCGCGCCATAATCACTAACCACCAAACCATTAAAACCCACTTCCTTCCGGAGTATTTGATCGATCATGATAGGATTTGCTGCTACAGCCAAAGCCTTGTATTTACCATAGGAGGGCATCACACTTTTGACACCTCCGCGTTTTATGACAACTTCATGAGGCATTATATATTCTTCATAGAGCTCTTTCTTATTGTTGTTTCCAGTTCCGTAGCCCGCAAAATGCTTGGTTGTTGCCGCAATGCCCGTTTTGAAATCGTCACCTTGCAAGCCGTTTACAAAAGCCAAGCCCATGGCTGAGGTTAAGTATGCGTCTTCTCCATAACTTTCTTCTATTCGATTCCAATGCGCTGTACGGCTTAGGTCCAACATTGGGGATAAGGCAAACGTTGCACCTGCAGCGCGCATGTTTCGAGCCGTTGATGCCGCATTGTTTTTTACTAATTTGGGATTCCAGGAACAACCGATGCCTATTTGCTGGGGAAACGTTGTTGCGCCTTGTGTTGCAAAACCTGTGATGGCTTCTTCATGAAAAATGGCAGGGATTTTAGTTTTTGTCTCAGTTAACAAATAGTTTTGAACAGCTCTCACGAAATCTCTGAGATCGTTGGGCGACATAGTTAATCCTGAAGAAAATTGAGATATATGACCTATGCCGTGAGGTATGGCTTCTCTTGTTTTTTGGAGTGAAAATTTTCCATCCTCCATCAAGGCAACAGGTCTGATACCAAGAATTTGAGCTATTTTATCATCCATACCCATCGCAGACAGGATCGAATCGGCCTTGGCCTCAATTTCTGCCGTGGCATAAGGACTTACGAGCTGATTTTTTTGGGCTTGCAGTGAAAATATAAAGAACACTTGAATAAGCAGGAAATGTAAAATTTTGTTTTCCATAATAGTTTTAAACGGGTAATATATTTTCATATTAAAGTCGAATATTTACTTCTAGAGGAATGGCTGCACCTAATTTTTGGCTTAAAGAACTTGGCGAAGAATTTCCAACGATCACCTTATAAGATCCTTTCCTCCATTCTTTTTCTCCTTCCAAATTCACAACTTTTAATTGATCTGAAGCCACTAGAAAGGAAACCTTTTTCGATGCACCTTTTTTAAGACTTATTCGTTTGAAACCTTTTAAACTTGTTATGGGTAAGTTACCAGAAGTATCTTCCGGACTAATATATAACTGAACCACTTCATCAATATCATAATTTCCTGTGTTAGAAACAGTCACACTAAGTTCTAAATTTTGATTCTTTTTTAATTTGTCAGCTTTAAGTTGAAGATCACTAAATATTGTTTGTGAATAGGTGAGTCCAAATCCAAAAGGAAACATGGGTTCTTCGGTCATATATTTATACGTTCTTCCTTGCATAGCATAGGAATCATAAGGAGGAAGTTGTTCAATATTTTTCGGGAAAGTAATAGGCAAATGACCTGAAGGAGAAATATCACCAAATAATACATCAGCTACGGCATTTCCACCTTGCTCCCCAGGATACCATATTTGTAAAATAGCATCACAATATTCCTCTATTCCTTCTAATGAAACTGGACTACCACTGGCAACAACAAGAATGAGTGGCCCTTTTTTATATTCAATGAGCTCTTTGACATAGTTAATTTGATTTTCAGGTAATTTTAAATCTATTTTATCACCTTCATCAGCAGATGCGATGGCATCTACTTCTTCACCTTCCCGGTCTACCGTTAGCCCAACAACGCAAATAGTTACATCTGACTCAGCAGCAACGTGAGGTGCCCAGTTTTTTGGGTTTAGATTCTTTTGAAATGGCAAGGCACCACTACGGTAGTTTAATGAAGTTCCTAAAGATACAGCATCAGTGATTCCCTCAAGTATGGTTACCAAATTAGAACTTACGCCATAATAACTTCCCATCAACATATCCGCTGAATTTGCAAAAGGGCCTGTTACATAAGGGATTTTTATATCTTTTGAAAGCGGTAATACGGCATTGTTGTTTTTCAGTAATACGATAGACTTTTGAGCAACTTCACGCGCCAATTGAACGTGCTCCTCACAATGAATTTTATCTGAACTAATATCCAAATAGGGATTGTCTTTTGACTCACCAATGATTCCTAATCTAAAACGTGTTTTAAACAGTTGTTTGGTTCTCTTATTGATTAATTCTTCTGTTATCAGCCCGTGTTCAACTGCTTGTGTTAACAAACTATAGGTTCCTCCGCAGTTTAAATTTGTACCGGCTTTTAAAGCAACAGCTGCAGCTTCAACAGGTGTGTTCACATATTTTTGTTTGTTTGAAATTCCACCAACAGCACCGCAATCAGAAGTAATATAACCATCAAAACCCCATTGCACACGTAAAATTTCCTGTAAAAGAAATGAATTCGCTGCTGCGGGTTCTCCATAAACAGCATTATATGCTGCCATGACACCCTCAACTTTTCCTTCTGTTACTAAGGCTTCAAAAGCGGGTAAATAGGTTTCGTATAAATCTTGTTTTGTTGGAGCAGCGTTAAAACTGTGCCGTATATTTTCAGGCCCGGAGTGAACGGCATAATGCTTGGCACAAGCCGCTGTTTTTAAATAGTTGGGATCGTTGCCTTGAAGTCCCTTCACAAAAGCAACGCCCATTTCAGACATTAAATACGGATCTTCACCATAGGTTTCTTGTCCGCGACCCCAGCGAGGATCTCTAAAGATATTTATATTAGGGGTCCAAAATGTTAAACCGGCATATTTACTGTGGTTACCCATTTTTTGCGAAACGATATATTTGGCTCTGGCTTCAGTTGATATGGCAGATGCAACTCTTTCAGCTAATTCCGGATCAAAAGTTGCTCCTAAACCAATTCCTTGAGGATAAATAGTAGCTTTTCCGTTACGGGCAATACCATGCAAGGCTTCATTCCACCAATCATAATCAGGAATTTCTAATCTGGGGATGGCAACAGCAGCATTCACCAATTGGCTGACTTTCTCTTCCAATGTCATTTGAGCAACCAATAGTTCCACTCTTTGATCTATGGATAGAGAAGGGTCTTTAAAAGAAAAATCAACTTCTTGGGCATAGGAATAGGATCCTATGATTATTAGCATAAAAACAGTTGTGAGGTACTTGAACATCATCGTATATTTTATTATAAATAGCTAAAGTCGAGATAAAACAAAAAACACAATTTTTGGATATGGCGGTTAAAGTGTTTTTATGATGAAACTTTATATCAGATAGCTTCGTTTATTCGCCTTTGGCCTTGTGGTTTTTAACGTTCCAAGTTTTAAATCCTCTGATATATTGATAATCCCAACTTTTATATTCGTGCGTTAAGCCCCATCTTAAAACTTCTGTAGGATTTTTTTCATTATCAGCTGCTCTGTTTAATCCTATGGCATGAGGAGCACCTTTTACAACGCCCATAATTTCAAAATTAATTCCGTCAGGTGCCCATTGAACCGTATTTTTTTCAGGTCCATCCGTTGTGATCAAGGAAGCGATACCTCCGCCATAAGGCCAAACACAAATTTCGTGACCACTATTGCTAATGGGATTGTATGGAGACTTTATATAGGGCCCTTTTGGGTTATCTGCAATGGCCACGCCATGTCTGATTTGACGACCTCCAAAGGTGATTTGTTCACCCATTTGCTCTCCTTTATAATACAGGTAGAATTTCCCCTTAAAAGGAATAATACAAGGATCATGTACTTTATGACTATCAAAATCTCCTTTTTTCTCTACTAAAAACCTGTTTTGTTCCTCACCTTTCCAAATTCCATTGTCAGCAGGACTTAAAATAGGCTCGGTACTTTTAGTCCAGGGTCCATCCGGAGAATTCGACCAGGCCAAACCAACCTGATTTTTAACACGAACCGTGTAAGGGGATTTTACTGTTTGATAACACAAGTAATACACCCCTTCATGAACCATGATTTCAACTGTAAAAACGGAACGATCATCGTAGGCTCCCTTTTCACCACGAGCTACAGCCAACCCTTCTTCCTTCCATGTGATGCCGTCTTCAGAGGTGGCATACCAAATGTCACAACGGTCCCAAGGGAATACTTTGTCTTTTTCCACATCTCCTCCAAAACCTTCAGATTCTCCCGTACTTCGACTATACCATACATAGTATTTACCATTCTCCTTAATCATCGCACTCGGATCTCTTCGAACAACACCTTCCTCATAGGCGAAATCACCTTTTAAATCTTCAACGTTGTATTCAAAAAACCATTCGTTACCTAAGTTTTGATCCCATAAAAGTGCTCTTTTTGAAGCAGCACTTAATTTATCCTTATTGGTGATTCCCAAAAAGTCCATTTGTTCGTCAGAAATTTCCATATTTTTTATTGTTTCATTTTCTAATTGTTTCTCTTTGTTAATGCATGAAATCATTGTACTTGCAATAAATACAGCTAATAAATATATTGTTTTGTTCATTATTTTTTAGTCTTGGTTTTAATAATATTTAGGAGATTCCATTTCCAATAGCAATGATAACTATACCTAAAATCATACAGGCTAAACTAATGTATAAGAATTTTTTTGCCTTAGCTGAAGCATTAAGCCATTCACCAGTTACAATACCACTAACAATCGCCGTTGCTACGCAAGAGGTGTTGAAAATCGCATAACCTACAGTATTTCCTATTTCGCCCAATTTAAAGGCTGCAAAAGCAAAAATTGCGGATGCCGCATAATGGAATACTGCCATGATTAAAATGAGCCAAAAGTTTTTTCCAAAGTTTGGTGTTTTAAAATCTCCCCAGGCGTTTTTTGTTGTTAATTGCCAGGCAAAATAAGCGGTCATCACAATTCCACCACTAATAAAAATTGGAAACATAACTCCAACTGCAGTAACCCATTCAGCGTTTCCTGCAGCTTGAAAAGCTTCATGAATATAAGGTCTTCCAACCGCATTGGCATAACTAAAACCAGTTGCTAACAAACCGCCTACAACAGCAATTAGAATTCCGGTAACCATCGACTTTTTAGTTCCTATGTCTTTTTTAACTTCATCGGCTTCGCGAGTTAAACCAGCTTTACCGTTGAAAAGAACACCGATTAAAACTACGGTTATTCCAATAAGAATGGTGATAAAAATGTTTGTAGGAGGCAGTCCTTCAACAAGGAAAGGTAGAATAGAACCTACCAAAATCACAGTTCCGATAAACAATGAGAATCCCAAGGACAGACCGATGTGATTGATGGCTTTACCCCACATCATAACGCCAATTCCCCATAGGAAACTAGCTCCTGCCATTTTGATTAAAATATCGGTTGGAACGCTGTCAAAAACAGTGCTAAAATCATTAACTAAGGTAATTGAGGCGATAATGGGTACCACGAACATGGTGAGCATAAAAAATAAGCCCCAGGTATTTTCAAATTTAAAATCCTTTGTGTATTTCTCTGGCAATGCATATAAGCCCAGCATAAGCCCCGCGCCAACTGCTAAAATAATTCCTTCAATCATAATTTATATTGCTTATTTAAGTTGGTTTAAATGATAATTACCATCCAAATTTAAAGATGGTCGTACTTTTAAATTGATCTCCTGCTTTTGTAATGGTTTTTGGAGAATTTTCAATATTTGGTCCATTTTGATAGCGATGTGTTTCACAACAGAACCCTCTATATTTTCCGTATTGTTCCCCGTTTTCTCTTTTAATAGCATTTGAAGTGTACTTCCCGGTATATAATAGCATACAAGGCTCTGTAGAAGATACTGTTAAAGAACGACCAGATGCTTGAGATGTGATTTTTGCAACTTCTTGTAAGTCAAAATTAGCATTGTCAAAAGCATAGAAATGTTCAAAACCATCTCCTATTGCTTGGTGTACATCTCCAATTCTTTTTCCTGCACTCAAATCATCTGCTTTGTCTTTTACATTCAAAATTTCACCAGTGCCGGCTCCTGTTTCATCTAGTGCTTGTCTTTTTGAAGTGTTTACTTGAGCAATGTGATTTTCAACTGTTCCTGAAAAAGCATCTAAATTAAAGTAGGTATGATTGGTCAATGCAATTGGTGTGTCTTGATCTGGAATAGCGCTATAATCAATTCTTAACTCATTGTTTTCTGATAATGTAAAAAATACTGAGACTTCTACATTTCCAGGGTATCCCTCCTCTAAATCTTTACTTAATAATGACATTTTTAATGAAGAAATTCCTTCACAATAAACTATTTCTGCGTTCCAAATTCTTTTATCAAAACCAACAACTCCTCCGTGTAAATTATTATCTCCAGCGTTAGTTGCTAATTGAAATTCTTTTCCGTTTAAGGTGAATTTTGCATCTTTTATTTGAGAACAGTACCTGCCAATAGTACTCCCAAAATAGGGCGAATTTTCAACATAATCTTTTCCAAAATATCCTTCCAATGTATCAAAACCGCAAGCAATGTTTTCTAATTCTCCTTTTGAATTTGGAACAATTAACGAAGTTATAGTAGCACCATAATTAGTAATTTTAACTTCAATACCATTGTTGTTTCTTAATGTATATATTTCAATTTTCTCGTCATTAAAGACTCCAAAATTCCCTTTATTTATGATCATAAGATTGTATATTTGGTTAATTTCTTATTTTACTTTTCTTCGTAAGGACTTAATTTATCCCAATTGAATATCACACCAACACCTGGATAATCAGGAGCAACTGCTCTATAATTTTCAACCACTAAAGGTCTTGTTGTATATTCATCAATTGGAAAACTATGTACTTCTAACCAACCTGAATTTGGTTGAGAAGAAACTAAACTTACATGTAATTCTTGCATTCCATGTGAGCACGCTGGAATGTTGTGTTTAGCAGCTAATTTTGCAGCAGCTAACCAACCTGTTACACCTCCGCAGTTTGAAGCATCGGGCTGAACAAAAGATAATTTTGCCTGATCCATCGCATATTCAAATTCATGAATGGTATGTAAATTTTCACCCATTGCTAATGGAAAACCTGTTTTATCAGCAATTTCTCCAAAACCTTTATAATTATCTGGAATAATTGGCTCTTCAAACCAAGTAATATCATATTGTTTAAATCCTTCAATAGCACTTATAGCTTTTTCAACGGTCATAGAATAATTGGCATCTACCATAAAAGTTACATCAGGGCCAATATATTCTCTAACTGCTTTGATTCGCTCTAAATCTTCTTGTAAATTTTCACGCCCAATTTTAATTTTCACAGCATTAAAACCCCTCGCTAAATAAGTGTTCATGTTATTTAATAATTTCTCAATTGGAAACATTAAATCAATTCCACCACAATAGGCTTTACATGTATTATTAGCTCCACCGGCAACTTTCCAAAGTGGCTGACCCAATTTTTTACAACGAATATCCCATAAAGCAATGTCCACAGCAGATATAGCAAAAGAGGCAATACCGCCACGACCGACATAGTGTACATGCCATTCTAAAAAATCGTAAATACCTTCAATATCAGTACCATTTTTTCCAATCAAAACACTCGTAAAATCATGTTCTATCATTGCTTTTATAGCAAAACCACCTTTACCTCCAGTATATGTATATCCCGTACCTTCGCTTCCATCTTCTAAAGTTACTATAACAGTTACTAATTCAAAATGATAGTGATCTCCATGTTTAGCGTCAGACATTACCTCGGGTAGAGGTACGGTAAATAAACGAGTCTGTATTTTTGAAATTTTTGTATTCATGTTTCTATTATTTCAACTCCAATTGTTCTGTATTTGCATAATCATTACCGCGAATTGCTTCGAAACTTTCAATCATTTCTTTTAATTTATTGGGCTCAGAAGATGCTAGATTATTTCGCTGTGCTTTATCGTTTTTTAAATGGTATAATTGATACTCTTCAGCATTTCCTAATTCTATATTGACTTGGGTATTTATAGCTTCACCAGTGTAAGGTGGAATCATAATCCAATCTCCTTCGCGATATGCCGTTTTGGTATTTGCTTCAATTACCAATGATTGGCGACCAATATTACTTTGTCCTAAAAATGCAGATAAAATATTTTCACTATCCGAGGTCTTTATTTTACCGTCAATAAGTGTTGCTAAAGAAGCCATTAAATCAACTTGACATACTAAAGCATCAGATACTTGTGGTTTTATTTTACCTTTCCAATAGGTCATTAATGGGACATGTGTTCCTGCTTCAAATAAGCTGTATTTTCCTCCACGTAATCCTCCGTTTGGATCATGATTTCCTAGTTTTTCTACTGCATCATCTTCATAACCATCATTCAAAACCGGACCATTATCACTTGAAAAAACGATCAATGTATTTTCTAAAAGCCCTTCTTCTTCTAAAGTTTTCATGAACTCACCAATAACCCAATCAGCTTCTAAAATGACGTCTCCTCGTGGTCCTAAACCTGATTTTCCTTCAAAGCGGGCATGTGGTGTTCTAGGCACATGTGGTTGTTGCAGAGCATAATACAAGAAAAATAGTTTCTTTTTGTGTGTCTTTACATAATTTTGCGCTTTTGCTAAAAAATGGTCGGTCATATCTTCATCTTTCCATTTCGCGGCTTCACCACCTTTTACGAAACCAATTCTAGGAATACCGTTTACGATGCTATTATTATGCCCATGATGCCATTTCATCGTTACTAATTCTGGATTTGAAATAGCGGTTGGTTCTCCATCAAAGTTTTTTTGATAATTCACTTCAATAGGATCAGTAGCATCTAATCCGATCACATTTCCATTTTCAATATAAACGGTTGGTACGCGATCTTGTGTTGCTGCCATAATGTGTGAATAATCAAATCCAACTTCATTAGGACTGGGAGAAATATGTTCATTCCAATTTACATTTCCTGAACCTAGACCTAAATGCCATTTACCCACAATTCCTGTTTCATAACCTTTTGATTTAAATAGTTTTGGCAACGTCTCTTGTGATGTAGAGATAATTAATGGTGCTGATCCCGGAAGAATTTTAGCATCTTTATTGCGCCAAGGATATACGCCTGTTAAAATTGCATACCTACTTGGAGTACAAGTTGCAGAGGTGGCATAGCCATTTGTGAATTTCACACCACCAGTAGCAAGTTTATCTATGTTTGGAGTTTTTAAAGCCGTTGCTCCATAACAGCTTAAATCTCCATAACCTAAATCATCTAAGTATAAAATAACCACATTTGGTTTAGTGTCTTTAATTTCATCGACTAGTACCTCTTGTTTTTTATCATTTTTACATTGGATGAAAAAGATGCTTACTAAAATAAAATAGAAGAATTTGGCAATTTTAAATTTTGGATAAATCATTGGCAGTTTTATTAGGCTTTATGTTTGATGTAAAAGGTTTTCTTTTCCATATATTGCTCAAAACCGTATTTGCCATCTTCACCACCAGAACCCGATAATTTATAGCCGTTATGGAAACCTTGATGTTGTTCACCGTGACCTCTATTTACATAGATTTCTCCGTATTCTAATTCATCGTTACATTTCATAATGGTATTCATATTATTTGTAAATACCATTGCAGCTAGACCATATTCACAGTCGTTTGCAAAACCAATAACTTGATCAAAAGAACTAAATTTTAATACTGGTAAAATTGGTCCGAAAGACTCTTCATGAACAATAGTCATATCTTGTGTTACATTTGTAAGTACCGTTGGCTCAAACCAATATCCTTTTTCAAATCCAGCGCCTGTAGGTCTTTTACCTCCAGTAGCAATGGTTGCACCTTCTTCAATACTTATTTTTATTAAGTGTTCCATATGCTCTAATTCATTCTTATTCACTTTTGGTCCCATATCAGTTTCTTCTAACATTGGGTCACCAACTTTAATTGCTTTAGTTTTTGCAATGAATTTCTCCATAAACACGTCGTAAATAGCTTCGTGAACATACATCCGTTCGTTACAAGTACAAACTTGACCACAATTATCGAAACGAGAATGTAACGCCGCATCAACAGCTGCATCAATATCTGCATCTTCAAAAACAATAAATGGCGCTTTTCCACCTAGTTCTAATTGAACGTGCGTTAAATTATTGGCTGCATTGCGTGCAATTTGTTGTCCAACAGGCGTAGAACCTGTCATAGTTACCATTTTAGTAATTGGGCTTTCAACTAGAGCATTTCCCATCGCTCTGCCAGGTCCGGTTAAGATATTGATAACTCCCGCTGGAATTCCTACTTTGTTTGCTAGGTTTCCTAATTCTAAGGTTGCTAAAGGTGTTTCTGAAGTTGGTTTAATTACAATGGTATTTCCTGCAACTAACGCTGGTCCTAATTTACGACCTGCTAATGCTAATGGGAAATTCCAAGCAGTAATAGCAACTACAACGCCACGAGGAATTTTTTGAATCCAAATTTGTTCGTTTGGGTTGTCAGAAGGAATAATATCACCTTCAATTCTGCGAGCACCTTCACAAGCATATCTAATAAATGAAGCGGTAACAGCTACCTCAAAACGAGCAACTTTTAAAAGTTTCCCTTGTTCTTTAGTTAATAATTCAGCCAAATACTCCGTATTAGCTTCAATTTCATTAGCCAATTTATATAATAAGTCTGCACGTGAACGCGCAGGTAATTTTCTCCATTCTTTTTGCGCTTTTTCAGCAGCTTTTAATGCCTCAATAGCTTCTTCTACTGTTCCGTTTTGAACACGTGCTACAACTTCTTCGGTCGAAGGGTTTACAATATCAATAGTTTCTCCTGAAGTTGAAGTTCTCCATTCTCCATTAATAAATAACTGATAATTTTTAATTTGTAACATGATCTATTTTTAATTTGTTATTATTTTTTCTACGGTATAATTATCCATTCTATTTGCCGCCCATGCTTCGAAATAACTTTTTCAGGATTTTCTGAAGCCAAATTTTGCTGGTATTTACCAGTTATAATCCCTGCCGTGAATGAATACAAACAGCGGCAGAGACATTTGTTTTGTAAATTGATTTTATAATTCGTTTTCTCCTTTTACATAACCAAAGTTTGCAAGGATACCTCCATCAACATAAAGCACTTGACCATTTACAAAATCCGCTGCTTTAGAGGCAAGGAATAATGAAGCATTTCCAACATCTTCAGGTTCTCCCCAGCGGTTGGCAGGAGTACGAGTCATCACTAAATCGTTAAAAGGATGTCCACCAACTCGAATTGGAGCTGTTTGTTCTGTAGCGATGTATCCTGGGCCAATTCCGTTAATTTGAACGTTATGTTTTGCCCACTCACAACACATGTTTGCTGTTAAAAGCTTTAAACCACCTTTTGCCGAAGCATATGCTGAAACGTTTTGACGACCATATACACTCATCATAGAGCACATGTTTATGATTTTCCCTTCACGACGTTTAATCATTCCTGGAGCAACACGTTTTGCTACAATTAAAGGAGCAACTAAATCTACATTAAGAACTTGTTCAAAATCAGATATTGGCATATCTAAAATAGGAATACGCTTAATAATACCTGCATTGTTTACAAGAATATCGATAGCACCTACTTCAGCTTCGATTTTACTGATTCCTTTGTCCACAGCTTCTTCACTGCAAACATTAAAATTAATAGTGTAAACTTCAATTCCATCTTTTGCATATTCCGCTACACAAGACACTAATTTTTCGTCATCAATGTCGTTAACACAAAGTTTTGCACCTGCTTTTGCTAAAGCTTTACCACAAGCCATTCCAATTCCGTGAGTTCCTCCAGTTACAAGAGCTACTTTTCCTGATAAATTAAATAATTCGTTCATTTTATGTTTATTTTTATAATTAATTTTTTTACAATGTACAATCCATTAATACTTTCATTCCGTCAGGATTGTTATCGATATTTTCAAAGACTTTTTGGATGTTGCTCAACGGTTGTACATCGGTAATCATATCTTCAAATGGTAATTTGTTGGTTGTGATTAAAGCGATTGATTTTTCGTAATCTTCTTTTTCGTAAACACGAGCACCAATTAGTTTTAATTCTTTCCAAAAAAATTTGAATAAATCAACTTCTTTCTTTTGCCCATGAATAGCTACCATTACAATTCGACCTCTAATACCAGCTACTTCGCACATAACATCTAAAGCAGGTTGTACTCCAGCTACTTCAAAAACGACATCGGCTAGACGACCTTCTGTTTGTTCTCTTACGTATTCAACTAAATCGATTTTTAATGGACTAACAGCATTTAAACCTAATTCTTTAGCTTTAGCAATACGTTTTTCATTTACTTCAGATACAATTACATTTGCGCCTGCTTCTTTAGCTACCATTGCAACCAACAAACCAATTGGTCCACCACCTAAAACAACGGCGGTTTCTCCAGCAACTAAGCCACTCATTCTCACATCGTGCGTTGCAACTGATAATGGCTCAATTAACGCTGCTAATTTTAAGTCTGTTTCTTGCTTTAATTTGTGTAAAGTAAATGCAGGAACGTTCCAGTATTGCTGCATTGCACCAGGACTATCAATTCCAATAAATTTTAATTTTGCACAAATGTGGTTAAAACCTTTATCGGAAGGCTGTACCAAACGGTCGTCTAATGGACGAACCACTACTTTTTCACCAACCGAAAATCCAGTTACTCCTGCGCCAACGACATCAATTATCCCAGACATTTCATGTCCGATAGTTTCTGGCATTTTTACACGTTTGTCCATCATTCCGTGGTAAATGTGAACGTCAGTTCCACAAACCCCAACGTAAGCTACTTTAATTCTAACTTCACCTTCTTTTGGTGCTTCAATTTCTCTTTCTACTACTGTGAAGGTTTTATTGCCTTCATATTGTGTTGCTCTCATTTTTATTAATTTTATTTCTTTTAATTATTTTAAATCATATTTTTAAGGAAACCATACAATATTATAACTTTAATTATCTACTGAATATAAGGTATGGTTTTACTTGTACCACAAATTAATTTTAATCGAATATTGTTAGTTTATTGTTATTTTAATTGAGTTTGAAGGTAAATCTTTTGAATGTGCCACCACTTCTACTTCACCTGTTTTATCCATAGCCTGTACAATTAGTAAAGTTCTTCCGTTGTGGGTTGTATTTACATTAGATTGGAATTTTTGAATACTTTTTTTCCAACCATTATCAACTCCTAACAATTTTGCATTTCCTTTTATTTCAAAAGTAATTTCTCTATCATCGGTTTTTGCTGGATTTCCATTTTCATCTGTTAACCGAACAATTATATGAGAAACATCTGTATTGTTCGCGGTCAATACTTTTTCTTCTGAAGAGAGCTCTATTTTTGACGCTTTTTTAGCAGTAATTATTTCAGAAGATATTTCTTTTCCATCTTTTTTGCCTTTTGCTACTAATTTACCATCAGCAAACAAAACAGCCCATTTATAAATATGATCTTCAAAATTGGCTAATTTTTTAAGTCCTAAAGATTGTTCATTTAAATACAATTCAATTTCATCACAGTTAGAATATATTTCGACTGAAATCATTTCATTTTTGTTATAATTCCAATGCTCGTTTACATCTTGCCATTCCCACAAAGCATGTTGCCATTTTTCCGGATTTTTAGCAACTATAGCACCTTTATCATTCAGTTTATTTAAAGATTTATCCATAGTTTGTGTTGCTAAATGTATCATCGGTTGTTCTGACCATAGCGATTGCATCATAAAGTAAGAGCCCTTTTTAAACCCAGCAGTATTTAATAATCCAGAAGGCTGCACACGCACCGGCCAATGATCTCGTATTTCACCCATATAATCAATTCCTGTCCAAAGAAAAGTGCCTGAAATAAAAGGACGATCCATTACGGCTTTCCACTCATGGAATTGCGTCAAGTTTTCTGTACCCATAATTGGTTTATCTGGGTAATTTTTATGACCATAGTCATATAAAATTCTTCTATAACTATACCCAATTACATCTAGAGCATCTGTATAGCCAGACAAATGACTTACTGATGGTAAAATTAGATTTGCCGTAACAGGTCTCGTTGTATCTAGTTCTTTAGTCCATTTAGAAAGTTTGTGAGCCGTTTCGCCGATGTCGTATTTTTCTTTAGGAAGCGTTTCTAGTTCTCTTTTAATTTCTTCTATAGAATAAGGAGACTCACTCCAGAAATAATTACCATTCCAATTCATATTGCCAAAAAAGCCTGTTGCTGCTGCATTTCTCGGATAGGTCCATTCTATTTCGTTACCGATACTCCATTGAAAAACGGAAGGATGGTTGCGATGACTTAACATTACATTAGTCAAATCTTTGTGCGCCCATTCTTGAAAATGTTCGCCATAACCTCTAGTGATATAATCGGTACTTTTCGATTCATTTTGGTTATATCGCTTATCTTTTGGATTATCCCATTCATCAAAAAATTCATCTTGTACCAGGAATCCCATTTCATCACATAAATCTAAAAATACAGTAGAAGCAGGGTTGTGAGAAACTCGAATAGCATTACAGCCTCCGTCTTTTAATATTTGTAATCTGCGTTTCCAAACACCTTTTGGTACAGCGGCTCCTACAAGACCACCATCATGATGCAAACAAACACCTTTAATTTTCATATTTTTTCCGTTAAGGAAAAAGCCCTCATTCGCATCAAATTTTATAGATCGGATTCCGAAATTTTCAGTATAAGTATCAATTACTTTATCATTCTTTTTTACAGAAATTACTGCTTTATATAAATTGGGGTTTGTAACATCCCAAAGTTTTGGATTAACAATTACAATATTTTGATTTGTTTTTTGGGTTTGATTACTAGCGATATTTAGTTTGGAAGTTTGTTCTGCAACCTTGTTGTTATTTGCATCAAAAATAACAGAATGAATGCTTGCTTCGTTTTCTTCATTATATTGATTTGTAATATCAATTGCAATGTTTACGGTAGCTTCAGATGAATTCACTATTGGCGTTGTAACAAATGCGCCCCAAACTGGAATATGAAGTTTATCTGTGGTAATCAAAGATACATTTCTGTAAATTCCGGCACCGGTGTACCAACGGCTATTCGCATATCGCGAATGATCAATTCTAACAACGACTTCATTTTCTTTTCCATTTTTATTTAAGTAAGGCGTCAGGTTATAATAAAAAGGAGAATATCCATAAGGATGGAAACCTAGCTTGTTGCCATTTAACCAGACTTCGGCATTATTATAAACGCCATCAAATAATAAATAAGTAACATTATTTTCATTTATGTCTAAGTCAAATGTTTTTTTGTAAAAGCCATATCCTTTCCCTGCTAAATAACCAGTAGCAAGAGCGTCGTTGACTAGAGTGGAGTCAAATTCATTTTCAATTACCCAATCATGTGGTAAATTTAAAGATCTCCAATCTTTATTTTTAATGGAGAAGACTTGTTGCGTACTATCTTGCGATAAATAAAAATTCCAATTGACATTAAAATCGGATACTCTGTTGTTTTGCAGCATGTTGTCTTTGCTGCTGCATGAAATAAATAGGAGAACGAATACTAAATGTAGGTAAGTTTTTTTCATTTTAAATTTGGCTATAATAAAATAATTTTTTTATTTTTAAGGACTTTTCCTTGTAATACGATTTTAGTATAATACATGCCAGCGCTATAATTTTTTATTTAGATTAGCGTGTTTTCTTTCGAAATAACCTGTTGCGATAACTTGACTCCACTAGTATTGTACATAATAAAAGAAGCACCAAGATATTGTGTAGGTAGTTTAACTTGAAAGGATTTGTTTGCTGGATTTGGAAATAGGTTAATTTTAATTCTATCGATAGGGCTTTCCATAACTCCTAATGTGCTAAAATCATCACTAAAATTAAATACTTGCATAACAGTGCTACTTATATGACCGCCGAAATCTGGAAATTCTACAAATATTTCATTATTAGTTTTTATTAAATCATATGGTACAGGTATTTCTAGTGTTCCAAAAAATTGACCTTTATCTGCTTGGTCATATCCTCTCCAGTCTTCAGGTACTTTAATAATTTTGTCATTAACTTTTAAAGTAGGTATAAGTTGTTTGCCATGTTCTCTGCCAATACTTATTCTTAAAACAGCTTCACCAAATACACCCGTTTTTTCAACATTATTAATATGGAAAAAAGAAGCTTTTGAAGCATTAATAGGTTTTAAATAATCGTCTGCAAAGTATTTCACTTCGTCAGAAGTTTCATCAATGGTAATTTCATTCTCAAAAGTATATTCTAGAATCATTGTTGATTCGGCTCCTAAAACGACGTTTGTAGTTGAAGGTGATATGTTTTCTTGCTCTAAAATAGGAGCAACTCCTGATAAGGTTAAGTGTTTTTTTACAATTGCACTAATTTGGGTACTATAAGAATCAAAAAAGTTCAAATTGATTTGCGTTGGTATAGATTCCAAGCTATTTAAGATAATGTAGCCCTTTTTTCCATCAACATAAGCATCTACTTGTATATCAAAATCGGTTGCTTTTATGGCAATTCTTTTTCCTTTTACGTTTTTCCAAAGTTGATAAAATTTAACCCTATCGGTGTAAATCCAAGTGCCAGTATAACTTTCGGGTTCGTTGGTTTTACGCATTAATCTTGCCGAGTATGGGTATCCTTTTTCATGATTATATCCCCATTCGGCTTTAACTATGGTAAAGGGAATTGCGATGGTAATATCATCTGGTCTTTCCATGAAAGACATCATTAATGAGTTTTGTACTTTTAAAAATAACCAATCACGCATTGCCGTCCAACCTTGTCTGTCATAGTCATGTGTTTGTGCACCATATTCTGAAATAACATAGGGTTTGGTGTGTCCTAATTTTAGCATACTGTATTGATCCATCATATCAAAAGTTGCCTCTACATTGCTGCCTGAGCGCAAATCAGTTTTACCCCCAATAGCAGGAAAATCATACAAATGCCATGACCAAAAATCCATTTTTTCACCAGCAACATCTACAAATAATTTATCTCTATTCATCCATCTTTGAAAATCACCAGTTTCAAAATCAGGAAAAGCGGCGGTATATCCTCCTATTTTTAAGTTTGAATTTTGAGCTCTTATAGCATCTGCTACTTCCACATGGAAATCAGCAATTTCTTGTAAAGAATGGGTGTAATCTTTCTTTCCACCTAATGCTTCGTAAGCAGGTTCATTAATAACCTCTACCCATGCTGGTTGCTTTTGTCCATTTTGACCATGAAATTCATTAAAATAGCGCCCCATATATTCACCAGTAGCTGTGGGACTAGCAATTTTCCAACCTTTTGTGGTCGCTTTTTGACTTTCACCAGTCCAAAAAGGATGTAATTGGGCAGCAATTACAAGATTTTTCCTGTTTTCATAGGAGTGGAGTTTGGATTGAGAAGCAAAGGAGTTTCTCGAGTTTTCGCCTCTAGAAGCTATATCGGTGGGGTCAGCAAAACCTAGTCTGGTTGGATCTTCTTCAACATTGTTGAGTATCCAAGTAATTCCACCAGTATCTCGACCTAAATAAACGTCATACCCATTTAAAAAGTCGTTTCTTAGATCGGGAGTGAAATTATCTCCGTCCCAATCTTTCTCCAATTGATTTGCATGAATGGTAATAAATTTTGAACGCTCAAAAGTGCTATTTGTTCCGATAGTATGTAGCACATTTAAATGGATATCAACGGATACTTCTTGAGCATAATTAGAAATGCCGATGAAGAATAAAAAAAATAATAATTTTGTTTTTGCTAATTTTATGTTTGTGCCCAATTTAATATTTAAATTCCCCATAAGATTCTTGTTAGACTTGGAGAAAGCCATCCATTTAAGTCCTCCACTTTAAGTAAAGCAAATATGGCTATTAAAATATTTGATTTCATTTTTTTTAACTCGATTAAAACTGAACATATACAAAATTTATAAAATACCTATCTGAACAAAACTAATACTTCTATAAAATGATTATTTTATAAGTGTATATAAAAGGTTAAAATTACTGATTTTACTTATCTTTATATGCTTGTACGTTTTTAGTTGTATAACATATGGTTAAAACGGACTGAACAGTTCTTAATAGGTGGGTTGATTAAAATAGATTTTGCTATCATTGCTTTTGAAATTTTTATAATAGAAATTGTCTAGTTATCAATATCAAATTAAATAGTGAATTATGGGAAATAAAATATTTTCTTTACCGATAATATTATTTATATTTTTCTTTGTTGTTTTTAATGTTGGGAGAGCTCAAGATATTATACCTCCTGATAGTCTATTTGAAAAAGCAGAATTCTATAAATTTCAGAAGCTAGATAGTGCCGTTTATTTTTATAATAAAAGTATCGAGTTTCAAATGCAAAAAAAAGACACTTCTGCTTCTATTATGGGTTTACGTGAATTGTCATTTTTATATTCTCATAATGTGGATTATGGAAAGTCTTATGATGGCTACTGGAGTGCATTATTATTAGCAGATAAATCAAAAGATTCTATTTCGTTAGGGTTATTATACCAAGACTTGGGATGGCTCTATGGTTATTATAAAAGAGATAGTGCTGCTAAAAAGTATTTTAATCAATCTATTTTGATTCATAAAAAAATGAAAGCATCTCCTTTGGAGAATTATAAAAATCTTAGAAGTAATTATTTTTCATTAGCTGTTTTTTATAGAGATAATGAAGATTTTGAAATGGCTAAAAAGTATTTGGATAGTACCAATCAGATGCAAACCTTTATTACAGAAGAAATAGGGTATTATGCTGAAGGAGAATTAGCTTATATAGATCATAAAGAAGGGAGGAGTGTTTTGGCAATAGAAAGGCTAAGATCTTGTGAATATTTTTTCAAAGAAACCAATAAATCGTATTTAGTAATTATTTATTTTCTACTTGGAGAGGTTTATCGTGAAACCAATAGTTTTAAAGAAAGCGAAGCGTCTTTTGAAGAATCGCTACGATTATGTAATATTTATCATAGTCATAGTAATTATTTGCCGAGAATTTATACTTCATTATCAAAATTGTACTATGCTAATAATAGGTACAAAGAAGCTTTTTTTAGTCTGGAGAAAGCACATAATTTAAATGATAAAATATTCGGAAGTAGAAGTGATAACAACCAACATTTGTTAGAAATAAAGGATGATTATCGCGTTGAAAAACAAAAACAGGAAGCGCTTGTAAAAGAACAGCGCTTAGCAGAATTAGAGCATGAGGATAGGGTTTGGTTACTTAAATCTATTTTATTATCTGTTACTATACTATTCATTTTATTTTATGCGATACTTTTTACGAGAAACCTAAGATTAAAACATCGGAGCGAAAAAGAAGTTTTAAGAAAGAAGCAAGAGCTAGACCAACAAAGGCAAAATGAGACCTTAGAGATAAAAAATAAGCAGCTGGCAGCCTCTGCGCTTCAATTAATTGAAAAGGAAGAATTTTTAGAATCTTTAAAAGGAAAATTAGCCAAACAAGAAGATAAGATCGATACTCGTGTCATAGAAAGAATGATTAGTAGCGTTCAAAGAAATCCATCGAGTAGCTGGAAAGAATTTGAAGTAAGGTTTACTAATATTAATCAGAGTTTTTATAAAAATTTAAAAGAAAAATTCCCAAAATTGACCCAAGCTGATCAAAAATTATGTGCTTTAGTGAAACTGAATTTTTCGAGTAAAGAAATGTCTTCCATATTAGGAATAAGCATAGAAAGTGTGCATACTTCGAGATATCGTTTACGAAAAAAACTAGATTTAGATAGAAAAGATAGCTTAACGGAGTTTATTAACAATCTCTAGTTGGAAGTATCCTCTTTTTCTAATTAACTCGCTCTATTTCTGACACTTAAATTTCGTGATTGAATTTTGTGTTGAAAATAGGAAAAACAGAACTGTTATTT
Source organism: Aureibaculum algae (assembly GCF_006065315.1). Classification (GTDB taxonomy): domain Bacteria; phylum Bacteroidota; class Bacteroidia; order Flavobacteriales; family Flavobacteriaceae; genus Aureibaculum; species Aureibaculum algae. The sequence continues at coordinate 4,369,529 of NZ_CP040749.1, read as the reverse complement.
TCCTTTCCATTCGCAAGAATCGCAAGAAACCCTCCATCTGATTTTAAGATGAAACTACATGGCTTAATACCCAAAATAGATTCATTTTTAAGATGGTTCTTTAAATATAGCCACTATTTTTAGCATCAAACTTAAATAGGTTTTTTAATTTATTTTTGAATTATTTTTTTATTATCTGATTGAATCCTCTCTAATTGTTTTTTATTTAATCCTTGGCCGTAATAATACTCGGGTTTATTTTGGATATTCGTATTTTTCATAAATTCATCATGAATATCTTGACTCAAATCACAATCAAATCTTGCTAAGACGGCATGATTTTTATCCCATGTTGTTGCGTTGGTAAAATGAGAAATTCCCCATGTAATACCACGACCATTTTTTGTATTTGTAAAGGCATCTGGAATAAAAGGGCCGCCAGCGTTTGGCATTAATTCAGTAATTGCAGCAATTTCAAAGTTAACGCCGTCTTTAGCATATTGTATGGTATGATGTTCGTTGCCATCTCGAATTACTAAAGCTGCAATTCCTTCTTTAAAAGGAAATAAAGTTGTTTCATGACCAGAATTAATCACAGGATTTGTAGGATTTTTTGTAAACGGACCTAGAGGATTATCCGCTACAGCTAAACCTTGCATACGAACTAAATCAGGTTTGCCATCAAAATCAGATTTATAGTACAAATAGATCTTTCCTTTGTACACCAAAGGATATGGGTCATGAATAGAATATTGATCCCATTCACCTTCTGAACCATTGGGTATTACAATTTTGTTATATGGAGTCCAAGGGCCATCTGGAGAATCTGCATAAGAAACCGCAACCGGGCAATCGTCGCCGCGTTTTCCACTTGCTTCCATAAAGCCTTGATAATACAAATAATATTTTCCTTTCCACTCTAAAATATCGGTGGTTGTAACAGAGCGCCAACCCACATTTGGTTTTGGTGGTCTTGGTACGGCAACTCCTTGTTCTTCCCAAGTAAACCCATCTGTACTAGTTGCATACCAAATTTCTGCTAAATCCCAGTCACTAGAAGGAATAGTTCCGCTACTTTTTTCTGCACCTTGAGGTGGTGTAGGCGTGTGCCGATATGTATACCAAACATAGTATTTTCCGTTGGCAAAAATCACTTTAGAAGGATCTCGACGAGAAATTGTACCATCATGATTATGATAATCAAATCCTTTCAATTCGGTATATTTAAATTGAGAATACAACTCGTTGTCTTGTGGTCTTGGAGCTAAATAAGCATCATAATTACGCTCTAATGCAGCACTAAGTTTTTGATTTGGCTTTTCTTTAGGAAGAATAAAAGGGAAGCTTTTTTCTTGATTATTAGGCTTTTGTGCTTGGCTAAAAAATGAGCTAACACATAATAAAGTTACAAGGAATACTTTTTTCATTGGTTGAAATTTATTTTACTATTTTATGATAATGGTTTGTTTTGCAATGGTTTTGTGGTTATTTATATGCTTAAGTAAAGCTGTTAAAAAATACTTTTTAGATGTCTTTAAGTTACTTTTCAAAGGTATTATTTGTGAATTATACGTGTAACCTGTGTAAGCCTTACTATTTGTTTTGGCAATAATCTTGTTGTTTGTATTTGTTATGATAAATTCTAATAGATAATCTTCATTGGTTTTTGAAGTGTATAAAAATTCCAATTGTTTATCGTTCTTAAAAGAAATAGAATTTTCTTCTATCAGAATAGATTCCTCATAAATTTCTAATTTTGGAGTATTGTTTTTAGAAGTTTTTGTTGAATCGTTTGCCGCAACTAAAATGTAGGCACGAACCCAATCATAATATGCGGTATTCTTATTGTCATCTTCTAGTTCATTATCGTTAGGTAAACTAATCCATGGGAACGGGTAAGTTTCGGATACTAAATTTAAACCCATTTTTTGATCGAATGGTTTCTCTTTAATTTCTTTGTAAAACTCCATGTGTTGTGGTTCACTATTGTTATAGTAAAAACTAGCGTTACTTGCATCTTTCCACCAACCTCCATATATGTTAAAATCTTCAGAAGCTAAATTTTCATCCTCAAATCGAACCTCTTTTGCACGGAAGTCATTATTTTCCCCTTCACAATCGGTATACCAAAAATGGGAATTAGAGTGCATTCCTTTAGCAAACCATTTTCCGTCAAAATCTCCCTCACGACCAATGCATTCTTGTATATCGAGTTCTAATCCATAGGTGTCATTACAATTTTTAGAACCAGAAAAATGTTTTCTTGTAGATAACCAAAAGGTTGTTGACATAGTAGTTTTTGCAGCTTTGAATTTACATTCGTAGTAACCAAAACTGGCGTCCATTGTTTTGGAAACTACGGCCGCAGAGGCAATATTAAAAACTCTTTTTGTTCCATTTTTTGCAATTATCACGCTGTCTTTTTTCATTTTGCCACCTTTGAGTTGTAAATAACCATCGGCAACTTTTACTTGAGAAGGTAAAAATATTCCCGGCACTCTACCGGCCCAAGTAGGATGATAGTTAAACCATTTATTCTGATCTAATTGCATGCCATTAAATTCATCTGAAAACTGTTCATTTAAAATCCAGCGTTGCCCTAAAGGAGGTTTTGGCGGCTGTGCATATGTAGTTAAAAAAGCAAGTACAAAAACTAAAAATAGTAGCTTGTTAATTTGCATGTGTTTTTTGTTTAAAATTCAGTTTGTAATTGCTAAATTCAACTTTTTTGTCATGAATAAAGGCAACTTAGGGTTGATTTACTATAACAAATGAGCAATGATATCCTAAGAATTGTGATTTTTCAAAAAATTAAAATGTTAGAAAAGTACTATTTAATTAATATATTTGATCTTTAAAGTTTTTTTGATAAAACATATGAAACTACGATATACTATTTTTTTTGTTTTTATTGCATTTTTTGTTGAATTGTACGCACAAAACCCAATTTATTTTGAGCATATCAATTCTTCAAAAGGGCTTTCACAAAATGATGTAAATTGTATTTATCAAGATGAGAAAGGCTATATGTGGTTCGGTACTCATGACGGTTTAAACAAATATGATGGCTATGATTTTACGGTTTACCAACCCGGAATGGGTAATGAAAACAGCATCAGTAGTAATCTAATTTTTGCCATTGATGGCGACAAACAGGGTAATCTATGGGTTGGCACTACAGGTGGTGGACTGAACTATTTTGACAGAGTTACAGAAAAGTTTACTGTTTTTAAAAATATAGAAGAAGACGATACAAGTTTAGACAGTAATCATATTATTTCAGTTTTATTAGATAAAAATAATAGACTTTGGGTTGGAACAAAAATAGGGTTAAATGTTGCCAATCTCAATGTAGGTGTTACGAATCTCAAATTTAAAAGACTAACACTGGAGAAAATTCTTCCTGAAAGTGATGTCAACAACGATATTACGAGTTTGTTTGAAGATGCTGACGAAAATATATGGGTAAGTTCTTATTTAGGTGTTTATAAAATAAGTAAAGACTCTTATGAAATTGAAAAGAAGAATAACCAATTCAACTTGCCAAATTTTAATTTTCAATCTATTGCCCAAGATGCTTATGGTAGATTTGTGGTTACATCTGGTAATGGTGTTTTTATCCAGCAAAAAACCGGTGAATCATTTGAAATGGTTAAAATTTTAAGTGGAATATATAATGAACTCGAATTTGATAATAATAATCAAATTTGGGTAGGTTCTAATAAAGGGTTGGTTTTATTAGATAACTCCGATAAAAATAGGTTGCCGAAATGGATAGATCATTTAAAAAACGAATCGGCCAACACAAAGAGTATTAGCAAGAATATTATTAGTTCCATATTTAAAGATCAAACGGGGATTATGTGGGTTGGTACCAACGGTGGTGGTATTAATAAGTACGATCCGCAGCGAAAGAATTTTAGGCACATTAAAAAAACAACAGACCCTAATAGTTTGAGTTATGATAAAATTCGATCCATATTTGAAGATAGTAATGGTACTTTATGGATTGGTACAGAAGGAGGTGGGTTAAATTACATCATCAAAGAGAATGATGACGGAACCTATAAAAATTTTCAGAAATTCGAAAGTATTTCTAAAACATTTACTATATCTGAAGTTTTATTAAATAATAAAAAAACATTGCTTTTTGGAGGAGAATCTGCTCCTGTTTTATATCAATTGGATATTTCAGATCCCAAAAAAATTGACGAAAAAAATATCAAACCCATTGCTGATGTAAAAAGCAGTGTCTTTTCTATTTTAAAAGATCATAAAAAAAACTTTTGGATTGGTACTTATGATAATGGTGTTTATCGATATGTGTTTGATGTAAATTCAAATTCGTATAAAAAAAACATATATTATCATAATAAAAATAACCCAAATTCTATTGCCAACGATATTATCAGAAATATTTATGAAGATAGTCATGGTAATATTTGGTTTGCTACAGGTAACGGTTTATCTAAATTAGATGCTAGTCAAACCGATAAAGAGGAGCCTGTTTTTCAGAGCTGCCGAAATATTTTAGGAGATAGTTCGAGCATAAATCACAATTACATTTTAAGCATATATGAAAGCAATAAAGGTACTCTTTGGATTGGCACCTTTGGTGGAGGTCTTAGTAAAGTTATAGATGACAAAAAGGGCGAAAATATAAAATTTAAAAATTACTCTGAAAAAGATGGATTGCCAAACAATGTTATAAAAGGAATTTTAGAAGATGGTCAAGGTAACCTTTGGTTGTCAAGCAATAAGGGTTTAACGAAGTTTAACCCAGAAAATGAATCGTTTAAAAATTATGATGTAAATGATGGTTTACAAAGTGAAGAGTTTCAAGAATTAGCTTGCTGGAAAAGAAAAGATGGCGAAATGTTATTCGGTGGAGTTAACGGATTCAATGCCTTTTATCCTGATGAGATTAAAGACAATACTTTTCCGTCAGAAACTGTAGTTACCAACTTTTCTATATTTAACAAGCCAGTTAAAATTGGTGAAAAAATAGCTAGAAGAGTTATTTTAGATAAGTCAATAGACGAAATAAGTAAAATAAGAATAGATTATAAAGACAACAGTTTCTCTTTCGAGTTTGCGGGTTTACATTATGCAGCACCACTTAAAAATAAATATGCCTATAAGTTAGAAGGCTTTGATAAGGATTGGATTTACACCAACTCCACCAAGCGTTTTGCTACATATACCAACTTACAACCCGGCTCATACACTTTAATGGCAAAAGCATCGAACAATGATGGTATTTGGGACGATACTCCTTCTAAAATTGAGTTAACAATAATCCCACCTTGGTGGAGAACTATTGTTGCCTATATTAGTTATGGTTTGTTAGCCATTGCCATGCTTTTAGCATTTAGAAGGTTTACCATTATTCGAACAACCGAAAAACACCAATTACAACTAGATCATCTAGAAAAAGAGAAAAGAGAAGAGTTACAACAACTAAAATTAGAATTTTTCACCAATATATCTCATGAATTTAGAACACCTTTGACATTGATTAAAGGCCCTTTAAAATATTTACAAAAAAATATTGATAGTCTTGACAAAGAAACTATTAAAGAGCAGTATGGATTAATGGAAAAAAATACAGAATCTTTAATGCGTTTAATTAATCAGTTACTTGATTTTAGAAAGTTGAATCAAGGAAAAATGAAATTAGTAGTTAGAAATGGTAATATCATTTCTTTTATTAAAGAAGTTGGTGAAACTTTTCAATTTCTTGCACATAAAAATGACATTAACTTTACTATAAATTCAGAAGAAAATGTGATTTCATCCTGGTTTGATCATGATGCAATTGAAAAAATAATGAATAACTTATTGTCAAATGCATTTAAATTTACGCCAAATAACGGTTCTGTCATCGCTACTATCTCTAAAGAAGTTGGTGCAAATAATGGTATGGATTCTGTTGTTGTTAGTGTGAAAGACTCAGGTCCAGGGATTCCTAAAGCTAAAGAGCATCATATTTTTGAAAGATTTTATGTAGAAAAAAATTATGAAAAACAAAATAAAACAGGAAGTGGTATTGGGTTATCTTTTACCAAAAGCTTGGTTGAGTTACACCAAGGTTCTATAGAAGTGTTTAGCAGTCCAGAACAAGGTACAACATTTACCTTTAAATTACCTACTGAGAAAAATGCGTATTTAAAAAAACCGGATATTACATGCAAAGAAGAGAATGATTCTGATTATTTAATTAGAACTTCAGAGGCGGAATTGTTTGCTGTTGATATGAATGATGATATTTTAGATCAGGACTTGACCAAAACAAAATCAAAATTACCAGCATTATTGGTGGTTGATGATAACCCGGATATTAGGTCTTTTATTAAGCAAGTTTTAAGTAAAGATTATAGTGTTTATGAAGCTAACAATGGTAAGGTAGGTTTAGAAATTGCAAATAAAATTGTACCAAACATTATTTTAACAGATCTTTTAATGCCCGTTATGGATGGTGAAGAGTTTTGTTTAAAGTTAAAAACTACGAAGGAAACTAGCCATATTCCAGTAATTATGCTTACTGCAAAAGCCTCACAAGAAAGCGAGATTAATAGTCTAAAAATTGGCGCTGACGGTTATGTGAGAAAGCCTTTTGATATTGAAATATTAGAGCTGAAAATTAAAAATATTATAAAGCAAAGAGATGAGCTGCGAAGAAGATTTAGCAGAGATATTACTTTGCAACCAAAGGAAGTTACCGTTACTTCTGTTGATGAAAAATTTTTGCAACACGCCATAGAAATTGTTGAGAAAAACATGATGAATACGGAGTTTAATGTAGAAATGTTGGTTAAAGAAATGGGGCATAGCCGAAGTAATTTATATTTAAAATTTAAAGAATTAACAGGATTGTCTTCTAGCGAATTTATTCGAAATATTAAGTTGAAAAGAGCAGTGCAATTATTTGAATCGAGCGATTTATTGGTAAAAGAAATTATGTATCAAACGGGTTTTAATACCGCCTCTTACTTTGCAAAATGCTTTAAAAAACAATTTGGGGTTATCCCAAGTGAATATGTCAAACAAAAAGAGTGATTTTATTAATTCTTTTTGCTTGTTATAAATTAAAGGGTTTTCAATAATTCTAGGAGTTCTTTAATAGTAGGGTGATTACCAATTAAAAAAGGAGGTTTCAGTTGCCTCCTTTTTTACTAAAATTCTAATAAAATACTAAACTATTTTTTAATTCTAAAAAGGTTTGGTTTTGAATTATTGTTCGTAACCATTATATATTTTGTTTTACCCAAATTGATTTCAATCATATCTCTAACATCTCCATCTGCAAAGAATCCCGTTAGTAAATTTGATTTATAGACAAATCCACCTTTACCGTCTCCTTTTAAAAATGCACCAATCCCTCCATCAGCTCTTGTTGTTTGAATTTCTGATTGATAATTGTTTCCTGCAAGTAGTAAATCTTCAAGTCCATCGCCATCCAAATCATCATAAATAATACTATTAATTGGTGATCGTTGAACTTCGTTTTCAAAAGGATTAAACGTGAAATTTCCTTGTCCATCATTAAGAAAAATACCCGACCTGAATTCTACAGCTTGATAATGCAGTGCAGATTCAATTCCTGCTCCTAAAATACCTACAAGATCCATATTGGCATACGCCGTATAAGTAGGTATTTTTTGAGCTAAATGAGGTAGTTGTTGCGCCGTATAACCTTTTCCCCTTACGGGAACTTGTTTTCCTTGATAGTCTATAGCTAAAAAGATATCTTCTACGCCATTAAAATCAAAATCGCGTGTATATGCATGAAAAGGCTTTTCTTTGGAGGCGTGAAATTTATAATTTATACCTAAATTCCCGGCAACGATATCCATATCCCCATCTTTATCAACATCAGCTAGTAGGATGCGATTCCACCATCCGGTTTCATTGTTCAAATAGCTGTATTTATCACTTCTTACTAACCGGTTATTTTCGTTTAAAAATACCACAATACCCATCCATTCTCCGGTAACGATTAGGTCTATTTTTCCATCCTTATTGATGTCACTCCATTCGGCTGATGTCACCATTCCAATTTCTGCTAATTCTGGAGCTAATGATGGTGTTCCAACGGTAAATTTACCCTTGTCATTTATTAGTAAATAGCTTGTTGGTGGATAGGGATATTTTGATGGAATAACTCTTCCTCCTACAAATAGGTCTATATCTCCATCGTTATCATAATCAGACGGCACAACAACAGATCCTGCTGCCACGAACATATCTAAAGCACCATTGTCTTTCACAAATTTTCCGTTTCCTTGGTTTATATATAGCCTATCCAAAAGTAATTTTGGTAAACGTTCAAATTCATAACCTCCGCTTACAACATAAAGATCCATATCTCCATCATTGTCGGCATCAAAAAACGCCGCCCCCACATCTTCGTGATTCTTATCTTGAATAAAACTATCAACTTCCAAAACATCGAACTTGCCTGATTTATTTGCCATCATCAAAACTCCGGCTTGTTTATAGGCACCTCCAAAATAAATATCTTCCAAACCGTCATTATTCAAATCAGCTTTAGCTATTCCAGGTCCTGTTTGGGATAATTTATGAGGTAATAAAACTTGCCTTTCATAGTCATTAAAATAAGGATCTATGTGGCTATAATTTAATGGCAATTCCGTAAAAAGTTTTATAGATGAATCCGCTTTCTTTTGTTTGACACTTGCATTAGCATAATCCAAAACCATTTTTTGATTTGTGCTAATACTTGACAATTTCTCTGACTTTCCATCGGGCCAAATAACTTCCATACTGTTAATTGACTTGTCTTTATTAATTCCAAAATGTAAAACATTGGACACCGATGATAAAAATCCTCTTGTATTAATTAATTGTCTTGTGAGAATCGAGCCATCGTTCATAACTAAATTAACTTTGGCTCCAACCCCATTTATGTTCTTATCTGGGCCTTTAAAACTGACTTGAAGAAACTGTCCACTAGATCTTTCTATACTATTGTTCTTTAGAATATTGACCACATCATTAATATTGTTCACTACAAAATCCAAATCTCCATCATTATCTAAATCAGCATAAGCGGCGCCATTAGAAAAAGTTTCTTGACTATTTACCCATGTGTCACTAACATCTTCAAAGGTGTAATCTCCCTTATTGTGAAAAATATAATTCGTCAGTTTTTGTTGAGGTAACATTTGCGCAAATTTTGCAAAATCTTCTTTTGTCGTTTTCTGCCCTCTTCTTGAACGTAATATGGCAAGAATTTCATTGTTCTTGTCTCGGTCGATTACATCTCTGAATACACCATTTGTAACATAAACATCGTTGAATCCATCCAAATCAAAATCAGCAGAAAGAAGAGACCAGCTCCAATCTGTATCTGCAATCCCAGCCATCTTTCCAATCTCACTGAAGGTTCCGTTACCATTATTCAATTACAGCATATTATGCACATATTGGTGGTGATAATTTGATCGAACCATCAATTCAAATTGATTCATGGAAGTCATTGCCATAGTGGTTTTTGATCTTACATAATCTTCAGGGTTCATATCTAATGTCAACAAATCCAAATATCCGTCATTGTTCACATCGGCAATATCACCTCCCATACTATTGAATGACATGTGTTTAAGAACCTCATTTCTAGATTCTTTAAAAGTACCTTTTCCAGTATTTAAGTAAACAAAATCAGGTATTATAAAATCGTTATTAACATATACATCCAACCAGCCATCATTGTTAAGATCACCTACTTCAACATTTAATCCGAAACCTCGATCAGGTAAGATTCCTGCTTCGATTGATATATCTTCGAAAGTTCCATCTCCATTGTTTCTATATAATTTATCGCTCCCTTTTAATGCTATGGTTTTCGGGTCTTTGGCTATCTCATCTAAATCAAGAACGTCAATATTACTAGTCATATCGGGTGTATTAGAAATATATACATCCAAATCATTGTCATTATCGAAGTCAAAAAACACAGAATTAATCGCTCGATTATCATCATCAAGACCATATTCTTTGGCTCGCTCGGTAAATGTGAGATCTCCATTATTCACGTATAAAAGATTAGCGAACTGAGTTTCATCTGCACCACCTCTACCTACATAAATATCTATATATCCATCATTATTTATATCAACGGTGGTAACCCCAGTATTAAAACTAATTGTTTCTTTAAAATTCGCTTTTTCTGTAATATCTTCGAATTTAAAATTTCCTTTATTGAGATATAACCTATTATTCTGAGAATTAGAAGTGAAAAACAGATCTATCAAGCCATCGTTGTTAAAATCTTCAGCAGCAACACCTCCACCAATATAAGAATACATGTATTGGTAATAGTTCGATTCTGCAGATTCTATCAATAGATTTTCAAAATCAACACCACTTTCTTCTTGTGTAAGAGAGGTAAATAGTTTTTGCTCAAGATCTTTTTTCGGTAAACTATTTTGCTCATTTTTCTTATTCTCTGTATTGCACGACATAACAAGGCACAATATCGTGACACCAACAGCATATAATTGCAGGTACTTTGGTAGCCTTCTCATAATAATAAATTTCATACTGTTTTAAATTTATATGACCGCTAATTTAGTTTTATTCATTCATAAAATCCTATTAAATATTTCGAAAACTAATGAATTTCGAAACAATAAAGGTCTAAAATAAAATTAATTCTTACTGTTCACACAGCTACAGCTAGTTGAATACTAGGACTTGAGCTTTGTTGAACAATCCTATTCGATAATTGGGCGAAATAATAATCAATCTAACACCTCTTTATTGATATGGTTTGTAATAGTTGAAGATTTAAGGCTTTTGAAGTTGAATTTATTAACCATAATGTCTTTTTATTACTTCTCGCATGTCTTAGAATTAGCTTAATTAATCTGTATTTTTATTCTTGATTATTAGCTCAGTATAATGTTTTGATGTGTTCAAAAAGGGCAATTGTAAACAAGTGACTTCCGTAAAGTACTGGAAAAGTTATTTAAAAAAGTCAATAATTATAATTGAAATATTTTTTCCAAAGCCATCCATTTTTCTCCATTTTTTGCCCAAGGTAATTCTTGCTGATACTTCCACATTAGGTTTTCCCATTCTTGTACTTTTAGATTGTTCGCATCCATTTCGTCTTTTTTAATAGGGTCAAAAGTTTCATCCACTTCCATAATCATAAACATACGGTTTCCAACAAGATAAATTTCCATATTCACAATACCTGCATCTTTTATGCTTTTGGTTATTTCGGGCCATGCTTTGCCAACGGCATGGTATTCTTTATACTCTGCAATTAGTTTAGAATCGTCTTTTAAATCGCAAGAGAAACAAAATCTTTTTGTACTCATGATATACTTACTTTTGGATTAAGATTTTTTATCAACTTTGGCGGCATATAAACCGTAAAGACCAACAACAGCAATACAAATCATTGGCATTATAAAAGAAAACTTTACTTCTGGAACACCTAATATTAAAGTATCGGCTAAATTATCACCTCCTATATCAATAATTGCTCCTTGCATTAAAGGAAAAATAGCTCCTCCAACAATTGCCATTACTAAAAAAGCAGAACCTACTTTTGCTTCATCTCCCATGTCTTTTAAAGCGATACCATAAATTGTTGGGAACATAATAGACATGAATAACGAAATACAAACCAATGAAATTAATCCAGGCAAGCCAGGAATAATAATAGCACCTGCACAACAAATAATAGCTAAAAGCGCAAATAATGATAATAATCTTGGTGCTGAGAAAACGCTTAACAATGCTGTTCCTAAGAAACGACCCCCAAGAAAAATCCCCATGGCAAGCATATTCATATAGGTTGCATTAATATTACTATTAGTGGATTCGTTTAAATATTGAACATATTGAAAAATAGCAGTCCAACACATAATTTGTGCTCCTACATAAAACATTTGGGCTATAACACCAGGAAAGAATGTTTTTTTAGAGAATATTTTTTTAACAGATTCTTTAAAAGTTAAACTCGTATGTTCTTGAACAGTTGGAATTTTCGTGAAAATAATGAGAATTAAAATAAGTAATACTACAAATCCAATACCTAAATATGGATTACTAATGATACTTAAATCTTCCGTTTTTATGGAAGCTTTGGTCGCTGCGTCTAAAGTTGCATAAGTTTCCGCATTGTAATTGGATGATTTTATTTGACTTAACACGACAAACTGAGCAACCATCATTCCTGTGATTGATCCAATTGGATTAAAAGATTGGGCAAGATTTAAGCGTTGCGTTGCGGTTTCTTTTGCTCCTAAAGATAAAATTAATGGATTTGAAGTTGTCTCTAAAAGCGCTAAACCACAAGTAATAATATACAGGGAAATTAAGAAAAATGAATATTCCTCAAAAGCAGCAGCAGGATAAAATAAAAAAGCGCCAATGGCATAAAGCGATAATCCTAGAATTATACCCTTTTTGTAGGTGTATTTTTTTATAAATAAAGCTGCAGGAATTGCCATACAACCATATCCAAAATAAAATGCAAACTGAACTAAATATGCTTGTGTCCAACTTAATTCAGGCATTACCTTTTTGAAAGCTGTAACCATTGGATTAGTAACATCATTTGCAAAACCCCATAAGGCGAAAAGAGAGGTTATAATTATAAAAGGTACTAAAAGTTCCTTACTTACAATTGGAATTTTTTTGGATACACTCATTTTTTTTATTGGGTTTTATTTTAAATTGAGTATGATATTTGTAATATCATTAAATATAGATTCTGACAGTTTGCCTTCATCCCACGCATTTAATAAATCAATTAATTGGTCTTTGGTTGTTGGACCAACAACTACGCGGTCTGCTTCTTTTATTGAAAACACATATCTCAATGCCAGTCTGGATAAAGTTATGTCGTTTTCTATTGCGATATCATTTATTTTGAAGGCTGTATCAACATCTAAATTGGTAATCCATTCGTTATTGGGGCGCTCATTCGCGTATTGCTCTAAACGGCTTCCCAATAAGCCCATATGCAAAGCTGAAGCGGCATAATAGCCTATGTTTTCTTTTTGAATTTGAGGAATGTCGTTATCAAAACTAGAAAGGTTACAGGCATCCAGTTTTAAAAACCCAGATAACACATCAAAGTTTTCTTTTATCATGTGGGGATAAAATCTTTCGATCGGATTTCCTCCAATGCCCAAAGATTTTATAATGCCTTCTTTTTTAAAGCTATTTAAACAATCCATGATTTCATCCATTTTATTTACTGGAACGAGGTGTGGCTCATGTAAAAACAGTAAGTCAATATGATTCAATCCAAGCGTTTCTAAACTCTCATAAACACTTTTTCGCATGGTTTCTGGAGAATAATCAACAATGCAATCATCAGCTTTATCCGCCTTTAACCTGCCCACTTTAGTGCTTATAAACGGCTTTTCGCTAGTCCATTGTTTTAAGGTTTTTCCTAAAAATTCCTGCGATCGGTTATAGGATGGTGCGGTGTCAAAAACCCGCACGCCATGTTCTAACGCATACATTAAAGTTTCAACAGCATCTTTTTCTTCTATTGGTCTCCAAACTCCTCCTAGACCAGAACAACCTAAAACTAGCCTGCTTTGGTTATTAAAAAACTCACTTTTTTTATGGTCACCTTTTATATATGTTGGTTCTGTACTCACTATTTATAAATTATAAAATTTTATAGCATTATTGCCCATTATATCAGCTTGTTCTGCTGAACTTAGATTAGCTATAAAATCTGTTACTAAATCTTTTACTTGTTTGTAATTTCCTGCCACTAAACATACTGGCCAATCGGAACCGAATTGTATTCTTTTGCTTCCAAAAGCATGTAAAACAGTTTCTATATACGGTGCAATCTGCGTTGGTGTCCATGTTTTGTAATCTGCTTCGGTAATCATACCAGACAGTTTACATTGCACATTTTCATGATTCGAAATTTCATTAATCAGAACTTCCCAACCATCAAAAAAACCATCCTTTATATAAGGTTTTGCAATGTGGTCGATGACAAACTTCTGATTTGGAAACTCTCTAACAAATTCTAAAACAGATCCCAATTGATGTGGGAAAACCAATATGTCATAAGTGAAATTATACTTATCTAAAGCTGAAATTCCCCTTAAAAAATCTGGTCGCAACAAAAAATTATGATCTGGTTCGCCTTGTACCACATGACGAAATCCTTTTAATTTTTCAAATTGACTATAATGTTTCAAAACATCATCAATATTTTCAGCTCTTAAATCTGCCCAACCAACAACGCCTTTTATAAAATCGTTTTTAGACGCTAAATCCAATAAAAAATCGTTTTCCTCTAATGTCTGGTCGGCTTGAACTGCAACACAACCATCAATATTATTTTCATCATAAACCGTCCTTAAATCTGAAGGTAAAAAATCATGTCTGATAACTGACATGTCATCGTCAATCCAGTCGTGTTTTATAGGCTCGTAATTCCAGAAATGTTGATGCGAATCTATTGTCATATATTAATTTAAAAATGTATTTAAGGCAGATTTCATTCCGTTTTTAATGATGGATTCTAAATGTTGAGCGACTTCTTTTTCTAATCCTTCAATTTGTATTAAATCAGTTCCCCAGAAATCTACATTGGATAAAGTAGCTTTTGCCACGCTTGATGCATCATTGGTTTTCCATTGCTTTTCAAAGAATTCTAAAACAGAAGCATCGTCTTTCAAAGCGATTGTAGTTCCGTTTCTATCGCCTTTATAAAATGCGATTAAAGCCGCTAACGAAAACAATAAATGTGATGGCAAAGTGTTTTTTCTTTTAACGTATTCTAAAACAGAAGGTAAAACACGTGTTTTATATTTTGAAACAGAATTCAATGAAATACTCATTAGTTCATGCTCCAAATATGGATTTCTAAAACGATCTAAAACATCACTTGAAAATTGTTTGAGTTCGTCATCTGGTAAATCCAACGTCGGACAAATATTTTGGAACAATGCTTCCTTTAAAAATGTGCCAACAACAGGATCTCCCAATGATTCACGCACGCGATCAATACCATATAAATAACCAACTGGCACTAGAGCAGTGTGTGCGCCATTTAAAATACGGACTTTTCGTGTTCTGTAAGGTTCCATGTTATTTGTGAAAAGCACATTCAGTCCGCAAGCTTCAGAAGGAAATTCTTTTTTCACAGTTTCAGGACCTTCAATGACCCAAAGATGGAATTGTTCGCCTTCAACTACCAAATTATCTTTATAACCTAGTTCTTTTGTTATCGCTTCCATTTTATCTCTAGGATAACCTGGTACAATTCTATCGACTAAGGTGTTGCAGAAAATATTGTCGTTGTTAATCCAAGCCACAAAATCTTTGCCAAGTTTCCAATCGGAAGCATATTGAAGAATAATGCGTTTTAGATTGTCTCCATTTTTATCAATCAATTCGCATGGAATAATAATCAATCCTTTATCGGAAGCACCTTTAAATGTTTGAAACCTTTTGTATAATAAAGCGGTCAATTTCCCGGGAAAACTAGATTGAGGCGAATCGTTTAATTTATCATTTTCATTATAAGAAATTCCAGCTTCCGTAGTGTTTGAAATCACAAATCTTACATCCGGATTTTCAGCATTTGCCAAATACGCAACATTATTTTCATACGGATTTATGCTTCGTTGGATACAATCAATGATTTCATGTTCACTTATCGCTTTTCCATTTTTTATACCATTAAGATATAAGGTATATAAACCATCTTGATCGTTCAATAGTTGCACCAAACCTTGGTCTATGGGTTGCACAACGACAACTCCACCATCGAAATTAGCTTTTTTGTTCATTTCGTGAATCATCCAATCGGCGAATGCCCTTAAAAAGTTACCTTCTCCGAATTGTATAATCCGTTCAGTATAAGTGTTTACTGATTTTGTTTTTCTATTTAATGTATCCATAGTTTGTTATTAGCTATTGGGTTACTGAGTTATTAGGTTTACTGTGATGATAATTTTTTCGACAACGGTTTCAGTCCCCATCAATTTTAAACCTGCCTGCCGGCGAGGCAGGTCTTGAATTTTAAATCTTTTAATTTACAAAGAAACCCCTCTTTTCCAAGGAATAAAATCATTATTTCCGTGTAAAACTGCTTTTGAAGCAACTTCTCCACTTGCGACCTTAATAATATGATCCAATATTTTTTCTCCCATAGATTCAATCGTGTCTTCTCCTGTAATTACGGTGCCTGCATTAATGTCTATAATATCATTCATGCGCTCATATAGATTGGTATTGCTCGACATTTTAAGTACTGGTGCAACAGGATTTCCAGTTGGTGTTCCCAATCCAGTAGTAAAAACCACCACATTGCAACCCGAACCAACCAAACCTGTGGTAGATTCTACATCATTTCCTGGTGTGCATAATAAATTTAAACCTGGTTTTGTAGCCTGTTCTGTATAGTCTAAAACCTGTACAACAGGCGATGTACCACCTTTTTTAGCTGCTCCTGCAGATTTCATGGCATCGGTAATTAAACCGTCTTTTATATTTCCAGGCGATGGATTATTTTCAAATCCAGAACCAACAGCCACAGCTGCTGCAGAATATGCGCGCATCAAATCATAAAATTTATTAGAATCTTCTTCGGTTTCACATCTATTGATGATTTCCTGTTCCACACCATTTAATTCTGGGAACTCAGACAATACAGGGCTACCTCCTAAAGCAACCAATAAATCGGATGCATAACCTAAAGCTGGATTTGCAGAAATTCCAGAAAAGCCATCAGATCCACCGCATTCCAATCCTAAAACAAGTTTACTTAATGGTGCTGGTTGTCTAACTATTTTATTTGCTTCTATTAATCCTGTAAAAGTATGCTTTACCGCTTCCTCAATTAAATTTCTTTCGCTAGTACTTTTTTGTTGTTCCAAATAATGAACTGTTTTGTCACAAGAAGGAGCAATGGTTTTTAGGGCATTTTGCATCATTTCTATTTGTGCATTTTGACAACCTAAACTAAAAATAGTAGCACCAGCAACATTTGGATTTGCAATATAACCTGCTAAAAGTTTACACAAGGTTTCGGAATCTTGACGAATACCACCACAACCACCATCGTGTTTTAAAAATTTTATACCATCTACATTTGGAAATAGCCTATTTTTTGACATTTCTTCTTTGGTAGTAATAATTGGTGTATTGTATATGTCTTCTGTGCTTGCACCTGATTTGTATTGGCTAATTAAAGCATCCGTATCAACGGCAAAATCTTTTTTAGTTTGGTATCCTAATTTTTCAGATAAAGCACCTTCTAAAACATCAATATTTCTGTTTTCACAAAATGTCAAAGGAATGACTAACCAATAGTTTGCGGTTCCTACTTTGCCATCTTTTCTGTGATAACCGCTAAAAGTTCGACCTTTAAAGTTGGAAGCATCGGGTGCAGACCACGAAAATTTTTCTTTAGAATCGTTGAATTCTGCGGAAGCATGTTTTACATTTTCAATGGTAATCGCTGTACCTTTTTGAATAGGCAGTACTGCTTTTCCTATTAAAACACCATACATAAAAAGTTCGTCACCAACATTAAAATCGTTAAGCGCGAATTTGTGTTTTTGCTTAATATCTTCCTGTAACGTGAAGGTTTTGCCAGCCACATCTACAAAAGTGTTTTTAGGCAAATATGTTATGGCAACTATGATGTTGTCTTTAGGGTCTATTTGAACATAATTCTTTGACATAGTTATTTTTCAATTTCTTACCGATTTTATAATTTCTAAAGCATTTTTTACATCTTGCTCTAGTTTTTTATAATCTTTATGTGCTAAAATTTCTTTGGAGATTAATTGCGACCCCATACCAACACAAGTTACACCGGCATCAAACCAACCCTTTAAGTTTTCTTTTGTTGGAGATACTCCTCCGGTAGGCATAATACTGGTCCATGGTTGTGGTCCTTTGATTCCTTTTACAAAATTTGGTCCGTAAATATCACCAGGAAATAATTTTACCACTTCACAGCCTAATTCTTCTGCTCTAGCGATTTCTGTTAAGGTACCGCAGCCAGGCGACCACAATACTTTTCTGCGATTACAAACAATCGCAATATCTTCGCGAAGTACCGGAGTAACAATAAAGTTTGCTCCTAAAGACATAAAACGTGAAGCTGCTGCTGCATCGGTTACCGAGCCAACTCCCATTACCATTCCAGGTAATTCGGCAATAGCATATTTGGTGAGTTCGCCAAAAACTTCATGAGCAAAATCTCCTCGTGCTGTGAACTCCATTAGTCGAGCTCCACCATCATAACAGGCTTTTAAGACCTTTTTACTTACTTCGATATCTTTATTGTAAAACAAAGGAACCATTCCGGTTTCTTGCATTACGCTTGCTACTTCTATTCTTGAAAATTGTGCCATTTTTTGATTTTTTTGTTGTTGGCTATTTGTTGTTAGTTGCTTGTTGCTGGCTGTTAGTTGTTAACTGTTTTTTGTTTTCACAGAAGGTTTTTTGTTTTAAATCGTGTTTCTTCTCTTTTAAAATGAATGTTACGCCGAACTCCTCCAACGTAACATTCTACAATTAACTCAAAACTAATCTATTGTTATCGGGCAACTCTACCAGAGGCATCTCCACCCATTAATTTTTGTACTTCGTCAACGGTTACTAAATTCGCATCTCCTTTGATCGTGTGTTTTAATGCCGATGCTGCAACTGCAAAATCCAAAGCATTTTGATCATCTTTAGGGTATTTTAATAATCCGTAAATCAATCCTCCCATAAAACTATCTCCTCCTCCAACGCGATCAACGATGTCGGTAATTTGATACTGACGGGTTTCATACATTTTCTTACCATCATATAAAACACCTGCCCAAGTATTGTGCGAAGCTGAAATAGAACCTCTTAAGGTGGTAATTACTTTTTTTGCTTTAGGGAATTTTTCCATCATCTGTTTGCAAACCGATAAAAAGGCTTCTGCTTTTACATCATGACCTTGGGTTGTAATATCTAATCCTTCTGGTTTGATATTGAAGTGTTTTTCAGCATCTTCTTCATTACCTAAAATCACATCACAGTAACTGGTTAATTCGGTCATGATTGCTTCGCGATCGCCACCATATTGCCACAATTTTGCTCGGTAATTTAAATCTGTTGAAATGGTTATTCCTAATTTGCTTGCTGCTTTTACGGCTTCTAAACAAACATCAGCTGCTCCTTGAGAAATTGCTGGGGTGATTCCTGTCCAATGAAACCATTCAGCCCCTTCAAAAACTTCGTCCCAATTAATCATACCTGATTCTATTTCCGCTATAGCGGAATGTGCTCTATCATAAACCACTTTAGATCCTCTAGATACAGCACCGGTTTCTAAAAAGTAAATTCCCAAACGGTCGCCACCATATACAATTTTATCAACGCCAACACCTCTTTTTCGCATTTCCATCATCGCACATTCACCAATGTCATTTTTTGGTAAACGGGTAACAAAACCTACCGCAACACCATAATTAGCCAAAGAAACGGCTACATTTGATTCTCCGCCACCATAGACTACATCGAAGTTGTTGGCTTGAGAAAATCTCAAAAATCCCGGAGGTGCTAAGCGTAGCATAATCTCTCCGAATGTGATAACTTTTTTCATTTTAAGTCTTATTCTATTAGTTTTTTTAATTTTATACTTTGAAGTTCACTGTAGCTTTGATGACACCTGCTTCTGGTTTTAACCAACTATCAAAATGGCTTATCATTTCGGTAAAAGGAACATTATGTGTAATAAATGATTCTGTTGGAAATTGATCTAAAACACTAATTACATGCTCAAAATCTTCTGTAGTTGCATTTCTACTGCACATCAAGGTCATTTCTTTAGCATGTATTTTGGGATGTGTATAGGTTAATTCTCCTTTTGAGAGTCCAACCAAAACAAAACGACCACCATGCGACATGTAGTCAGGACAAGCTTCTAAAGCAAATTTATTTCCCGAAGCATCAAATACAGCTGTACATAAATCGCCATTTGTGATTTTTGAAATTTCATCTGCAGCATCTTTTCCAGCTTTTACAATATAATCGACACCGATTTTTTCTTTAGCATAGGCTAATCGCTGTTCGTTCATATCTATAGCAATTACTTTTGCGCCTGCAATTTGTGCTAATTTCATAATGCCAATTCCAATAGGACCACAACCAACTACGGCAACAATTTCATTGTGTTGTATATTTGCTCGTCGCACAGCATGTGCTCCAATGGCAAGTGGTTCTACAATCGCCATTTGGTCATCGGATAAGTTGTTTGCAAGCAGTAAAATATCTGCAGGAATCGTAATTTGCTCTTGCATTCCGCCATCTCCATGAACACCTAAAACCGAAATATTGGTACAACAATTTGTCTTTCCGTTTCTACAAGCTATACATTTGCCACAACTTAAATATGGCATTACCACAACTTTATCGCCAGCTTTAATGCCTTTTGGATTATCTCCAATTTCTAAAACTACGGAAGCCAATTCGTGACCTAAGATTCTAGGATAGGTAAAAAAGGCCTGATTGCCTCCATACGCATGAAGATCGGTACCACAAATACCAACTTTATTGATCTGTAATAAGGCTTCGTTTTCTTTTCTAACAGGTGCTTCTTTTTCTTTTAATAGAAACTCTCCTGGTTTTTCGCATACTATATATTTCATAATAATTTTATTAAAAAATTAGATTAGACATTTAAGTATTTTATTAAAACTGTTAAAGGAAGCTTTATAATTTTATTCACAAAACCCCTTCAATTAAAAACACTAACAAAATTAAATTATTAGCTCTAATACAAATGCATTTTCACAAGGTTTTGTTGCAGGCATGGTTACTTTTAAACCATTTTCACTTTGATTCCATTTTAAATTGGTATCACTACCTAGCATTCGTACACTAGAGACTTTATCTGTTGCAGGATTCAATGATTTTATTAATACCTCATTGTTCTCTGGCCAAGCCATCATAATAGCATAAACTTTATTATCTTTTTGTGTAAAACGGATATCTTGCCCAGTAAAATCTTCATTTTGACCTTCTGAGTGATGTCCTTTTTTTACTTCTGTAGGACCTTCTCCGAATACTTTCCAATATTTTGTGTCGTAAATTGCTTCTCCGTTAATGGCGAGCCAATCTCCAATTTCTAATAATATTTTTTGTTGATCTTCAGGAATAGTTCCGTCAGCCTTTGGTCCAACGTTTAATAATAAATTTCCATTTTTTGAAACGATATCTACTAAATCATCAATCAATTGGTTGGATGTTTTTGATTGCCAATTGGTAACATACGACCAAGAGTTTTTACCAATAGAAGTGTCTGTTTGCCAAGGTAATTTTCTGATTCCGGGTAATTTACCTCTTTCTAAATCGTAAATAACCGTTCCTTCTGGAAAAGCTTCATGATCAAAATTCTTATCATTGATAACTACTTCTTTACCCCATTCAATTCCTTTGTTATAATAATAAGCTGCAATTTTTGGTCGCATATCAGCGTAGTCGGGAATATCAAGATAGAAATCAAACCATAAAATGTCTGGTTGGTAGTTGTCAATTAAATCTACCGTTCTATCCCACCATTTTTGTTTAAATTCTTCAGATACCGGCTCTTTTAAATCTTTTCCTTTAGCGGAATATAAATCTGCATATTCAGGATCAGTAGTATCAAATTTATCCTTTTTATTATAAAATGACCAGTTAAAAGCATAATGAGAAGAAGCACCCATAATTAAGCCTTGCGCTCTTCCTTCTTTAAACAGTTCTCCAAGTACATCTCTTTTTGGACCCATATTTACAGAATTCCATCTCGTAGTTTTAGCATTATACATCGCAAAACCATCGTGATGATCGGCAACTGGGATTACATATTTTGCACCCGATTTTTTGAACAAGTCTATCCACTCGGTGGCATTAAAATTTTCACCTTTGAACATCGGTATAAAGTCTTTGTAACCAAAAGTTTTTTGATCTCCCCAAGTTTTTTTATGATGTGTATATGTTGCATTTGGACCTTTGTGTTCCGGGTTTAGTTGTGCAGTAAATGTTGCGGTATCCATATACATTTGTCTTGGGTACCATTCAGATCCAAACGCAGGTACAGAATATGCTCCCCAATGAATAAAAATTCCAAATTTTTGTTGGTTGAACCATTCCGGATCTTTATAGTTTTTTTTGATGGACTCCCAATTAGGTTCAAATTTTTCTTTCGGAGATTCTGCGGCCGCTTCTGCTAACTTTTTATCAGTTTTTGATCCGCATGAAGATAAAATAGCTAAAGCAAGCAGTAAAATAAACGGTGACTTTTTAATATTCATAATAATTTTATATTGGTTACGTATGGAGAAGTAAAAGCTTCTTCTCTGTGAGGCTAAATTCTACTATTGCTATTTGTTTTATAATATCTAATGTGCAAATAAACAGAACAAATGATTTTTAGGCTTATTTTATTATCGGTTATATATCAAATGGTTTATTTTTTTTGTGTTAATCATTTGGTATGCAATATCTAAAGGGTTTAAGTTACGCTTTAGTAAAAGAATCATTTATAATGTTATTTATGAATATTTCTATAAATAAATAACCAGTTAGGTTGAAAAAGATATTATTATTTCTTTTGAATAATTAAAATTGTGTCCGCTTTTCCCCTCCAAGGAGAAAGTTCTGCTCTATTTTTATCAAAGTCTTCTATTTTCGTATATTCTCCGGTCAGCGTATTGAACCATTGCATGGTGGCTGTATCTTTATTTTCTTTAGATAAATGCCAAAGGGTAACTTTGTAATTTTCTTTTGGCATATAAATGAGAATAGTGCCATTTTTTTCATCGGTTAAATTATACCCATTGGTATTTTGCCAAGGATGAGGTTTGAAATTATGAAATGAAAATTGATTAAAAAACTCTTGCATGTGTTTAAAATAATCAAAATGCGGTTTGTAAAAATCAGCAGATTGTTCAAATGGATTGTAAATAATTACATTCCATGAAGTGCCTTGCCAATAATAGGTGGTGTAAACACCGGCAAATAAACACATATAATTTCTGCGCAAGCAAACTTCAGCATCAATATAAGCTCCGGTAAAAACAGTGTATGGACTTTCTTCATAACCTCCATGTTCAATATTGAATACAGGTTTTTTAGGAAATTCATTTTTTGCGTCTAACATATTTTGATATAAGGTATGTGACCAATTTTGAGAAGATATAAAATCTACTTCATCGGGGTGGTTTTTACAAAATCCATAATCATGTACAGATAATAAGCGATTGTAACCATCTAATTTTCGTACTCTGTTTATTCTTTCAGAAATATATTCTGGAGTAGCTCTTCCATAAAAAAGTGCCTCTTTAGAAATATCCCAAATAATATTAGGAAAAGCTTGGTATCTTTTTACCACATAATCAAAATAGCGATTGTCTTCTTTGGTTTGCATATCTGGCCAAGAAACCAATTTATTCCATACATAAATCATCAAATGACTAACAATTTCCTTATCATGCATAGTAGCAATTACCTTATCTAAATGATTGAAAAAATCAGGATTTAGTGCCGAAAAATCAGGCTTTTCATTACTTCCCAAAAATGGATATATATTTTGCTTACCACCAAATTCATGTTCAGGATGTATGGCAAGAAGCGGATCTTTTTCCCAAGAAACATCATGAGAATAAACATTCATAACGACTTGGTTGAAACCATTTTCATTCAATAAATTTAACAAATGATCTGTTTTTTTTACATCTTTGCTTTCATAATCTAAAGCAAATAGCCAATCGCATTCAAAGGCAAGATTGAAATAGGGCGTACCATCTTCATAATAAAAATGCTGAGGATCATCTTTTGGAATTATGATAGCCCCATGTCAATCTTTTTTCGTGTTGGTAACCGCATTGAAAGCTCCTTTTTTGTTATGGAATTCTTTTACAGTGCTATTTATTTTATAAGTGATTTCTCCAACTTTGTTAGCAGAATAACGAAAAATCCATTCACTATTTCCGTTATAAAATAATGGTATCTCTTGTACGCCGTTAGCCGAAGTGACTGTGGCTGTAACTTGCTGCTCAAAAGGGTTTTCAACCGTTTTTTTTGTATGGAAACTAATGTCGTTAACTTGCCACTGTGTAATTTCTAATTTTTTAGGTGCTTTTACATAATCTATCGTTTTGATTTGAGCAGTGCTAACACTAACGATACAAAAAATGAGGAGTGATAAAACGTTATTTTTCATTAGTTTTGTTTTTTAAATGTTTTTTGGCAGTTTTTTTAATTCTTTTATAGAGATGTTTTTATAAAAGGCTTCAGCACCTTCTGATTGCAGCTGAATTTGCCCTTTGGTTACTGGTGTAAAACCATCTTCTGTTTTGCTTTGTGCCTGGTCTAAAATTAATACAACATGACCGTTTACAAAATGATAAGATTTTCCATTAAAACAGATAAGTTCTAAGGTATTCCATTCTCCATGTGGTTTTTCAAAATTTTCACTTCGAATACATCTATACATTTTATCTCCTTGGCCATCTCCTAAAAGAACTATTTTCCCTTTTGGATCATATTGATAAAAACCACTTTCTAATTTTGTTGCATGAATGTTATTTACGCCTCCGGCAAGACCATAATAATCTCCCATATCTTTTTCTTGAATTTGAAATTCTTGGGATTGTTTCCAAACATTCCAAAATGCGCCATGCTCACCAATACAATGATATAATATACCATTATCACGTTGTAAATTTAGTCGAGGTTCCCATTTTTTTTCACCCCATTTAAATTGCAATTTCAAATGATAATTCTCATAAATTTTTTTAGAGGTTAATGCGCCATAAATTTCGCCAGAAATATGTAAAATGGTTTCTCCATCTATGTTTTCTGTTGAAAATACTTTTAGCGGATCATTGTTTAAACCAAGCGGTGTTCCTTTCATACCGTCACCTTTTGGCGCATCATCTAATTTCTCAATGGAGGTGTGTGGTACACCAATAAAGAGCTCCCATTGGCTTAAATTTTTATCTAATAAAGGTTTCCAATCTTTGTTTTGAGCAGTAATTGAAACTCCTTTCAAAAGAAATAATAAAGCAATTAGCAGGCTTGTTTTTTTAAGATGTATTCTTGGTTTTTTCATGGGATTAGTTATTTTTAGGTTTAAAGCTATTTCTAATAAATAGAAATAATTATTAGTGTACTTTTTTTAGAATAAAACCATTTAGCCAAATATCTTTACTAGACTCACTATCCTGAAATTCAATACTAACAGGATCTATTCCGTTTGAAGAAAAGGTCGATACTATACTTAAAGGTTTTCTTTCGCCTGTATTATCATGCAAATAATAATCTACGATATGATCATTAGATGTTCGTGAAAAATTTCCATTTACGTCGGTAATTGTGACTTTAATAGTATTCGTCATTTTAGCATCATTTCTTCTTGTATGATGAAAAGATTCTAATTGGTAATTCCCTTTAGGTAAATTAGAAATAGTCATTTTTAACACCCCTTCTTCTATATACAAACCATCGGTGCCCACAAAACTTAAATCGCCTAGCATGGCGGTATCTCCCAACCAATTAATTTTGTTTGTAGCACTGAATTCTACGGTAGCGTTATAATCTTTAAGCGCATATGTTAAGTCATTGTCTGAAGTCCCAGTCCATTCTTGCCATTCAAATTGTACCAATTGCTTTACGCCACCGATGTCTATTTTTTCTATAGGAAAGTCATAAATAGCTTTTGCATTTGCAGCGATTTCATCCTCAAAGAAAGCTTTGGTATTTAAGGTAATAGTACTACTTTTTAACCCTTTTGATTTTGCGGTTACAACAATTTTTCCGGCGGTTTCTTTTCCTTTAATGTATATGGTAGCAACTCCGTTATAAGCTCTTGCCGGATTTACATCTATTTTACCATTGTCAATCAACGTTCCTTCTCCAGAAATGGAAAAAGTAATTTTATTATCCGCATTTGTTACCACTTCTCCGTTTTTATCTACGATATAAGCATGAAGCATTCGTAAATCTGAACCTCCGGCAAACAAAGAGTTATCTGTATTTCTTAGTTTTAATTCGATATGATTCGGTTCTAATTCTTTGGTCCGTGTAAATTCTGTTATTTTTTCTCCATTAGAATAGCCAATAGCTTTTATTGTGCCGTCCGTCCAATTATATCTAAAGGTAAACGAAGGATGTTTTAAATTTGATTTCGTTAGTTCATTATCTGGTAATTGTTTTGCGATAAGTACATTGTTATGGTACAATGCTATTTCTTGACAATTGCTGAATACCAAAACTTTACCCTCTTTTGAAGCGGTTTCATCTGCAATATGAACTATTGGTTTAGCAACTAATTCCGATTGATACCAATAATATACGGGTTTCGGAACTCGATAAGCGGATAAAATGCCATAAGTTGTCATATAATCTCTACTCCATCTGCTATCAATAATATTAGGTTGAAGATGATTGTAATCTGCGCCTAGCCAAGCAATAGCAGCGAAATTATTTTTATTTCCTTTATATCTAGAGATATGAAATTGATTTACTTCACTATTTGGAGAGCTTCCGTGTTCCATGACCATGGTAAAAGCACTTTCAGGAAATTCGCTTCTACGATAATCCATGGTGGCATGAACATCTGTAACACCTTCATTTTTAACGCCATTCCAGGGGCTTGAAGCCGATGCGGTCAAACGAAATGGGTCTTCTTCTTTGGCAACATACTGCATTCTTGGCACAGGTCCGCGATGGTTAATTCCTGCGCCCCAAAATACAATAGAAGGATGGTTTCTATGATTTCTAATCATGCTGCGTGTTGCTGCTTCTAATTTTGAAAACCACACAGCGTCTCCCCATTCTATCCAAGTAGAAGGTTCTTCATATACTATAATGCCTAGTTCATCACATGCTTGAATAAAAGCATCGTCTTGTGTATAATGGGATAATCTAATAATATTTATACCTGCTTTTTTGTACTGTAATGCTTCTTGGTAATGAAAGGAGTTAGGTACAGCATCTCCAATAATTGGATAGTTTTGATGCCGATTAGCACCAATTAAAAATATAGGTTCTCCGTTTAGAACAAAACCTTTTCCTTTTTCCAAAGAAAATTTTCTAAAACCAAACGTGTTTTCTACAAAATCTACAGCTTTATCATCTTCATAGATAATAGAATTTATTCTATATAGATAAGGAGTATCTGGTGACCAAAGATGGTAGTCTTCTTCTATGCCGCTAGTTTGTCGAAAAGTATAGTTGGTATTTGGCAATATACTTATGGTATCCATTAATTTTTTTAATACATAACCCTCGGCATTGATAATGTTCGTTTCAATAGTACAATTTTTCGCTTCTGAGTTTTCGTTTTTTACCGTAGTTTTTATAGAAACGGTTCCGTTATTTTTATTAACAGTTGGGGTAGTAATATGAACTCCCGCATCAAAATCTTCCCAGTTGTAAGTAACGTGCAGTTTATTTGTTGTTACTAGATAAAGATCTCGATAGAGACCTCCAAATTTCACATAATCTGTACGATGTGGATCAGGAGCGATGGTTTCATCATAACTATTATCTGCTTTTATGGCAATGGTATTTTTCTGTCCGAAATTTACATAATTGGTAATGTCAAAATCAAACGGAACGTAGCCATTGATGGCGTAATTGCCTACTTTTTTTCCATTAACCCAAAGTTCGGTAGCATTGTGAACTCCTTCAAATTCTAAAAACACTTTTTGAGAAGAATTTGCTTTTATGTTTATCGTTTTGCGATACCAACCAATATCTCGTAAATATTCTTTTTGAATCCAAGATTCTTTAACGCTATCCATTTCATAGCTAAAGAGTTGCATAGTATGTGGTATAGCAACTTTCTCCCATGAAGTATCATCAAAATCAATTGCTCCAGGATTGGTTTCTGGCTGACTTAAGTGGAATTTCCAACCTAAATTTAGGTTGATTTTGGTGCGATCCGTACTGGGAAAGCCAACAGGTAAATTTGAGGTTTGTGCCTTGAGACCGAAAATAAAAAAAGACAAAACGATTGGTAAAAGTATTTTAGACATGACCGAGATTTTATTTTTTAAAAATACTATACTAAAACAATATCTCTTAATACAGTTGATTTTATAAACGTAACAAATGGTTAAAAATAGATTACAGTTATAGGTAGATATAGTTTTTAAGTTTAATTACAAAGGCTCTAGTTTAATTGAGCGATAATATTGTGACTTAAATTGCTGAAACGGGCTCTCATTAATCTATACGAAGAAAATCCGATTGTTCCCTTTAGGGTCAGGGTAAAAATAATCGAATTTCGGCAATTTGCTTACCCCGACCCTAAAAGGTGACAAATTGCCGAAAATTCAATATTTAATCATTATAGCAAATCTAAGTTAGGGCTAGTATTACAAAAATACCTAAAGTACATTGATTTTAATACCATTAATATACTCAGTTTCAATTCGTTTAATCATGGTTGCCAGACATTTCAATAAAAAGTGCGATTTTAACTTGAATTTATAATCCTTTATTACGAATCGATATCTACACTAGGAGGTTAAAATCTTATTTGTTTTTTAAAAAAAAGCACCCTTTTCTGTTCAAAAATCATATAGATTATACATGAATTAGGTAATAATTCTATTTTAATAATGTGACATATGGTTAGTTTTTGAATACATATGGTGTTTTGAGGTCTTTATAATAGCCAATCGTAAATTGGTTAACCAAAAGAAAATCAGCATTTTATGTTTGTTTTTATAATGTATTTAGAGGTGTTGTTCAGTTTTTATCTAGTTGAGAAAAGTTAATGTGATGTTAATATAGTGCTACTATGGGTTAATTTTGAATAATTCTTTGTGATTATGTTAAAAGACCTTGCAAGAAGTTTTTTATCCATTAATAATAGGCAAACTTACTTATAATCAAAACTTAAATTTATGAAACACATGAAAAAACGATTACTGAGTCGAAAGCTTTTCGTTAGCTTTATTCTCTTTACTTTTATCTCTTTATCAGGATATGCGCAAAGCATTATCACAGGTAAAGTTTTAGACGACACAAACTTGGCACTTCCAGGAGTAAGTATTTTAGTTAAAGGTACCTCAAAGGGTACCACAACCGATTTTGACGGAGAGTATAGCTTAGAAGCGTCGCCAGACGATGTACTAATTTTCTCTTTTCTTGGTTTTAAAACGCAAGAAATACTTGTAGGAAGTCAAACAACTATTGATGTTCAGTTGGTTAGCGATTCGCAAGCTCTAGATGAAGTAGTTGTAGTGGGTTATGGTTCCGTAAAGAAAAGTGATGTTGTAGGATCTGTATCACAGGTTACAGCAAAATCTTTCGAAGATCAGCCGTTAACGCGAGCAGAGGATGCCTTGCAAGGTCGAGCAGCAGGTGTTGCTGTTTCAAAGTCAAGTGGTCAGCCAGGTGCAGCAATAAAAGTAAGAATTCGGGGTGTTAACTCTATTAATGGAAATAACAATCCGTTAGTAGTTGTCGATGGGGTAATCGGTGGAGATTTAAGTACTATTAACCCTAGTGATATCGCTTCGATGGATGTATTAAAAGATGCTTCGGCAACTGCTATTTATGGATCTAGAGGCTCTAACGGGGTAATTTTAATTACAACAAAAAAGGGTAGAGGAAAAAGTAAAATTAACGCAGAATATTTTATGTCTTTCGATAACGTACCTGAATATTTACCAACATTGGGTGCTGCAGATTTTGCGAAGATTGAAAATTCGAGATTGATTAGAGTAGGTGGTAATCCGATTTTTACAGATCAAGAAATTGCAGGTTTTGAACAAAATGGTGGTACTAATTATCAAAAAGCTTTTTTTCGACAAGGTATGACCCAAAATGCACAATTGTCAGCTAGTGGTTCTGAAGGAAAGATAAGCTACTTTTTATCTGGTAACTATGTAAATCAAGAGGGACTTGTTATTGAAACAGGCTATGAAAGATTTTCTATTCGTAGCAATGTGGATGCAGAGATTAATGACAAGTTAAAAGTAGGCTTGAATGTTTTCGCTGTCAGAGCTACAACAATAAATAATATTGATGGCTTTAGAAGTTTTCAAGGTAGTGAAGTAGTTAAGGCTTTGGGTTGGGATCCAACCACACCTATCTTTAATGCAGAGGGAGGATATAACACATTTTCATCAAAAGGTATTGCTTCATTAAATTACAACCCAATTGCTAACATGAATGGAAGTAAATTAGAATTTATTGAAGATAGATTGAATATTAATGTAAATCTTAACTATGAGATTATAGATGGTCTTTCTTATGGGCTAGTAGTTGGAGCTTCTGCGGTTAATAATACTAGTGAGAATTATGTTATAGATTTTACCGCTCCAGATG
Organism: Aureibaculum algae; assembly: GCF_006065315.1. Lineage (GTDB taxonomy): Bacteria > Bacteroidota > Bacteroidia > Flavobacteriales > Flavobacteriaceae > Aureibaculum > Aureibaculum algae. The sequence continues at coordinate 4,339,205 of NZ_CP040749.1, read as the reverse complement.
CTTCTTATAACGGAAGTAAAACAACAGGATACCAAGTAAGTAATATTTTAACTTGGGCAAAGACTTTTGGTAAGCATAATATTACTGCAACAGGGGTATATGAATTTTCAGATTTTGAGAATAGAAGTAATGGTTATAGTGCGCAAGACTTAGCAGTGCCAAATGGTTTTTATTTGGGAGAGTTAGCTGGCGGACAATCTATTTTCAACGGTTATAATAAATCGGCAATTCAATCTGTAATGGGAAGAGCTTCTTATGTTTATGATGAGAGCCTATATGTTACAGGAACCATTAGAATGGATCAATCTTCTAGATTTAGAAGTGATAAAAATACTGGATATTTTCCATCTGTTGCTTTAAAATATAGCTTAAAAAAAATGGATTTTATAAATAATGGAAATGTGTTGACTGATTTTGCGGTAAGAGCAGGTTGGGGTCAAGTGGGTAACCAAGATATAGCCCCATATAGTACCTACCCAAGTGTGAATGCAAATTCATCTTATCCTTTTGACGGTTCTACCAGATCTGCAGGGTCAAGCCCAGCGGGTTATGGTAACCCTGATTTAACTTGGGAAACTACGACGCAGCTTAATTTTGGTGTAGATTTAGCTTTTTGGAACGGGAGAGCTAATTTCTCTATGGATTTATACCAAAAGAATACAGAAGATTTGTTGTTAGATGTTCCTGTGCCAACTACTAATGGTGGTGGTTTTATAACACGAAATATTGGTGAAGTAGAAAACAGAGGAATTGATCTTACTTTGGGAGGTGGTATCATTCAAGGCGACAATTTTAATTGGGAGTCTAATTTTAGCTTTTCTTATGTAAAGAATGAAGTGGTTGACTTAGGTGGTGTAGAAAGTATTCAAGGTACTTTTGGTAGTACAGATGGGAAAAGTCAAACATGGAATATTATTCAAGTTGGAGAACCTATTGGTCAGTTTCAAGGCGCCACTTTCTTAGGAACTTGGAAGACAGCTGAAGCAACAGAGGCGGCTATATATGGTCGAATTCCAGGGGATGCAAAATATCAACGAGATACAGATGGAAATGTAATATTTAGTGCAATTGGTAATGGAACACCAACTACTTTTTGGGGTTTTAATAATACCTTGACCTATAAAAATTGGGATATGAATATATTCTTTCAAGGCGTTCATGGTTTTGATGTTTACAATACCGTTCAAGGTATGATTGTTGGAGCAACAGGTAACCAAAGAAGTTTTTTATCGGTTGAACAATTAAACCAATGGACACCAACAAATGAAACAGATATTCCGGCAGGAGGAGATAATATCAATGGTTCTACTAGATATGTTGAAGATGGAAGTTTTATTAGATTACAAAATTTGACCATAGGCTATACGCTTCGAGATTTAGGTTTTATCAATAGTCTTAAAATATATGCAGGAGGTCAAAATTTATTTATGATTACAGACTATACAGGGTATGATCCAGAGCATACTTCTAGACCAGCAGATAATGCAGGTAATGTGGATGTTGCGGCTGGTATAAATGCAGGTGCTTACCCAAATCCTAGAACATTTACGGTAGGTTTTAAACTTGGTTTTTAAATTAATTCAAAAAAGAAAAGATATGTATACAACAAATAGAAAGATAAAAAAAATGGGTGCAGCTAGAATTGTGTTCGCAATAGCAGTCGCTTTTTTCTTACATAGCTGTGCAGATTTGGATGAAGATCCAGCAATATCACAATTAGCTCCTGGTAAGTACACCTCTTTAGAAGAATTTAGCCTAGGTGTAACAGGTATTTATTCTCAATTAAGAAATGCTGCACAATGGACAACATTTAATGTGTTTGGTTGGGCTGGAGATGATATGACTACCCATATAGCATCCAATAAGGCAGATTTTAGAGAGTATGACCAAATGGTTCCGTCAGGAATAAATAACAGAACGGTAGGTAACTGGAGAGATGTTTATGCCATGATTAGAGCGGCAAATAATGTTATAGAGAGTTCGGTAGATATGGAGGTAACTGATACCCAAGCGTATGATAGATTGTTGGGTGAAGTTTACTTTTTGCGAGGAACGCTTTTCTTGCATATGGCAAGAATTCATGGGCGAATTCCTTTGCCATTAACCTCAGTTCCTGAAATAGATATTAAATTGGCTACTCAATTAGAAGTGTATCAACAAGTGGAATCAGATTTGTTGAAAGCAGAAGGTTTACTACCTGATATTTATCCAGGGGTTCAGCCTGGTGCTCCAAGACCAAACAAAGGAAGTGCAAAAGCAATACTTTCACGTTTGTATATGACTTGGGCAGGGTTTCCTGTAAAAGATAATTCTAAATATGGGGAGGCAGCAACAGTTGCGAAAGAAGTAATTGACAATAGTGGCTCTCATGGATTTGGATTATTAGAAGATCTTGAAGATTTATGGAAAGTTGATAATCGATTTAATAAAGAATCTGTATGGACGATAGCTTATAGCGATGCTTTAGGTCAAGCGAATAGAAAATATGGTATATTAGGTATGCCACCTGAAAATGGAGGCTGGGCAGAAACTTTTGGTGAAGTTCGGTTTTATGAAGACTTTCCTGAAGGACCAAGAAAAGAAGCTACCTATAGAACAGATATAGACTGGAAAGGTACTACTTCTTTGCAGTTTCCAATAATTAAAAAGGTTACTGGTCCGGTGGGTGATTTGAATTTATCAGCATGGTCAACCGATAGAAATGATTTTTATATGCGTTATGCGGAGGTATTATTGAATTATGCCGAGGCATCTGGTAGATCAGGTTCAGGTAGTGCTGATGCATGGGAAGCTTTAAATAAAATTAGAAGAAGAGCAGCAGGTAAACCTTTCAATACACCAGACCCAAGTGTAGATTTGACTTCTGGTGATTTAGGAGAATTGGCATTTACGGAAAGAAAATGGGAATTTGCTGGGGAGTATTTGAGATATGCAGATTTAGTGAGAATGGAGAAAGTTGAAGAAGCATTAAATAATGTAAGAAGAACGCCTCTTGATCCAAACATACCACTTAGAAATCCGTTACTGGGATCAACGTCTACTGATAATTATTTTGCTCCAATACCACAAGCAGAGATTTATCTGAACCCTAATTTAGACCCAAATAATTAGTAAAAATAGAGTTAATTTTGAGTTAATTTTTTTATGAAACGGTAAGGCTTTTAAAAGCCTTCCCGTTTGTTTTTATATGAAAATGGCTAACTTTTATGGAAAATGTATTAAATTTAGAAAACAATTTTTAAAAAATTACATATATTATGAGTTGTAAAAAAATGTCTTTTTTTCAAAGCTGTATTTTCATTTCTTTTTTCGTATTATTTTCATGTATAGATAAAAACAAAAAGCAGGAAATAGAAGAGAATGATTTACAGAAAAAAATGTTATTTACAAAGATAGCATCAAAAGAATCGGGTATTGAATTTAATAATAAAATGGTTGAAACCATTGATGCGAACTATTATCAATACATGTATGCTTATATTGGAGGAGGTGTAGCTTCCGCAGACTTTAATAATGATGGTTTTGTTGATTTGTTTTTTATTTCAAACACTTTTGATAACAAATTATACTTAAATAAAGGAGATTTTAAGTTTGAAGATATTACCAAAAATTCTGGTATTGAGAAAAGAGAAGGTTTTGATTCAGGGGTAACTGTGGCCGATGTAAACCAAGATGGATTTTTAGATATTTATATCGTTCGAGGAGGTTCAAATTCGGATAATAAAAAATTCGCTAATATGTTGTACATCAACAATGGCGACTTGACGTTTACAGAAAAAGCAGCTGAATTTGGTCTAGCCGATGAAAACAGAGGTATTCAAGCGACTTTTTTTGATTATGATAATGACGGTGATTTAGATGTATATATTTCTAACACACCTGATATGACTAGAAAAATGGAAGTTTTAGATTTAATAGCAGTACAAACTAGTCCAGAAACTATTGCAGCAAAAGGTAGCGATAAATTGTATCAAAATGATGGTAATGGTCATTTTAAAGATGTATCAATTAAAGCTGGAATAATGCCTGATTTGGGTTTTGGTTTAAATCCACAAGTGGGCGATTTAAACAATGATGGCTGGTTAGATGTGTATGTTTGCAATGACTTTAATATGCCAGATTTTGTGTATATCAATAATCAAGACGGCACCTTTACTGAAAGTAGAAATAAAACGGTTAAACATATGTCTTTTAACAGTATGGGAGGTGATATGGCAGATATAAACAACGATGGTTTAGAAGATGTACTTACGTTAGATATGAATCCACAAGATTATGTGCGATCAAAAACAACAATGGGCATGACTTCTATACCCATGTTTGAGCAAATGGTAGCTAGTAATTATCATTACCAGTATATGCATAACATGCTTCAATTAAATAATGGAAATGGCACATTTAGTGAAATTTCACAATTGGCAGGCATTGGTAATACCGATTGGAGTTGGTCGCTTCTTTCAGCAGATTTTGATTTAGATGGTTATACAGATATTTATGTTACCAATGGTGTTTTTAGAGATGTTATTGATAAAGATAAAAACAATGAAATACTAGCAATTCTAAAAAAAAACAATAGAAAACCAACTAAAGAAGATTTTCTTAAGTTTTCGCAAATGTTGCCACAACAGAAATTGGTCAATTATTTTTTTAAGAATAATGGAGACTTAACATTTGAAGATACTTCCACAAAATGGACTGATTCTATTCCAACATTTTCAAATGGGGCAATTTATGCCGATTTAGATAATGATGGAGATTTGGATATAGTCGTGAATAATATTAACGAAAATGCCACTGTTTTAAAAAATAACGCCATTGAAAAAGGTCTTGGTAATTATTTACAGATTTCATGTAACGGACCTTCAGAAAATACTTTTGGCAATGGAGTATTTTTTAAGTTGTATTTAGAAGATAAAACAATTCAAACAAGACAATTGATCAATTCAAGAGGGTTTTTATCTTCGGTTTCGAACAAAGTTCATTTCGGATTAAAAAAAGAGGATGTTATTGAAAAGTTAGAAGTTATTTGGCTAGATGGTAAAAAACAAATTCTTCCCAAAGTTAAAACGAATCAAGTGCTTCAAATTAATTATGAAGATGCTAAAATTCAAGAAATTGTACCAGTACAAAATGAGACCTTAGTGACCGAAATTCCATTTGACTTTAAACATATAGATCCATATTATAATGATTTTGAAACGCAAATTTTATTGCCGCATAAATTATCCCAAACAGGTCCTGCTGTGGCAAAAGAAGATATAAATAATGATGGTTTTGATGATATTTACTTGGGAGGAGGTCATAATCAGGTTGGGCAATTATTGCTAAGTCAAAAAGATGGTAGTTTTCAAGTTAAACCAATTTCTGCTTTTGAAGCAGATAAACAAGCAGAAGACGTTGGCGCCTTATTTTTTGATGCAGATAATGATGGAGATCAAGATTTGTATGTTGTAAGCGGAAGTTATGAGTTTTCTAAAACTGTAGAATTATTACAAGATAGGTTGTACCTAAATCAAGGAAGCGGAAACTTTATAAAGGCAAATGGAAGTTTACCAGAAATGACAACAGCGGGTTCTATTGTAAAAGCTTGTGATTATGACCAAGATGGAGATCTTGACTTGTTTGTTGGCGGAAGAGTGATTCCAAATAAATACCCATATGCACCTACTAGTTATTTGCTTCATAATGATCAAGGTAAATTCAGTAATGTAACAGCTACAACAGCACCAGAATTAGAGCAAATCGGTATGGTTACCGATGCTGTTTGGGCTGATATGAATAAAGATGAAAAATTAGATTTGGTGGTTACTGGTGAATGGATGGGAATTCAAGTGTTTTTAAATCAGGACAATAAATTGATAAAAAGTGTTAGTTTTAAAACTCTTGCTGAAACCACAGGTTGGTGGAATAAATTACATGTTGCCGATATTGATAAGGACGGAGATCAAGACATTATTGCTGGTAATCTTGGCTTGAATTATAAATTCCATGCTTCTAAAGAAAAGCCCTTTCAAATTTATACTAAAGATTTTGATTTTAACGGAGTTGAAGATATTATGCTTGCCAAATATGTTGATGACAAAGAAGTTCCTATTCGAGGTAAAGGGTGTACGGCGCAGCAAATGCCACACTTGGCAAATAAAATAAAATCGTATGGAGATTTTGCTAATAGAGATTTGGTAGGAATTCTAGGGGAAGGTGTTAAAAGTGCCCTTCACTTTTCTGTAAATGAATTCCGATCGGGAATTTTTAGAAATGATGGTAACGGTAACTTTAGTTTTGAATCTTTTTCGAATGAACTACAGAAATCTCCAATAAATGGAATTATTTATGCTGATTTTAATCACGATAACAAAATGGATTTACTGTTTGTTGGAAATAACTTTCAGTCAGAAGTGGAAACTACAAGAGCTGATGCTGGAATTGGATCTTTATTAGTAGGAAATTCTAACCATAGTTTTAGTTTTTTGTCTAACCAAGATTCGGGCTTCTTTGCTCCAAAAGATACAAGAAATATGCTGGAGTTAAAAAGCGCTTTAGGCAACCTAGTTTTAGTCATAAATAATAATAGTAAACATCAAATGTTCAAAGTGAATTGACATTTTTTGCTAAATTTTAATATGATAAAGAGGCTGTCTTAAAAGTTGATTTTTACCTAATCAACAAGCGACTTAGGGAGCTTAGCTATCTGTCAGGATTTTACTCAAAGTGATATTCTAAAGATTGCCTCATTACGAAAAAGCTTGATTCCAAATGACGGTTTTATTCATTTTCTAGCGAGATTTGGCACTTTTAAATTTTTTACTACAAGATATGATTCAATTAAAGTAACAAAAGTTTGTGTACCTAGCATAGTTGTAAGAGTTTATTTAATTTCGGTAGATAGTAATTTTTAATAAAGTTGACGATGACTAAATTAACGCTTTCCAAAATCTCAATTTTGTTTATTTTTCTAGTTCATATAACTACGAATAACATATTCTCACAACAAAAAACGAATGTAGTTATTGTTATTTCAGACGATCAAGGTTATGGAGATATTGCTGCTCTCGGGAATCCTTATTTGCACACTCCGAATCTAGATAAGCTACACGATAAAAGTACATGCTTTACCAATTTTCATGTAAGTCCCACATGTTCTCCAACAAGGGGAGCATTATTAACCGGACATTATTCCAATAGAACAGGAGCTTGGCATACCATTGCTGGTCGATCTATTATGTACGCTGACGAAGTAACCATGGCAGATATTTTTAAGAGCAATGGCTATGCAACCGGACTTTTTGGAAAATGGCATTTAGGCGATAACTACCCTTATCGTCCACAGGATAGAGGATTTGAAGAAGTCATAACGCATGGTGGAGGTGGCGTACAACAGCAATCCGATTATTGGGATAATGATTATTTTGATGATACGTACCTAAAAAATGGAAAACCAACAAAGTTTGAAGGGTACTGTACCGATATTTGGTTTGATAATGCCAAAAAGTTTATGTTAGATAAACAAAAAGCTGGTAAACCATTTCTTTGTTATATTTCGACTAATGCCGCTCATTCTCCGCTATTTGTAGCTGATAAATATACACAACGCTATAAAGACAATCCTAAAATTCCAAATGCGGCCTTTTATGGTATGATTGAAAATATTGATGAAAATATAGGAAAGTTAAAAGACTTTCTAACTTCTAACCATTTAGAAGAAAATACCTTGCTTATTTTTTTAACAGATAATGGTGGAGCAGATGGAATGTCGTTTAAAAACGGAGAATTAGTAAAAGGATATAATGCAGGTATGTCTGGTAGAAAAGGAAGTCCGTTAGAAGGTGGTCATCGTGTGCCGCTTTTTATGCAGTATAAAGGAGGGCAATTGAAAAAAGTAAATGAGATAGAAGCGCTTACCGCACATATTGATCTCTTACCAACTTTAATAGACTTATTGCATTTAAAAAAGCCAAAATCTGCACATTTTGATGGTGTCAGCTTGATTCCTTTATTAAACGGTAACCAGAAGAATTTTGAAAATAGAATTATTGTAACAGATTCACAGCGGGAAGAAGTTGCTCAAAAATGGCAAATGTCGGCTACCATGATGGGAGATTGGAGATTGATAGATGGAGATAAGTTGTATAATATTAATAGCGATCCTGCTCAAAAAACAAATGTTGCAACACAATTTCCTGAAATTAAACAGCAATTGAGAACGGGTTATGATACCTGGTGGAAAAGTTTACAACCAGCTTTAAAGAAAACAGCGTATATTCCTATTTGTTCAAAAGAAAGTCCGAAAACCACCTTATTTATCCATGATGCACATCCCGATGATGAGAAGCAAGAAATGCCTTGGAATCAAATTCTACAAAGAGAAGGTGTGGTGTACAATGGTTATCATACCATTGAAATTTTAGAAGATGCTACCTACACTTTTGCGCTTGCTCGTTGGCCGGAAGAAATCCCTGCAAAGATAACCGAGGGTATTACAAAAAGAGAAGCCATTCCAAATACTACTGTTTTTGAGTTTCCCGCTGCTGCAGCTTTACCAATTGTAAATGCAGGAATTTTAATTGGTAATCAACAAAAAGAATTAAAAGTGGATGCTACTATGAAAAAAGCTAGTATCAGCATTAAGCTAAAAAAAGGAAAATACAAATTTAAATCTTGGTTTGAAACAATAGATGGAAAGCAGTTCAATGCTAATTATGTATATGTTACAAAACAATAATAACTCTAAAACATGAAAAAAACACCTGACTTCCGCACATTTTTAGATTTTCCATTCTGCAAGGATCTAATATGTTGTAGTTCAATACTTTAATATTTTTAATTTTTCTATTTTGGGTGTTAAATTTATTTTTTACCTTCGTTTTGATGTTTATTCGTAGGTTAAAACATAATAAAGGATACACTTATATTCAGGTTGTGGATAAATCCACTGGCAAGTACAAGGTTTTAAAAAGTTTTGGCTCTTATAAAACATCTGGACAGGAAACAGAATTGATAAAGATCGCCGAAAACTGGATTAATGAGCACACGGGATCAAAAGAGCTTTTAGGATTAGCAAAACAGATTTAAAAGTTCGCCCTATATATCATCGTTTACAGCGTAGAATAGAAGCGCATATTTGTTTGAATTTTGTAGCTTATAAGGTTTATAAAGAGTTGGAAAGAATACTTAAAAAACGAAAAACCGATTTATCAGCAGAAAAAGTAATTGATATTTTACAAAGTATATTCCAATTAGAAGTATATAATCCACAACAAAATGAGTACATCAAAAAAACCTTGATACTAACAGATGAACACAAAACTATTGCTAAAATTTTTCATTTTTGATTTTGGGTGTTAAAATGCGGAAGTCAGGAAAAAAGGAAAATACAAATTTAAATCTTGGTTTGAAACAATAGATGGAAAGCAGTTCAATGCTAATTATGTATATGTTACAAAACAATAATAACTCTAAAACATGAAAAAAACAGTCAAAATAAGTTTTGCACTTGCCTTTTTTTTGGTGCAAGTATCTTTTAGTTATGAACAAAATAAACAAGATTTTGGCACTATAAATTTTAATAAAAATTGGCTTTTTCATAAAGATTCTCTACCAGATGCCGAAATGTTGGATTATAACGATACGCAATGGCGGAAATTAAATCTACCACATGATTGGGCAATTGAAGGTCCATTTGATAAAAAATATAATGCTCGCACAGGGGGTTTGCCCGTGCATGGCGTAGCTTGGTATAGAAAACATTTTACGGTAGCAAAAAATGAGGAGAATAAACAGATTTCTATAGAGTTTGACGGAGCTATGAGCAATGCAAAGGTTTGGTTAAATGGTATTTATATTGGAGAAAGACCTTATGGATATGTCGGTTTTTCATTTGATTTAACCGAGCATATTCAATTTGGTAAAGACAACATTATAGCTGTTCAATTGGCGCCGGAAGATTTGGCTTCTAGATGGTATTCAGGAGCAGGAATTTATAGAAATGTTCGATTAAAAATAAAGAGCGCTGTACACATTCCGCAATGGGGCACTAAGATAACGACACCAAAAGTTGTCAATGGTGTTGCTGATGTTGCCATAGCTACTAAAATTAAAAACACAAGTGCCAAAGAGGTAAAAGCAACTTTAGAAACGGTAATTATAGATGCAAACGGCAAACTAGTAACGAACCAAGAAACACCAGTAATTTTAAAAAGTAATTCACAAAAAGAAGTTACGCAAAATCTAGTTATTAAAAATGCGCAACTTTGGCAAATGGGTAATTCTTATATGTACAAGGCAATAAGTAGTATCAAGATTAGGAATAAGAAAATAGATGCTTTTCAAAGTGATTTTGGTGTGCGAACCATTGAATTTGATGCAAATAACGGTTTTAGTTTAAATGGGAAGCAGGTTGAATTAAATGGGGTCTGTATGCATCATGATCAAGGTCCGTTAGGTGCTGCAATTAACTATAGAGCCAAAGAACGACAAATGCAAATCATGCAGAGTATGGGTGTAAACGCATTGCGTACAAGCCATAATCCGCCATCGCCAGAGATGCTAAAAGTTTGTAATGCGTTAGGAATAGTAGTTATTGTTGAAGCGTTTGATGAATGGAAAATAGGAAAAGTAGAAAATGGTTATCATAAGTTTTGGGAGGAGTGGCATGAAATTGATCTTCGAGATATGATTAACAGAGATCGCAATCATCCATCTGTAATTATGTGGAGTATTGGTAATGAAATTTTAGAGCAAAGCAGACCAGATGGTTGGAAAATCACGAAAGAGTTAAACGATATTTGTCATGAGGAAGATCCTACAAGACCAACCACCATCGGATTTAATTATTATCCAGCTCCTTTTAAAAATAAGTTGGCAGATTATGTAGATGTGATAGGAATGAATTATTGGCCAAAAAGGTATGGAGAAATTTTAACGCAAAATCCCAATAGAATTGTGTATGGATCTGAAACTTCCTCGATGACAAGTAGTAGAGGAGTATACCATTTACCTATTGAATTTAATGAAAGACATGAAACCAATCAAGTTTCAAGCTATGATGCCATTATAGGGCCACCTTGGGCATATGCGCCTGATGTTGAGTTTGATGCACAAGAAGCCGAACCTAAATCTTTGGGTGAATTTATTTGGACAGGATTTGATTATTTAGGAGAACCAACACCGTATGGTGGTAGAGATAATTCCACAAATGGTCATTGGAATGACGATTGGCCATCACGTTCTTCTTATTTCGCACCGGTAGATTTAGCAGGTTTTCCTAAAGATCGTTATTATTTGTATCAAAGTCAGTGGACTACCGAACCAATGGTGCATGTATTGCCACATTGGAATTGGGAAGGGAAAGAAGGACAAGAAATTCCGGTTTATTCTTATACAAACTGTGAAGAAGTAGAACTTTTTGTGAATGGGAAATCTTTCGGTAAGAAAATAAAAGGAAAGGATTTTACAGAAATTCCTTCAGAGTTTCATGACTTTGAAAAAGGAATGTATAAAACTAAATATCGTCTTTCTTGGGCTGTGCCGTACCAACCAGGAACTATCAAAGTTGTGGGTTATGTAAACGGTGAGATTGCTACTACAAAACAGATTAATACAGCAGGAGTGCCAGCCAAAATAAAATTAGAAGCAGATAGATCTGTTATTAATGCAGATGATGAAGATCTTTCTTTTATAACGGTAAGAATAGAAGATAAGGAAGGAAATTTATGTCCGAATGCTGATAATTTGGTAACATTTTCTATTGCAGGTTTAGGAAAATTGGCGGCAGTAGGTAACGGAGATGCAAATTCTTTAGCATCTTTTCAAATACCAGAAAGAAAAGCTTTTCAAGGTTTGTGTTTATTGGTAGTTAAATCTACTGAGAAATCCGGTGAAATTCATATTACAGCAAGTTCGAATAATTTAGAAGCAACAAAACTCACGGTTAAAACAACGAATTAAAATGGAAAAATTAAAACACATTTTATATGTTATATTTTTTGCAATTTATGCATTTGCAAATGCTCAAGAAAAACCAAATATTGTATTTATACTAACTGATGATCAATCATATAATATGTTAGGGTGCACAGGTAATTCTATCGTGCAAACTCCAAATATTGATAAATTGGCTAAAGAAGGCGTGCTCTTTACCAATGCACATATTACTAGCGCTATTTGTACCCCAAGCAGAACTTCCATTTTGTTGGGGCAATTTGAACGAAAACATGCTGTAAACTTTAATTCAGGAACTAGTGTTTCTGATGAGGCTTGGCAAAATTCCTTTCCTATGTTGATGCGATCAGCAGGGTATTACACAGGTTGGATTGGTAAAAATCACGTGCCAATTGGCAAAGGTGGTTATGAAAGTGGTGTGATGGAGAAAAGTTTTGACTACTGGTATGCCGGGCATGGTCATTTGGGATTTTATCCTAAAGAAATACACGAAATATTTAACGATGCTATTGCAGATACACAAGTCGAAGTTATTCAAGAAGGAGTTGATGATTTTATAGATTCTAATGCGAGAAAATTAAAAGGAGCAATCCATTTTTTAGAAAAGAGACCTGATAACAAACCATTTTTATTGTCAATTAATTTCAATTTGCCACATGGTGCAAGTACGAGTACGATGAAAATGAAACCTACCGATGATGCAATTTATAAAACTATGTATCGTGATATGGAAATTCCTTTACCTGAAGGATATATCGCCAAAGCAGCTATAAAAACACCAAAATTGCCTGCAGATTTGCTTAGAGCAGAAGATAGGCAATCAGGTTATAATTATATCGATACACCTCAAGCACAAAAAGAAAGGTATATCCGCCAGTTAGAGGCGATGACAGGAATTGATCGATTGGTTGGTAAATTACAAAAAAAGCTACATGATTTGAAATTAGATAATAACACCATAATTATTTTCACTTCTGATCACGGTTTATTTATGGGCGAGCAGGGTCTTGGTGGCAAAGCACTGTGTTATGAAAAAACCACGCATGTGCCAATTATTATTTTGGATCCTCGATTGAAAAAAAAATCGAGAGGTTTCGTTTCAAACGCGCTAGTACAGACTATTGATTTAGCACCAACCATGTTGACTTATGGGGGAGTTTCATTGCCAAACAGTTTTCAAGGTAAAAGTATAATAAACTTGGTCGAAGGTAAAAAGGAAGAACCTAGAACCTATTTGTTAACAGAGAATTTATGGTCCACGCAGTTTGGTAACCCCAGGTGTGAAGCTGTTCAAGATAAAGAATGGAAATACATTCGCTATTATAAAAACAATACTATTTCTGCAAGTAAAAAAATAAAAGTGGCGAAGCAGTTTGGTATTCCAATAAACAAAATGCTGTATGTTGTGCATGATATTGATTTGGTAACCTATCGAGATTTTGTTGAATCTCCACTGCAAGGTGAGCAACCGGTATATGAAGAATTATATCATTTAAAAACCGATCCACAAGAATTTGATAATGTGATTGAAGATTCAAAAAATGAAGCAGTTTTAAATAGATTAAAAAGCGCTTGGAAAACAGAAATTACGAAAGCAAGAGGAACAGAAGCTCCGAAAGTATATCGGTATACTGCTGAAAGTCAGTTGGAAAGCAATATGATAATAGAACCAAAATAAGATTTCAAAAAGCATAAGGTTTTGTATCTGGGTACTTAATCTGCGCATGTAAACTAGTACTATGAAATCCAAAATACAGTTAAATTTAGAAGAATAAAATGAAAAGATTAGCCTTACTTATAATTATTGTTATTACAAATTGGTCTTGCGAAAAACAGTTAAAAAAAGAGAAAGAACAAGATGTAGAATGGCGAAGCCTTTTTAATGGTAAGAATTTGGAGGGATGGATTCCTAAATTGTATCATTATGAAGTTGGCGATAATTATGCGAATACGTTTAGGGTAGTAGATGGGAAGATTCAAGTAAATTATGTTGGTTATGACGGAGAGTTTGGAATGCGCTATGGTCACTTGTTTTTTAACGAATCTTTTTCATCCTATCATCTAAAATTCAGTTATAAATTTACAGACCAATGGCTAGAAGACGCTCCACATTTTACCTACAGAAATAGTGGTGTTATGTTTCATTCACAAGATCCAAAAACTATTTTAAAAGAACAAAATTGGCCTATTTCTGTAGAATATCAAATTCTAGCAGCAGAAAAAGAAAACGAGCCAAGACCAACTGGTAACATGTGTTCTCCAAGAACAGAAGTTATTTTTGAAAACAAAGTAGATCCGCGACACTGCATAAGCTCATCTTCTAAAACTTACCCATGGAATCAGTGGCAAAATGGGGAATTAATTGTGTACAAAGATTCTTTGATTATTCATAAAGTAAACGGAAAAGAAGTATTACGATATACCAAACCGCATATTGGTGGAGATATTATTACCGGTTATGATCCTGTAATAAAAGTAGATGGTAAACCTTTAACAGAAGGATATATTGGTTTGCAATCAGAAGGGCAAGGTATTGAGTTTAAAGATATAAAAATTAAAAACCTAGAATAAATGCAACCCCAACAATTCCAATGGAAAGTAGTGGTTTTTGTGCTTTTTTACGCAACTACTTTTTATAGTCAAAATGATACAAAAAAATCACTACCAAATATAGTTTGGATTGTATCCGAAGATAATTCTAAACACTACATGAAGTTATTTGACGAGAACGGTGTTGCTACACCAAATATCGAAAAGTTAGTAGAACATGGTTTACTTTTTACACATGCATTTTCAAATGCAGCCGTGTGTAGTGTAGCGCGCTCAACAATTATTTCGGGTAGCTATGCGCCAAGAACAGGAACTCAATATCACAGGCGCAATAAGTTAGTGCCAATGCCAACGGATTTGAAAATGTTTCCGGCCTACTTGCGTGATGCAGGATATTACACTACAAATAATAGTAAAGAAGATTATAATTTTATAAAAGATTCTGGAGTTTGGGATGATTCTTCAAAAACTGCTACTTGGAGAAATAGAAAAAACGGACAACCATTTTTTCATGTATTCAATATAGAAACAACGCATGAATCGAGTTTGCATTATACCAAAGAAGAAATGGAGAGCTTGGCAACTATCACTTCACAAAATAAGAATACAATTCAGCCAAATCATCCTAAAACAAAAATATTTGAATTTGCTAATGCTTATTACAGAGATAAGCATGTAGAAATGGATAAACAAGTAGGTAAAGTTGTTTCGCAATTAAAAGAAGACGGCTTATTAGAGAGTACATTTATATTTTATTATGGAGATCACGGTGGTGTTTTACCAGGTAGTAAAGGGTATGTTTATGAAACAGGATTACATGTGCCAATGGTGGTTTATGTGCCAGAAAAATATCGTGATTTTACTCCGTTTCAAATAGGAGGTACAGTAGATGGTTTTGTTAGTTTTATTGATTTAGCACCAACAGTATTAAATTTAGCAGGAGTTACAATACCAAAACAATTGGATGGAAAACCTTTTTTAGGAAAAGTAATTACTAAAAAAGAAATAGAATCTAGAAATACAACTTACGGCTATGCTGATCGATTTGACGAAAAATATGACATGGTTCGTTCTGTCAGAGTTGGTAAATATAAATATATTCGAAGTTATCAACCTTTTAATTTTGATGGTTTAACAAACAACTATCGTTATAAACAAGTAGCTTATCAAGAATGGGAAGCCCTTTATGAAGCTGGAGAATTGATTGCAATACAAAAGCAATTTTTTAAACCAAGAAAGGCGGAGATGTTGTTTGATGTAGAAGCCGATCCGTTTGAAACTAAAGATCTATCTTCAGAAGCTTCCTATAAAAAAATACTATCAGAACTTAGAAACAAATTAATAGTTTGGGAAAAAGGTATGCCAGACTTATCGTTTTATCCAGAGTTTTATCTAATTAAAAATGCTTTTGATAATCCAGTGGCTTTTGGTCAAGCACATAAAAAGCAAATTAAAGATTATAGGACAACGGCCAATTGGATGCTTTTAGATTATAAGAAAGCAGCACCTAAAATAAAAGAAGGTTTGCAATCTAAAGATCCATGGAAACGGTATTGGAGCATTATTGTTTGTAGTAGTTTTGCAGATAAAGCAAAAAGTTTTATTCCAGAAATAAAAATGATAGAAAAAAATGATACCGAATTAATAAATAAAGTTCGCGCAGCAGAGTTTCTCGGACTTATAAAAGTTAAGAATCCTTCTAAAGTTATGCTTGATGCTTTATATGCCACTAAAGATGCGACTGAAGGATTACTTATTTTAAATTCAATTACTCTTTTAAATTCCTTTGATTACGGGTTTGATTTTGAAATAGAGCCAACCAAAATACAAGCAATTGTACAACAAGATAAATTGGTACAAGAGCGACTTAATTACCTGAAAAAGAAGAGATGATAAAAACTAAACTAATAATTCTGTTGTTTTTAATTCAGATACAACTTTTTGCCCAAGATTTCAATGTTTTGGATTATGGCGCAAAAGCGGATGGCAAAACAAAAGATACCAAAGAAGTACAAGCCGCAATTGATGCTTGTAGCAAAAATGGAGGTGGTAGCGTTATTATTCCTTCTGGAAAAACAGTGGTAATTGGCACTATTTATTTAAAAGATTTTGTAACGCTGCACATTGCAAATGGAGCAACTTTATTAGCAAGTCCTGATATAGCAGATTATAGCACAGTTACACATAAAAACACCTATAAAAACGAACCCCATTTGGATCGTTGTTTAATTTTTGCTAAGAATGCTAAATCTTTTGCCATTGAAGGTTATGGAACCATCGATGGTAACGGGTATGCTAAAAATTTTAATAAAATTACTGGGCGACCAATGCTCATGCGTTTTCTGAATTGTGAGAAAGTGCACATGCGAGATGTTACTATTATAAATCCTGCATCTTGGACTTCGGCTTGGTTGTATTGTAATGAAATCGTGGTAGATGGAATCAAAATAAAAAGTAGGGTAAATCATAATGGTGATGGACTTGATTTTGATGGATGCACCAATGTTCGAGTTGCTAATTCTTCGTTTGATACCAGTGATGACTCTATATGTTTACAAACTTCAAGAGTAGATAAACCTTGTAAAGATATAACGATAACCAATTGTGTATTTACAAGTAAATGGGCGGGAATGCGCATAGGATTGGCGTCTAGAGGAGATTTTGATTCTGTTACGGTTAGTAATTGCACTTTTCATGATATTCAAGATTCAGGTTTAAAAATACAAATGAATGAAGGTGGAGAAATGAAAAATATAACCTTCTCTAATTTAGTAATGCGAAATGTTCCTCGCCCTATTTTTATGACTTTTTGCCAACAGCGTGCAGGTGTTGATGCTCCTTTAGAAATGGCGCCAATGAAAGCAATGCACAATTTTATTTTTAATGGAATGATTATCGACAATAGTATGCTCGACAAAAATTCAGCCATATTTATAACTGGTATGCCAAATCGATATATTAACGATATTCAATTAAATAATATTCAAATGACAGTTGCAGGTGGAGGAACCAAAGAGGATGCAAACAATTCTATAAAAGAATATACATTAGATATTTTAGGAGATTGGTGGCCAGAATTTAGTTTAATTGGAACTTTGCCGTCAAGCGGAATTTATGCGCGTCATGTAAAAGGTTTAACCCTACAAAACATCCAATTAAAGGTGGCAAGTTTTGACCATAGAGCGCCAATTGTTTTTGATGACGTAATACAAGATACCATTGGATTTGTCACCGTAAACAATGTCAGCTTTACGGAAAAACAACTCATAAGAAAATAGTTTTTCAAAGTTTCTACAACTTATGGCATTGATGGTAGCGCAGATCGGTAAAATAAAAAAACACAAAGCTGGTAAGTAGCTCAAAAATTCCAGCAATAACCTTTAGTTTTTAAGGATATTACTCCATTACATATCCAATAAAAAATAGCACAAATATGGATTGCAAAAATCAAATAAAAAAAATAGGATTCCTTTTGTTTTTTTGTACGATTGCTTGGTCATCTCAGGCACAAAAAAGTAACAAAACCCAAAAACCAAATGTTTATGAAGAAGGCGGAATTCATGTGCCTTTAATTTTCTCAGGAGGTTTTGTTCAGCAAAAGGGAACGAAGTATAGTGGGTTATCTTACATCCATGATATTTATCCAACACTTTGCGATTTTTGGGATTATTACGAATAAAAATCATATGTTTTTCAAATAAAATCATCTGTGAAACAACAATTAATATTCTTGAGATAAATTTGAACCCTCTATTAAATAGACAAAGCAATGAAAAATTATCTAATTCTAGTTATGTTACTTCTTATTTCTTATGCAGGAATTGCTCAAAAAGACAAAAAACCGAATGTATTAATTATTTTATCCGATGACCAAGGTTGGGGCGATGTTGGTTTTAATGGAGGAACAGATATTCCTACTCGCAATTTAGATAATTTGGCGAAAGAAGGTGTTGTTTTTAGTCAAGGATATGCTACACATCCGTACTGTAGCCCAAGCAGAGCGGGTTTGCTTTCTGGGCGCTATCAACAAGAATTTGGTCACGAAAATAATCCAGAAAATGAAGTTCAAGACGATTCATCAAATATAGGACTTCCGTTAAATGAATTATTGATTTCAGAATTGCTACAAAAAAATGAATACCAAACTTGTGCTATTGGTAAGTGGCACTTAGGTAATGCAGAGAAATTTTGGCCTATAAACAGAGGGTTTGATGATTGGTATGGTTTTTCCGGTGGAGGCTTTAACTATTGGGGATATCTTGGGAATAAATCTAAAATGCTAGGAGTATTACGAAATGGCGTTCCTGTTCCTGTAAGTGAACAAACTTATTTAACCAATGATTTTTCTAATGAAGCTGTAAAATATATCGACAAATACGCCAAGAATAAAAAGCCGTTTTTTATGTATTTAGCATATAATGCACCACATGAGCCTATACAAGCCACCAAAGAATATACGGATAAAGTAAAGTATATAGAAGATGGTAAGCGAGCAGCTTATGCGGCAATGGTCGTGGGAATGGATGCTGGAATAGGAAAAGTAATTCAAAAATTAAAAGATGTCGGAGAATATGAAAACACATTAATTTTCTTTTATAGTGATAATGGACCTCATTTGAGCGGAGCAAGTGCCGGACCTTATAGAGGTCACAAAGGAATGTTATTTGAAGGGGGTATTCGCGAGCCTTTCTTGGTTTCATGGCCAAATAAAATTAAGGGAGGTAGAACCTATGATGATCCAATTATTGCTTTAGATATTTATCCAACAATTTTATCAGCTACTGGCATAAAAATTCCCAAAAACAAACAATTAGATGGTGTTGATTTGTTGCCATACATAGAAAAAAAGAATAAAAATATGGTTGAAAGAACTCTCTATTGGCGATATTCCGGTGGTCAAGGATACGCTGTGAGAAGTGGTAAATATAAATTAGTTCGTTCAGAATATAAAGAAAAAATATTGTTGTTTGACATAGAAAAAGACCCATACGAGCATCATGATATTTCGAATGAATTTTCTGATAAAGTTGCAGAATTAGATGAAAAATACAAAACTTGGACTTTAGAAACCGTTCAACCTTTGTGGCCAGATGCACATATTGAACATGTGCATTTAGAAGAAAAAAACAGAGAATCCTTTATACAAAGAGCCCTTAAAAATTAAAATTTTTTACTAAATTTTACTTATTTCTGACGAATTACTCTTAAGAAAGTTGCATTGTTATATCTGCTTAAAAAACAAAGAAAAAAATAGTTGTTGAGTTTTTATAGAGTATAGAATATGGTAATTAGATTATATTAAAATTCTTTATTTTAATGATAATAGTTACGTTTTCAGTCACTTATTTGTTGAGGGCGTCTTTTTATGTAATATAGTAATGGTGTTAAAAAACCATATATGTTATCTACAAAATCATTTGTTAGTGTTTAAAATTAGGCTATAATCTATATTTACCTAGTAGAAATCAATTAATTTTTTTTAGAATGACCAAACAGTTAATTAGTATAAAAAAATGGAGCCTCTTGTTGTGTTTGTGCTTCACATTTCAAATGTATGCCCAAGTAGAACGTGAACAAGATTTTAACTTTGATTGGAAGTTTTCTTTAGATCAAAAAGGAGATGCTTTTTCAAGAGGTTTGAATGATTCGAAATGGCGTGATGTAAATTTACCTCATGATTGGAGTGTTGAGTTTCCGTTTGAAGAAAAACTAGAGGGAGCCACAGGCTATTTGCCAGGAGGTTTGGGCTGGTATCGAAAACAATTTTCAATTAATTTAGAAGAAAATCAATCCGCATTTATACTATTCGATGGGGTCTATAATAATTCTGAAGTTTGGTTAAATGGAAAAAAACTAGGGGCAAACCCATATGGTTATTCTCCATTTTATTTTGATATAACTCCATTTCTAACTAAAGATGGCAAAAATAATCTTATTGCTGTTAAGGTTGATCATACACGCTATGCCGATTCTAGATGGTACACTGGTAGTGGAATTTATCGAAATGTAAAATTAATTACGGTTAATAAAACACATATCCCTATTTGGGGAACTTATGTTACAACGCCTAAAGTTACTACTAATGAGGCAACAGTTCAAATACAAACTACAATTAAAAATACAGCAAAAAGGAAAACTAAAATTATTTTACAATCTGTAATTTTAGATGCCAATGGTAAAGAAATCGCTAAAAAAGAAGATAAGGTAACTGTAAAAGGTAATGGGCAAGAGGTGTTCAAACAAAATATCCAGATTGCTTCTCCTAAATTATGGGATACAGAAAATCCAAATATGTATAATGTTGTTTCTACCTTAAAAATAAATGATGAGCTTATTGACCAATATGCAACACCTTTTGGTATTAGAACTTTGCGATTTACAGCGAAAGAAGGATTTTTCTTAAACGATAAATTTACACTGGTTAAAGGTGTTTGTTTGCATCATGATGGAGGTTTGGTAGGAGCTGCAGTTCCGAAAGGAGTTTGGAAAAGAAGACTAATGCAATTAAAAGAAGCTGGCGTAAATGCTATCCGTACTTCTCATAATCCTTTTTCAAAAGAGTTTTTAGATTTATGTGATACAATGGGTTTTTTGGTTCAAGATGAAATTTTTGACGAGTTAGACTATCCAAAAGATAAAAGACTGAACTATCATGACCGAATTGTTGACTCTATTACAAGAGGTTATACCAATCACTTCCAAAAATGGGGAGAAAGTGATTTAAAAAGAACCATTTTGCGCGACAGAAATCATCCTTCTATATTTCAATGGAGTATCGGTAACGAAATTGAATGGACGTATTTACACTACAGATATATAACAGGCTTATGGCCAGATCCTAATGATCCACAAAAGACAGAAGGATTTTGGGGCGGTTTACCAATATACTCTCCAGAAGAGTTAAAACAACGCTATAATAGTTGGGATAAAAAGGAGCATATTTTAGCAGAAACAGCAAAAAGATTAAATGGCTGGATAAAATCGTTGGATACCACTAGACCAACTATTGCAAACTTAATAATTCCACAAGTAAGTTTAGTTAGTGGTTATGCAGATGCCATCGATATTGCGGGTTTTAGTTATAGAAATAGTATTATTCCTTGGGCACAAAAGCACTTTCCAAACAAACAAGTAACCATAACCGAATGCCCTGGTGGTTGGGATGATTGGAAACAAGTATTAGAAAACCCTGGAGTCTTTAGTATTTTTATGTGGACAGGAATTGACTATATGGGAGAGAGTAATGAAAAATGGCCAATAAAAGGTGGTTGGGGAGAAATATTAGATTTGGCTGGATTTAAATTGCAAGGGTATAATTATTTTAAAAGTATTTGGGTAGATGAACCGCACATTTCTTTAGGAACTTTACCTTTAGAAAAGTCTAGTTTCTTAGCGGATAAGTTATCTGGACAAGCCATCCCAAAAGATAAAAATTCTTATAAATGGCGAAATACTAATACACATTGGAACTACAAAGATGGAGATTCTATCTTAGTAGAAGTGGCATCGAAT
This sequence comes from Aureibaculum algae, assembly GCF_006065315.1. Lineage (GTDB taxonomy): Bacteria > Bacteroidota > Bacteroidia > Flavobacteriales > Flavobacteriaceae > Aureibaculum > Aureibaculum algae. The sequence goes on along the minus strand of NZ_CP040749.1, from coordinate 4,317,206 downwards.
TTAGCTACAGTCGAGTTGTTTTTAAATGATAAAACTTTAGGAAGTCGGAGTATGTCCGAATGTCCTGATAGAATATTTCGTTGGGTTGTGCCATATGAAAAAGGAGTCTTGACGGCAAAAGCAGGGTTTGCTAAGCAAAAGATTATAGCAAATCTCAGCACTACTTCAGAGCCGATTGGTTTACAGATTACAACAGATAAAACAGAGCTAACTTCAGATGGTTATGATGTTGCGCACATCGTTGCTCAATTGGTAGATAAAGATGGTAATTTGGTAAAAACATCTAATGCAAAAGTTACTTTTGATGTAAAAGGTTCCGTGAGAATTTTAGGAGTTGACAATGGAGCAGGAGATAATATTCAAAATTTTCAATCCAATGAATTGATGACTAGCAAAGGTCGTTGTTTATTAATTGTGCAAAGCAAACGGGATGTTGTAGGTAAAGCAGAAATAAAAGCGACAACGGAGAACTTTTCGAGTGCTGTGATACAATTAGATGTAAAGTAATAAAGGCTAATAAAAATCATTAAAACTTGTCTTAATATCATTTGATAGCCTTTGAGAGTACTAAAAAATATGTTTGAATTCAAATAATTAAAATTTCACAAATGATTACAAAAAAAAACTGGAAACAAATTTTTTTAGCCATAGCCTTGTTTGGCGTGTCGCAAACTTTTGCACAAAAAGCACCAACATTTAGTGAAGGGGAAGACCCAAAACCATCTCACAAAAAATGGAAATTAGTAAAAAATATGTCGGATGAATTCAATGGAAAGAAAATCGATAGTAAAAAATGGGCTACATCTGGCGGATGGATCGGGAGAGCACCAGGTTTGTTTGTTGCAGATAGTGTTAGTGTAAATAATGGAAATTTAGAAATTACATCTGATTTGTTGCCACAAGCGATTACCAAAAATGGCGATGAATTTACACATAGTGGAGGTTATGTAGCTTCGAATTTTTCTAAGAAATTTGGCTATTATGAGTGTAGTTTAAAAGCGAATAAAACATTTATGTCTTCCACATTTTGGCTGATAAATGAGTCAAAAAATCTTGAAAATTGTGATAAAAGAACCACGGAGTTAGATATACAAGAGTGTGTCGGGTATATCAATAATGATAAAGAATTTAGCCAAAAATTTGACCAATCAATGTCATCTAATACCCATAGTCGCAATATACCGGAATAGGTGGTATACTTTATCCGGAATTTGCAGGCTAGAGAAGCAGCTCAAAAATCAATCGTATTATTAAAAAATAAAAATAATACGTTACCACTTTCTAAGGATATAAAAGTACCCTATGTCACTGGGCCTTTTGCAAATTCATCTGATGTATTAATGGGTAACTATTACGGAATTAGTTCTAGCGTGGTAACCATTTTGTCGGGTATTGCAGATGCAGTTTCCTTAAGTTCTTCATTAAATTATAGAAGTGGCGCTTTACCATTTCACAAAAATATCAATCCTAAAACTGGGCGCCAAATGTTGCAGCCGAGTCAGATGTGACTATTTGTGTAGTGGGCTTGTCAGCAGATAGAGAAGGAGAAGAAGTAGATGCAATTGCTGCTGAAAATGTAGGGGATAAAGTGGATTTGAAATTGCCGGAGAATCAAATCAATTACGTTAAAGAAATTGCAGCCAAGAAAAAAGGACCTTTGGTATTGGTTATTGCAAGTGGTAGTCCGGTTTCTTTAGAAGGTATCGAAGAGCATTGCGATGCTATCTTACAAATTTGGTACCCTGGAGAACAAGGAGGTACTGCGGTTGCAGATATCTTATTTGGAGATATTTCTCCTTCGGGGCATTTACCGATTACTTTTCCTAAAAACGTAAATCAGTTGCCTCCATACGAAGATTATTCTATGAAAGAAAGAACTTATAAGTACATGACAAAAGAACCGATGTATCCCTTTGGTTTTGGCTTAACCTATTCTAAAACAGAAATTGTACATCTAAAATTGAATGCGGAACGCTTAAAGCCGAAAGAAACGTTAACCGCTACTGTTACTGTTAAAAATACTGGAAATTATGCTATTGATAATGTGATTCAGTTGTACATCTCTCCGATTAATACTGCGGATGGAGTTCCTTTTAATAGTTTAAAAGCTTTTAAAAGAGTTTCTCTACAAAAAGGAGAAACAAAAAATATATTCTTCTCCTTAATGCCAGAAGATTTAAAAATGATTAATCAAAAAGGAGAAAAAGTTTGGCGTAAAGGAGCTTATAAAATTATAGTTGGAAATGCTTCTCCTGGTAAATTGGCCATAGAGTTGGGGGCTGCTATTCCTCAAGAAAAAACAATCCAATTAAAATAAAAGTTGAAATAGCGGATATTTGCAAGACGATTAAATGTATTAAAAAACAAGTGTTTTTCAGAGGTAAAAAACATATATGCTGCAAAGAAAATCATTTGTTCATATGTAGAGCATACGATTCCTTTATTTTTGTGAAAAGTAAAGCCGTAAAATATGATCACATTTGTGGCTTATTGTTTCAAATTGAAAATTAAAAAGTATGCAATTTTGTTTTCTCAAAAGGCTTTCTCTAGGAATATTTTTTTTAGGAGGTATTGTTTTTGCTCAAGAGCAGCAACATGAAAAATACGAACCCACTTGGCAATCTTTAAAAAAGGTTAATCCAGCTCCAAATTGGTTTCAAGATGCTAAATTTGGTATTTACACGCATTGGGGTCCTGTTTCTTCGGCATTTGTTGGTACAGATCCTGATACATTTTATGCGGGTTGGCATGGTATGAAAATGTATGAAGATGGAAAAAAAGTTCCAACAAAAAACGGCAAACCAACGTCAAACTACTTACACCATAAAAAGAAATATGGTAATCCTGCAAAATATGGCTACAAATATATAATTGAGCAATTTGACACTTCAGGTTTCGATGTCAAAAAATGGGCAACATTATTTGAACTTTCAGGAGCAAAATTTGCAGGGCCGGTTGCGATGCACCACGATAATTTTGCTATGTGGGATGCAAAATCTACACGCTGGAATTCTATGAATTATGGCGGAATTGACCCTTCGGCAGCATTAAAAAAAGAAATTGAAGCTAGAGGGATGAAATTTATGGGATCATTTCATCATGCATTTACATGGCAATATTTTGCGCCAGCACACCAACATAGAGGAGTTGATCCAAAAGATTATGATTTATATACGAATCCTCACGCGTTAGATTCCAAAACTCCAGATGAGCGTTTTTATAAAGAATGGTGGGCGAAATTGAAAGAATTTATAGATGTATATCAACCAGATTTACTATGGTTTGACTGGTGGTTAGAAAATATGACAGAAGAATCTCGTGAAAAGTTTTTAGCATATTATTATAACAAAGGTTTAGAATGGGATAAAGATGTGGTGGTTTGTTATAAGGAAAGTACTTTCCCAGAAAATACTGCAGTTAAAGATTATGAGCGAGGACGACCAAACCAACCAAAACAAGATGTTTGGTTAACAGATACTTCTCCAGGAGCTTGGTTTTATCGTCCCGGTGCAGAATTTAAAACCCCTAATGAATTAATTGACATACTTATAGATATCGTATCAAAAAATGGTTTGATGTTGCTAAACGTACCTCCAAATCCAGATGGAACTATTCCAAAAGAAATGGAAGATCTTTTGATTCATATAGGAGAATGGTTAAAAATAAATGGAGATGCAATTTATGCTACACGTCCGTGGACAGTTTTTGGCGAAGGACCAACCCGGTTGTCAGAAGGAGGTCATAAAGTAGAGAAAATTAAGATAGCCTATACGAATAAAGATATCCGTTTTACGAAAAAATCTGGTAAAGAATTTTTTGCCATTGTCATGGATAAGCCAGAAAATGAAATTGTGATACAATCATTTAGTACCCAGTTAGGTGTGTTAAATTCTACGATAGAAAATATTGAATTATTGGGGAGTAATGCAAAAATATCTTGGGAAAGAAATGAAAAAGGGTTAGTTATTAAAACGCCAAGTAACATAGCGCCTTCGTATGCGTATGCATTCAAAATTACTTTAACAGGATATAAGGAAAATAATATAGGTGGTGCCGTTGATGCTCATGTGGATTGATTTTTTAAATAAATTAAAAATTAGAATAGTATGAAAATACAACACAACTTAAAATTGATTTTACTCCTTTTTTTAATCACAGGAATCAGTTTCTCGCAGAATAATACAACGATTGCTAATGGGCCATTTAAAGCAACAGATGCTTCACTGGCTACTTACAAATACCCGGAATGGTTTCGAGATGCTAAGTTTGGCATTTGGTCACATTGGGGGCCACAAGCTGTACCTCGTCAAGGCGATTGGTATGCGAAGAAAATGTATCAAGAAGGAAGTGCTGATTATAAATATCATGTGGAGTATTATGGGCATCCCTCAAAGTTTGGGTATAAAGATATTATACCTTTATGGAAAGCTCAAAAATTTAACCCTGAAGAATTAATGGCTCTTTATAAAAAGGCTGGAGCAAAATACTTTGTTAGTATGGGTACGCATCATGATAATTTTTTTCTATGGAATTCAAAGTTGCATTCCTGGAATTCGGTAAAAATGGGTCCAAAGAAAGATATTGTTGGTTTATGGCAAAAGGCAGCAAAAAATGAAGGTTTGAAATTTGGTGTTTCTGAACATTTAGGAGCAAGCTATACTTGGTTTCAAGCAAGCCATGATGCAGATAAAGATGGAAAGTATAAAGGAGTTCCTTATGATGGGAATAATCCAAAATACCAAGATTTATATCATGCTAAAACTGCAGAAAATGATAAAGAATGGCTAACAAACAATCCGAAATTTCAAAAAGAATGGCTAGAAAGAATTAACGAATTGGTGAATGTGTATCAACCAGATTTGTTGTATTCTGACAGTAAAATGCCTTTTGGAGATATTGGGAGAAGCATGATTGCTAATTTTTACAATACGAATATGTCCGTAAATAATGGAAATTTAGAGGCTATTTATAATTGTAAAGAATCTTCTAACGGGAAATGGGTGCAAGATATGGAACGCGGCGTAATGGATGAGATTAATCCTCATCCGTGGCAAACGGATACCTCTATTGGAGATTGGTATTATAAAACCGGACAAGAATATAAAAGTGCTACGTATATCATTCAAATGTTATGTGATATTGTAAGTAAAAACGGTAATTTATTAATTAATATTGTGCAAACCCCAGAAGGCGATTTAGAGCCTGATATGTTACTTACTTTAGAAGAAATTGGACAATGGATGGCAGTAAATGGAGAAGGAATTTACGGCACCAGACCTTGGGGAGTATTTGGTGAAAGACCAACCAATGCCGTTACGGTAAAAACGGCAAAATTTAATGAGAAAAATATTTCTTATACGGCTGATGATATTCGCTTTACTAAAAAAGGAGAAGATACATTATATGCTTTTTGTTTAGAAAAACCAACTAATGACATTCGGATAAAGTCTTTAGGAAAAGGGGCAAAATACAACTCGAAATCTGTTGTAGCTATAACAGTATTAGGGAGTCAAGAAGTACTGCAATGGCAGCTTGAAAATGATGCTTTAGTTATCAAAAAACCTGCACATTTACCAAATTGGAGCGTGATTGGTTTTAAAATAGAATTCAAAAAGTAAGAAAGCTTCAGTATAAATAAAAGTATCTAATTGTGGGTGTTTCGCTTTAAGCAAATCAATTTAATTCAAAATAAAAATCAATGAAAAGCACAAAACTTTTTGTTCTAACACTTTTAATCTCGCTGTCCATAGGGAAATTTACAACATGGGCACAAGATGTCAATTTTAATGATTCTTGGAAATTTTATAACGCAGAAGCAGAAGGAGCGGAAAATGCAACGTTTAATGATGCGAATTGGAGAAAATTAGATTTACCGCATGATTGGGCAATTGAAGGGCCGTTTGATGTGAAATACAACGCGCGAAGTGGTGGTCTTCCATTTCATGGTACCGGTTGGTATAGAAAACATTTTGTGATGCAAAGTTCAGCAAAAGGTAAGGTGGTTAGCATTGCTTTTGAAGGTGCTATGTACGATGCCCATATTTGGGTTAATGGTAATTTTATAGGGAATAGACCTTATGGTTATATTGGTTTTGAGTTTGATATAAGCAAATACCTCAAATATGATGGTACGGATAATGTTATCGCTGTTCGCTTAAGGCCACAAGATTTATCAACGCGTTGGTATCCTGGTGCAGGGATTTATCGATCGGTATGGCTAAAAATTAATGAACCAGTGCATGTTGCAAATTGGGGCACTTATATTACCACGCCAACGGTTACCAATGTTAAAGCAGTTATTCAAAATGAAACAACCATTGAAAATAAATCCGTACAAAATAAAAAAGTGGTTGTAAAACATGAGTATTTTTCCCCTGATGGAAAATCAGTAGCAACGATTGAAGAAGAATTAGAAGTTCCTGCGAATAGTTCTAAAAATTCAGGGCTGTATTGTACTATAGAAAATCCTGAAAAGTGGGATACCGAAACCCCAAATTTATATAGCGCTATTACTACAATAACAGAAAATGGTAAAGTAGTTGATACATATAATTCTCGTTTTGGTATTCGTACAATTGCTTATTCTACAAAAGGGTTTTTCTTAAACGGAAAAAAAGTAAGATTTAATGGTGTTTGTTTACATCACGACAACGGGGCACTTGGTGCAGCCGTATATCGCAGAGCGGATGAAAGAAAACTACAAATGATGAAATCTATGGGTGTTAATGCTATCCGTACGAGCCATAATCCGCCATCAAGAGAATTCTTAGAATTATGTGATGAACTAGGTTTATTAGTGCAAGATGAAGCTTTTGATGTTTGGAAAATACCAAAAGTAGCAAATGGTTATAATTTGTTTTTTGACGAATGGGCTGAACGAGATATTAAAGATATGATTCGTAGAGATCGTAATCATCCCTCCATAGTTATGTGGAGTATCGGTAATGAAATTTTAGAGCAAGGCGATAAAAAAAATGGTTGGAAAGTAGCAAAAATGTTGAATGATTATTGTAAAGAAATGGATCCGACACGCCCAACATCGGCTGGTTTTAATCATTATCCTGATCCGTATGACAATAATATGGCACAGCAAGTAGATATCGCTGGTATGAATTACAAACCATCTAAATATAGTGAAGAAATTAAAAATTATCCTGATTTACCTATTTATGGGTCAGAAACTTCAAGTGTAACAAGTAGTCGAGGTGTGTATCATTTACCAATCGAAAAATATCAGACACACGAATCTTTACAGGTAACTAGTTATGATATTATTGGACCACCTTGGGCATATCCGCCTGATATTGAATTTCATTTTCAAGAACAAAACCCAAACGTTATGGGTGAATTTATGTGGACTGGTTTTGATTATTTAGGGGAGCCAACACCTTATGGAGGGAAGGATAACTCCACCAATGGACATTGGAATGCGGATTGGCCTTCAAGAAGTTCTTATTTCGGAGCAGTAGATTTAGCAGGTTTTCCTAAAGATAGATTCTATTTATACCAAAGTCATTGGACGACAAAACCAATGATTCACTTATTGCCACATTGGAATTGGAAAGGGATGGAAGGAGAAAATATACCAGTGTATTGTTATACCAATTGTGACGAAGCAGAGCTTTTTGTCAATGGAAAGTCTATGGGTAAAAAAGTCAAAGGAAAAGATTTGACCGAATTAAAAGTAGATTTTTTACGCTATGAACCAAAGAAATTTCAATCGAAATACCGGTTGTCTTGGAATGTGCCTTATGAAGCTGGAAATATAAAAGTTGTTGGTTATAAAAACGGCAAAGCGATACAAGAAGTACAAATATTTACATCAGGAAAACCAGCCAAAATAAGCCTTTCAGTAGATAGAAAAGAAATTGCAGCAGATGGTTCAGATTTGGCCTATATCACGATCAGAATTGAAGATAAGGATGGTAATTTATGTCCGAATGCAACTAATCTAGTAAATTTCTCAATAGATGGTGTTGGAAGTTTAATCGCCGTTGACAATGGTAATGCAGCTTCTGTAGAGCCTTTTCAAGCAAATTATAGAAAAGCATTTAGTGGGATGTGTTTGGCGGTTTTAAAATCGTCTAAAAAAGAAGGAACGATTAAATTCACGGCAAAATCAAAAGGATTGAAAAGTTCAAAAATATCCGTTCTAACGAAATAAATTTAATTGCTCATTTTGCTATAATAAGATTCATACCAGTATTCTTTCTAAGATAGTTGTTACAAGTATTCCTTAGATCAATTAGCAGATTGTTTTAAAAAAAATATTAGACAATAAAATCAAAAAAATATTCCTTCTTACAATTTAATTTATCAGGGCTATGGAGTTTTGTATTGTAATTTTTGATTTAAAACGCATCTATGAATTCTTTGTTTGTATTTAGATCCGTTATTTGAATATAGTCTAATATGCCGGTACCTTTGAATAGAGTTTCGATGCCAACTATTTTTCCATTAGGTTGCTGGTATTGATCTTGATAAATTAAAGAATTATTTAAAAAGACTTGAACTGTTTTGTTTTTTGCTACAATATGAAGCATGTTCCAATCGTCCAAATTAATTTTAAAAGTATCTAAATTTTGCTGTTCGCCACTTAATACAGCTTCTCCGAATTTAATACCAGAAAATTGAGAACATCCTGATTCCATCAGCTTGATATGGTTCGTATTATTTTCGCAAAACAAACGTAAAATAAAGTCAAAACAGGTAATTCCGCCTAGTTCACTGGAGTTTTTAAATCGTGTTTTTAGTTCAAAATTATCTCCATCAATTTCAAATTGTTTAAAAAGACGGTGTGTAGTATAGAAAACTTTATTTAAATCAAAACCATTAGCTTTTAAATAAACTTGAGGATAATATAGACGACCGTTTTCTTCCATTTTCGGAATTTTATTATCTAACCAAAACCTACTGAGCTCTGATTCATAAACAATATAGCTATCCCAACTTTTTGATAAAGCAAGTACCTTTTTAATTGCTAGTGTTTTTTTGTTTTTTTGTAATAAAACAGGGTAGTATCCAGGTACTTGATACGTGAAATTAGAAATGGTTCTACTTTTTTCTGGCTTTATAATTTGATGACCTAAAGTTGGGTGTTCAAAACTAAAGTCAATGAAAATACTATCAGATTCTAGCTGTGTGAAATCATAATTAAGGGATGCTGTATAAGGTACAATGCCAATTGAATCATTCAAATTAAACGTAAAAACATCATTATTTTTTTGAATGCTTTTCGTTTGATTAATTGCAATAAATGAAATGATAAGAACTATTATTGGAATGAAAAACCAAATAATTTTTTTTGTTTTTTTTTGGTCATTCTTTTGTGTTTTATTTTTTTTAGAATTTAGCGAAGTGTTTTTTAAAACAAAATCATCCCAGTTGCTATAATCTAAAAATAATGATAGGGCATCTTTAGTTGCTTGTTGCGGATTGTAATGTTTGCGATACTTAATTTTACCAAATAATCTTTTTAAGGTATGTGGACTAATTGAAATAGTAGAAGCTTCAGAAATAAGTATTGAAAGTTTTTGGTAATCAGATTCTTTCCAAGTAGAGGAGTCCTTCCAATCTAATTTTTTTTCAATTTCTTTAAGGCAATATTTTAGGTGTTCTTCTTCGGTCATTATACAATATGCAAAATTTTGTACATGCTTTGCATAGCAATTTAAATGTATTTTTTCATCTATACAACTTAATTTTAGAAAGGATTATACCACCATAATTTTACTACACATTTTACTGGTAAATCCTATAAATTAAATCTAAAATAAAGGTGCATAATGAGCTATTTTAATCAAATTCTATTTAAAAAATTATTCATTCTACTTATATTGTTGTGTGGAGTAAAGAATATAGCACAAGTTACATTAACAGAAGAGAAGTGGAACCTACCGACCTATAAAGTTGCTCCAGGAGAAAATGCGCCAATATTTTTTTCTAACGAAAGTTTTCAAGGCGCACGAAGAGAAATTTATCCCTATGCTTTAAATGATGTTATTTCGCATGAAAAAGTTCAAAAGGATTGGAAAGTACTTAAACTAGAAAATAAATACATTGAACTTGGTATTACCCCAGAAATTGGTGGTAAAATATATTATGCTACCGATAAAACAAATGGATATAATTTTGTTTATAAAAATAATGAAGTAAAACCTGCAAATATAGGAATGACGGGTGCATGGGTTTCTGGTGGTATTGAATGGTGTGTACTACACCATCATAGAGCATCTACTTTTTTACCCATGGATTATTCCTTAAAAGAAAACGAAGATGGTAGCAAAACGATTTTTATTGGCGAAACAGAACCAAGACATAGAATGCGTTGGAATGTGGCGGTAACACTTTCTCCTAATAAATCTTATTTTGAAGCGGAACTTACTATTTATAACCCGACACCCTATACAAATACTTTTTTAAATTGGGCTAATGTTGCAACACACGTTAATGAAAACTACCAAACTATTTTTCCGCCAAGTGTTCAAGTGGCAACGTATCATTCTAAAAATCAGTTTACGCGTTGGCCAATTTCAACAGAAGTTTTTAGAGATCAAGATTTTACAAAAGGAGTTGATGTGAGTTGGTGGAAAAATGTAAAAGAAAATGCTTCTTTCTTTGCATGGGATTTAAAAGAAGATTTTATGGGTGGCTATGACCATGGCAAACAAAGCGGAACCATACATATTGGAGATCATAATATTATAAAGGGTGCAAAACTTTGGGAATGGGGCTCTGGAGTAACTGGGCAAAATACCGAAGCAAGGTTGACCGAAACCAGCGGTCCGTATGTTGAAATTATGGTTGGTGCGTTTTCTGATAATCAACCTGATTATACATGGATTAGACCTTTCGAAACCAAAACTTGGAAACAATATTGGTATCCTGTACGGGATATTGAAGGGTTTAAAAATGCGAATATCAATGCTGCTGTAAATTTTGAAAGACGAGAAGGTAATAAAGTTTTATTAGGATATTATTCTACACAAGAAGTGAAAAAAGCACGTATTCTTTTACGTAAAGGTGTTGAAGTTATTTTTCAGAAAGACATAGAAATTTCTCCTAAAAAATCTTTTAAAGAATTTATTACAATCAGTAAAACAGAAGATTTGACCAATTATTCTACAGAGTTATTAGATGTAAATACAAATGAGATCATTATTGCTTATCAGCCAAAAAAATTAGAACCAATAGGTAAACTTCCAGTACCATTGGAAAGACCTAAATCTCCTGAAGAAATTTCTTCGGTGGAAGAATTATTTCTTACGGGTAACAGAATGGAGCAATTTTATAAATACCCAGATGATTATTATGACGAAGTGTTAAAAAGAGATGCTCTTGATACAAGAACTAATACGGCTATTGGAAATCGATATTTAAAAAATGGAGATTATCAAAGAGCGAGAGAATATTTTTCTAAAGCGATAAATAGGCTTACCAATGATTATAATAGACCGCCAACTGGGGAAGCACTTTATTTACAGGGTGTGACTTTGAAGGCTCTTGATCTTGAAGAAGAGGCTATAGACACACTTTATCGTGCAAGTTGGGATTATGCCTATTATTCTGCGGCATTTTTTGAGCTAGCACAAATTTCATCCGCACAAAAAAAGTATGGCAAAGCACTTGAACAAATTAATGAATCGCTTTCTACCAATATGAAAAATAATAGAGCGGTTGGTTTAAAAGCTTCATTACAAAGAAAAATGAACGATTTTAAAGGAGCGCAAGAAACAGTAGAAATTGCGTTACAAAAAGATCCACTTGATTTCCGTTTGGTTAATGAATCCTATTTGATTGCGAAAGAATCTGGAAATACTAAAAATGCACAAAATGAATTGACCTCATTAACTAAAAAAATGAGGAATTTTGATCAGAACTACTTGGAATTGGCTGTTGCATATCTCAATGATGGTATGTTTGATGAAGCGAATGCTATTTTATTACAATATCAAGGAGATAGTCCGATTATTATTTATTTTTTGGGATACATTCAAGATTATTTTGGTAATAAGAAGGAAGCTAAGCAGCTTTTTTTAACAGCGTCTAACCTTTCAGAAGCTTCTCATTTTCCATTTCGTCTAGAAACTATTAAAGCACTTGAAAAAGCTATATCTTATAATGAAAAGGACGGAAGAGCGTATTATTATTTAGGGAATATTCTATACAATAAACAACCCGATCTAGCCATTTCTTATTGGGAAAAAGCAATTACTTATAGTCCTCAATTAGCTATGGCTTATCGTAATTTGGGTTGGGGATATTACCGCCATCAAGAAAATGTTGCAAAAGCAATTCCATTTTATGAAAAAGCAATTGCATTAAATAACGAGGAAGCTATTTTTTATGCAGAGTTGGATAAACTATATGAATTAAATAACTCTCCTGTAGGAAAGAGAATGGGTATATTTGAAGGCAATAATACTGTTGTTCGCGAACGAGATGATGCTTTTGTTAGTCAAATTAAAGTATTGACCTTAGCTGGAAAATCTGATTTGGCTGTGGCATTTTTAAAAGGAAAAGAATTTAGTTTTAGAGAAGGAAACTCTAGAGTTCGAGAAATAATTATGGATGCTCAACTTACTTTAGGTTTAGACTATTTTGAAAAGAAAGACTATCAAAAAGCTTTAGATCATTTTTTATTAGCTCAGGTGCCAGATGAGGAGGCAGGTAGTGCAAGATCAGGCAATAGAAATTTTCAAGTGAATTATTTTATAGGATTAGCTTATAAAGCTCTTGAAAACAAGACAGAAGCAGAAAAATTCTTTAAAAAAGCTACCGTCCAAGACAAGCCAGATAAAAGAAGAAAAAGTATTGTTAGCGGATTTATGAGTTATTACCAAGGTATGAGTTATTTGAAATTAGGCAATAAAGAAAAAGCAAATGCAATTTTTAACGCCTTGGTAGAGCAAGGGAATACGGAACTCAATAATAATGGAGATGAAACTTCGGATTACTTTCAAATATTTGGTGGGAAGGAAGAGGAGTCTACAAGAAAATCAATGGCATTTACCACAAGAGGTCTAGGTAATAAAGGTTTAAGTAAAAAGAGGTTGGCGGCAGAAGATTTAAAGCAAGCAACAGTCTTATCAACTAGTAATTTATGGGCTAAAATAGAGTTGGAAGAAAAATATTAAGTTAAGTACTTGACAAAAATTTATAAATGTTCGAGTTTATCCAAAATTTTGTGTTTTTGAAAAATAATTTCAAAATTCATAGGTTAACTTTTTTGATTTATAACCTGTTTGGAAAACAAATATACAATTGATTGTAGATTTGTCCCCATTTAAAACGTGTTTTCTTCCATTTTGCACTGATGCTTTGTGCCGCTAAATAGATGGATTTCAAGGCTGCATCATCATTAGGGAACACTTTTTTGTTACGCGTATATTTTCTAAGACTTGCATTAAAACTTTCAATGATATTAGTTGTGTAAATAAGTTTTCTTATTTCTTTAGGATAATTTAAAAAAGCGGTCAAGTTATCCCAATTATTCTCCCAAGACTGTACGGCAGATACGTATTTATGTTCCCAATTTTGTTTAAATATTTGGAGAGCTTCTAAAGCGAACTGTTCATTATCTGCTTGGTAAATGCCTTTAATATCCGTCATTATTGCTTTTCTGTCTTTGTAACTCACGTATTTTAGTGAGTTTCTAATTTGATGTACAATACAGATCTGTCTTATGCTATCCGGGAAAATAGCTTCTACCGCTTTGTCAAGTCCTGGTAGGTTATCCGAGCATAAAAAGAAAATATCTTTCACTCCACGAGAGCGCAGATCATCTAAAATAGACATCCAAGCAGATGCTTTTTCGGTTTCAACAATATGCATGCTCAAAATATCCTGTTGCCCTTCGGTATTAACACCTAAAACTATCATACAAGCTTTAGAGATAACCTTGCCTTCCTGTCTTATTTTATAGTGAATGGCATCTATCCAAATTATAGGATAAACGTCTTCTAAAGGCCTATTCTGCCAGAGCTTGATGTCCTCTAATAATTGATTGGTAATAATCGATACCTGTGATGTTGAATAATTAACACCATAGGTACGGTGGATAAAGTCGATTATATCCAAATTGCTCATACCCTTAGCGTAAAGCAATTGGATACAGTCTTCTAATTCTTGACTGATCGACTGATGTTTTGGAACTATAACTGGATCAAAACTAGCCTCTCTATCTCTTGGGATTTGGATACGTTGTTCTCCATTTTGCGTTTTTATGGTCTTCTGTGAAAAACCATTACGCTGGTTGTTTGCAATTATGGAATCACCTTTTTGGTAACCTAAATGAGCCGTCATTTCTGCTCTTAAAAGTGATTCAATACCGCGTTTAAGTAATTGTTCTTTGACTTGATCAAAGTCTTCTTTGTTAGTGATTTTACCAAGTAAGGCTTCCAACTGTTTTTCTAATTCTGTGTTCATAAGATAAAAATTTAAAGGTAAATTTTTTGCCTATGAATTTCAAAATCATTTTTCAACTAAATAATCGCTAAAACACAAAATATTGCACAGTCCCAAATGTTCAGATTTTCTTGTTTCTGTTGGTTCACAGAGCGGTTAGAAACTTTGTTGCACCCATTTTGAAATACCAAATTCTGTAATAAATAAGGTAAAGAAAATGCTGCTTACTATGTGTAAGTAATTAACTTGTAAGGTCATTATTTACGATTTTAGAATTACGCTTTTGACAAAGTATTTGTTCTAAATTCGTAATTTGTTTTAATCAATAGCTTACTTTAACTGTTTTTCTTCTTTATAAGTTTTGATGTGCTTAGCGAACTCAACTTCATTTTTTACAGCTACTAATTGTTTTTCCCAATCAAAGGTTTGTAAACGTGCAAAATTTTGAGGGTCATATCTATTGATGTTTATGAATGTGTATAATTCCCAGCTATCGACGGATTTTTCTAAATAGCTTATAGCATTTTCTTTATGTTGAAGTTCTCCATTATTTTTATAGAACTCTAATTCCAAAGCTGCGTTAAATTTATTGGCATAATATTGCCCTAAATAAGCCATCGATTTTATGTCTAACAAAGTTTGCTCTAATTCTTTATCCGTAACGTTAACCAATAATTTATCAGCATTATTGATTGAGTTTTTAGCGTAGGTATTTAGGTTTTCTATAACTTCAATAGGTGTGATTAAATTTATTTCTTCATTTTTCAAAACTGCTTTTACATAATCGGCAATGTTTAAAATGCCGCTACCTTCCATAGTTGGATTGGTTCTAAATTTATCGATGGGTTTTAGGTTGTTCCAAATTTCCATACAAGCTTCAGGTTGCCAATGATAATCCCAATCTCCCCAAGAAAATCGTGTGACTTGCGGAATTATTTTTGAAGATTCAGCCCAAGTATTCATTAATAATTCAGCATTTGTTTCAGGAAATTTTGCTGCAATTATTGCTTGAAATCTTTGTTGAGGCATATCAGGATTGTAACCCAATCGTCCCCAAAGCATAAATTTATACCAGTGTTTATCAATTTCCAACTGTCGTGGAATATCTGGTTGCTTACTTATAAATTCTCTTCCCCAAACATAACCATCAGATCCCATATGATAACCTGCAGTTTGTTCTAAAGGCAGGTTTTTAATAAACGCACTTGCATAAGTTGGATCTCCCCAACGATGAATAAAAATATCATCATTTCTTAAATTCCACCACGATTTTAAATTTTCGGTTTTCATCCATTCGGCAAAAGATTTATAAAACGGTGGATTAACAGCCGAGTACATATGTGCTTTGGCATACTTAAAACTCATATCAAAACCATCAGGATAATTACCCCAATATTTCTTTACAATGTTCATGTCGGTCCACCAAAATCGATGAATAAAATTTACTTTTCTAGTCGGTTGTTCATTTTTAGCATCTAAAATTCCTAATCCGTAAGTTTCCCAAAGCCATTTTTCTTTATCATCATCAGTCATTGGAGTACGCATATTTTCACCTGCGGTGACCCCAATTCCTGTAACATCAGGATAATTGAGTAAAAATTATTTACCAAGTTAAAAACATCTAAAGCTGATGATACTTATACAAGAGAGATTAATAAAATAGAAAAACAAGATTTATTAATACTTGATGATTTTGGACTCAGAGCTCTTGATAGTGCTAATAGACATATGTTTATGGAAATTATTGAAGATAGGCATGGGAAAAAAGCAACCATTATTGCTTCTCAACTACCTACTGAAGCATGGCATCAAGTAATTGGAGAACAAACCATTGCAGATGCTATTTTAGATAGAATTGTACACTCCGCACATAGAATTAATTTAAAAGGTGAATCTATGAGAAAAAAATTAAGAAAAAAACACTAATTTTAACACACAAATTGAATCGATTTTAACACTTGATTTACACTGCTCAATTTCTTCCGGAATGAGTGGCTCAATTTAACCGGACTTTCCAATTGAGTACAACAGGGAATTACATCAAAAATTAACCAATGCTAACATTCCGCATGAGTATCACGAATTTGATGGAGAACATGAGTGGAAATATTGGCAAGAACATATAAAAGATACCTTGTTGTTTTTTAACAAGTTTGTTAGTTAATAGCTGTTTATTTGAAATAAATTAAACCCATATTTTGAATCGAAATCAATTCAAAATATGGGTTTTAGTTTAAGTAAGTTACAGCTGTTTTGGCTTTATTCAAAACCTCTTGCCTTTACAGGTTCTTTTTCGCTTTCTTGTTTTTCGCCGTTCTCACCAGTTAGTTTGTCAAAGAATTGGTAATAATTTCCGTAAGAATAGATACTATTTCTATCTCTAATTTCTTCACCCATCACATTAAATTTTTCAGATGCTTCTTTTTTATCTCCAATTAAAAACATGTACTCATTTGAAGATAAAGTAGTTCCGTTTTCACTAGTAAGCTCCATCGTTACATAAAAATTCTTTTGAACATTTTTAAGGATATTAGCCTCTAACTCAAAAAATTGTTTTGAACTATTTTCTTCAATTTTATCAATTTTAAAAGATGATTTTTTTAACGATTTGTGGTTGTCATCAGCAATAATATAAGATACTTTACAATTTTTATATTCCTTATAATAATCATTCACAACCCAGAATTGACCTTTAAAAGTATCAGAATTTAACCATCTGCGTTTTTCAAAATTGAAATTAATCAATAAGGGCTGATAGCCTCTTTTTACAAATTCAAAAGAACGTTTTGGTTGCAAATAATTGTCAACTATCGCCCATTTCATATCAGGCCAATACGTAATAAAATGACATAAGGCTATACCACTTGTTCTAGGTTTATTTCTTCTGAAATGTTCAATAGATAGTTGGAAAATGATTCCCTGAGCATCTTGAGTTGCATCTACAAATTCCTGTAAAGATCCTGTTTTTTCATCGCCGAAAGTATCAAAATTTTGAATTCGCAATCGATCTAAATCTGCCCAATGATGTCCCCAACTTGGACCTGGTGGCCACATTTCATTTTCAGGAATAAATTTCTTGAGGCTTTCAACATTTGGCACCGAAGTAATGGCCAATTCTGGAACTATCGGATAGTCTAACGATTTATACCAATCTTCCATAGGCCATCTTCCCATTTGATAAAAATAACCTAACGCGTGTACAGCTTCTTTTGGTTTGTAACCAGCCTGTTTAGAAACATCACATGTTAATGGGGAATCTGGAACGTATGGTAAATCTACCATATCTTGATATCTGTCTCCCAATGTTTTCAAGAAATTGTTTGCATATTGTGCATCACTTGCTCTTAATAACATTTCTTCTCCACCCTCCATCATAATTATTGAAGGATTGTTTCGTCTGTTTTTAATTACATTTTCTCCTTCTTGATAAATGCGTTCTAATAACTCTGGGTCATTAGGGATATTTCCCGTACCTAAAGGAATAATATCTTGCCAAACCGTAATTCCTTGCTCATTACACAATTTATAAAATAATGGAATTTCTGGTGGATGCCACCCAAAAATACGGATGTTATTCATATTGGCTTCTTTGGCCAAAGCAATTAATTTTCTATATTTTTCTTCTGAAGTTCTACCAACAAAAATGTCTGGCGGACCGCCCCAGCAAGCTGAACGAATAAATATTGGTTTTCCGTTAATAAGTGTTGTTCTTGGAAAACTCACTTCATCTTTAGTAAAACCAGGATTCCACTCCATTTCAACTTTACGTAAGCCATAAGTCACTTCTTTAAAATCTTGATTGATATCTCCTTGGTCTAAAGAAACTCTCGCCTTATATAAATTAGGTTTTCCTAAATCCCAAGGCCACCAAAGTTGCGGATTTTCAACTTCTATTTCCTTTTTAATAATTTGTTTTCCAGGTTGAAGAACTTGTTTAAAGCTTATGATTTGCTGTTTGCTTTCAAAATTTTGTCCTTGAAAAGAAATGGTAATTTTTTTTTCTTTTGGGATTTTATCGGTATTTTCAACTTCAATTTCAAAAGCTACTGAAACTTTCTTTTCATTCTCAACAATTGGTTTTACATAAACATCTACTATTCTTGATTTTCCTGTAAAAATTAAATCAATAGAACCGGTTATTCCAAAAGGAATTAAATCTCTCCAATAATCACCAAACCAAGGTGTTTTTAAGCCGGCTACATTCGCATTTACTTGTGGAGGTGGAGCTAATCTAATAACCAACATATTGGTAGCTTTTAACCAATGCGGATTTGATTGTATTGCTTGGGTAACGTCAAAAGAAAAGGAAGAGAACGAACCTTTATGACTACCTATAAAATGACCATTTAACCATATATCACATTCGTGATCGATTGATTCAAAATCTATTCGAGCAACTTTATCGCTTAAATCTTGATTTACTCTAAATTGCATAGAATACCACCATTCATATTGCATTACCCATTGCGCTTTGACGCTATTTCTTCCAAAATAAGGATCTTCAATTACGCCAACTTTCCATAGATCGGTATAAACATCACCTGGAACTTTTGCCGGATTCCAAACCAATGTTTCAATATCACCTGGAGGTAGTTTATTCAATCCATGTTTTATACCTTCTCCTGGAAGCATCATTTTCATTTTCCATTGATAACCATCTAAACTTGTTATTAGTTGGCTATTTGAATTATGGTTACTAATAGTGCTTGGTTGAGCAAATCCTTTTACGTATGTAAATAAGAAGAGTGCACAGATTAAAATTTTAAATTTCATAAGATTATATTTATTATTGAATTCCGTTTCCCACGGCAATGATTATTATTCCTAAAGACATAATAGCGAGTCCGCCAAACATCCAATTTTTACTTTTTTTACTGGCATTGTCCCACTCGCCAGTGAAGTATCCCAATATATTTGCTACCATAATACAGCCTGTTTGAAATATTGCAAAACCTACAGATGTACCTAGAGGACCTAATTCGTAGGCACCTAGTCCGTAAATAATCAGTGAAGCACAATAAACAATTGCCATAATAAGTAGTAATAAAAGGTTTTTAGGACTTTCTTTTTTGTTGAAGTTTTCCCAACTTTTATTTTTTGTTAATTGGTAAGCAAAATACACCATAATAGCAATTCCGCTACCAATAAATGAAGGTAGCATAACAGCCAAACGAGCAATCCAAGGTGAGCTACTATATTGTTCTTGAGAAATTTGACCAATATGACCAATATTATCGGCAACGTGGTACGCTAAATTAAATCCTGCAGCAGAAATACCACCAACAACACAAAGAATGATACCATTTCTCATGTTATTTTTGGTAGTTGTATCTTTAGCAGTATCATTGTTTGTTTCACGAAGCAAACCTGCTTTTCCGTTGGCAATAATTCCCAACATAATTACAAAAATTCCACCCAAAATAAGCATACCACCAGGTGTTGCTAATTTGTCTGCACCTCCCATAAAAAATGGTAATAACGAACCTGTTAAAGTAGCTACACCAATTAATAGTGAAAACCCCAGTGCCATTCCTATTTTTGAAATGCTAATACCCCATAATAAGTTGCCAATTCCCCATAAAATACTCAATGCAAAAATGGATGCAAAAATGGAGTTCGGAACTTGATCATAGGTTGCGCCAAGACCTTCAACTAAAAATAATGTTGAAATTATAGGAACAACAAACATAGCCAATAGCCAAAAGCCACTCCATAAATTTTCAACGGCATAATTTTTAACAAATTTGCTTGGAAACGCATAAAATCCAAGCATGATGGCGGCTAATAAAACCCAAAATATTCCTATTCCCATATTATTTTAATTAATTGTTTAATTTGAATAATTCATATTAATTACTACAATTTCCATCTACTATTTGTTCTTTAGTTGGGTTGTATAAATTACTGTTTACAATATATTGTGTATCTAAAGTGTCTTCTTCTAAAAATGGTTTCAATCCACAAAAATCAGCTAAAACACTATTACTTTGAATCGTAAATCCACCTGCTGATTTTAGATTGATAAAACCATCTAGACTAACTAAAGAACTATTATCTTGAATATTAACTCCATAATTTACCAATGTTAAATTGGCTAATTCATTAAAATCAATGAGAGCATTATTATTGGTAATTTGTATATAACCTTTTATAATCGAAAGATTTTCTAAGCCTTTTAAATTTAAGAGAGAGTCATTATCATCAATAAGTAAATGGCCCTCACTCTCACCTAAAAATTCTATTTTTTCTAACCCTTCTAAACTTGTTAGTTTTGGATTGTTAAGAATCCATAAATGACGGTTTATTGTACTTAAATTATTCACCCCTCTAATATTAGCTATTGAACTATTATTAGCTATCCATAATATACCAGTAATAGTGGTCAAACTTTTTAACCCATCTATATTTACTAGAGAATTATTATCATCAATTTGGAGCATATCACGACCAGCAACCGTTCCCACTGTTTCTAGTTTGCTTAAACCAGTTAGACTTGCTAAAGACGGATTGCTATTCATATATAGACCACCTTCAATTTTGGTAAGATTATTAAAACCAGACAAATCTATAAGATTACTAAATTTAATGACTAAATCTCCAGAAATACAAGTCAGTGATTTTAAGGCTGAAAGATTTTGAATGTCAGATAGGTCTTCCGGTGTTATCCATAAAGACCCAATAATGTTCAAGTACTCCTTTTTTCCAAAGTCATCAACTTCTATTTGAGTTTTTAATATGACATCACCAACGTAATCCTCAATAATTATATCTTCTGAATTATCAGAATTACAGCTTATGACAATGTTAATTGTCACTAACATTATTATGAGTTTTTTTAAAAACCTTAAATGTTCTTTGCTAAACTTCACCATAGTTTTTTCTAATTGAATTATTCGTAATTCAAATAAATTGTTCTCTTTTGAAGGTAATGGTCAACACCGTAAACACCATCTTCACCTGCAATGCCAGAAGTTTTGTGACCTGAATGATACCCTTGAATATTACCAATTATTTGTTGGTTGATGAATATAGTTCCAACCTCTAACGAGTCAATTGCTTTTTGATGAATTCTATAATCATTCGTATATAAATAAGCCGAAAGACCTTCTTCACGATTGTTTGCCAGTGCTAATGCTTCGTCAAAACCAATTACCTTTACGATTGGCATAATTGGAGCAAATAGTTCTTGACTTATAGTGGCATCAGTACCTTTTACATTTCCTAAAATTGTAGGGGTGTACCAGTTTCCTTTTTCAAAATACTTTCCTTCCGGTCGGCTACCTCCTAATAATAATTCAGCACCTTGGTTTACATTTTCTTTTACCAAATTATGCACACGTTCCAAACCGAATTTACTCACATTTGGCCCCATATTTACGGAACTATCAAAAGGATCTCCAACTTTAATTTGTTTTGTTCTTTTGATAACTTTATCTGTAAATTCATCTGCTATTTTTTCATCCACAAAAACCATTTCGTTGCAGATACAAACTTGTCCGCAATTTGCATATCTTGAAATTACAGCGGCATCAACAGCTTTATCAATATCGGCATCTTCACATACAATAAAGGGTGCCTTGCCACCTAACTCTAAAATTAATCCAGTAATATTTTCAGCAGCCGCTCTGTACATTGCTCTTCCAGCTCGCGTACTTCCCGTTAATGAAATTAGTTTTGTAATCGGACTTTCAACTAACAATGAGGCCGCTTCAGCATTTTTGGTAGACACCATATTGATAACCCCTTTTGGTAGACTTGATTCATCTACTAAACGACAAAATTCAGAGGCGGTAGTTGGAGTTAATTCATGTGGTTTGATAATCATGGTATTTCCAGTGGCTAATGCCGGACCAACTTTTCGTCCAATTAAAGCTAAAGGATAATTGAAAGCACATAATCCAACTGTAACGCCATAAGGGACTTTATATATTGAAAGTCTTTTATTGGCTTGTTCAGCAGGAAAAATAGCACCTTGAATTCTGCGAGCCGATTCTGCAGAATACGTCATATACGTAATAGTGTCATCAACTTCACCTAAAGCTTCGGGATACGTTTTCCCTTGTTCCAAAACCAAAAGTTTAGCGAAATGTTCACGTTCAGCTTTTAATTTATTCGCAATTTCTATAATGTATTGTGCTCTTGTGTTTGCGGGTGTTAATGCCCAGGCACGTTGTGCTTTTTCAGAAGATTCCAAAGCATATTGAACATCATCTTTTGTACAAGCAGTAACAGTGGCATAAATTTCGTTGTTTGCTGGGTTTTCGACTTGAATAACTTCCCTTGTGTTATCATCTAACCATTCTCCATTAATGTAACAAGAATAGTGTTTTATATTTGTTGAATTCATAGTTGGTATATTTTATTTATTCAAATTTAGGTTCGCGTTTTTCTATAAATGATTGAAATCCTTCTTTCGCATCAAAAGTGTCGTAAAGATTTTTAACCATTTTAGTTTCTAATTGAAGGAAATCTTGTGTCCTTTTTCCAACTCCTTCGGCAAAAGTTTGTTTGATAGTTGCCATTGCTATTTTTGGTCCTTTGGAAAGGTTTTTTGCATATTCCAACGCTTCTTGTTCAGCAGTTTCTACGTTGTATAATTTATGAGCGAGTCCAATTCTAAATGCTTCTTCGGAATTGATTGGATTTCCTGAAATAACCATTTCAAATGCATATGAATGCCCCACTGCATTTACGAGTCGTGGAATACCTCCATTGCCAGGCATTAACCCTAGTTTTACTTCAGGTAAACCGATTAGAAATTTTTTGTTTGAAGCCAAACGAATATCGCAAGCAACGGCTAATTCTAATCCGCCACCTAATGTGTGACCGTTTAAAAAAGCGATAAATATTTTTGAGCTTGAACTAATCATTGTCGCTATTTTATTTGCCATAGCCACCATTTTGTTGTTTTCTTCAACGGTGTTACTGGCAAAAACCTTGATGTCTGCACCCGCACAGAAAAATTTAGGAATGCCACTTTTTAGTAAAACAACGGCGACGTCTTTATCATTTTCAATGGTGTTTAAAATAGTTTCAAACTCATTAAAAAAGTGGACATCGTAACTATTAGCTGGGGATTTATCTAAAGTGATAATCCCCAGTCTGTCTATTTTTGTGTAATTAAACATAATTTTTATTTAGTGTCAAAACCTCTTGCTATTGGCATTTTTTGATCAGCTTCTAAATGACCTTCTTCAGCACCCAATCCTGGGAAATATCTAAAGTAATTTGCCCAACCATATTTTTGTTTAATTTTAAAAGCTTCTAATCCAATAGCTCTTAACTCAGCTCTGTCTTTTATTTTGTCAGCAACCAACATCATATAATCATTTTCAGATATAATAGTGCCTTCAGCATCAACCAAAGTCATTTCAGCATAAAACTTGTCTCCAATTTCACCTGGTACTTTACAAGAAACATCAATATATTTAGATGAACTATCACCTCCAATTGATGCAAAATCAAATTGTTCTTCCTTGATAACTTTTTTGTTATTATCTAAAAATTTGATAGTTGCTTTAGAGTTGTTGAATGATTTGTATAAATCGTTCACTACCCATAATTCACCTTTGAATTCTTCACCTGGTAACCAACGTCTATCATAATGTTTCATAGTTAATAAAACAGGTTGATAAGCTTTTCTTACATAATCAAAAGATAATTTTTTCTCTTGATAATAATCAACAATTCCCCATTTCATATCTGGTGCAAATGTGATATAATGACAAATACAAATGGCACTTGTTTTAGGTTTTCTTGTCCGGAAATGTTCTAAAGCATATTGAAAAATAGCTCCTTGCGCAATTTGTGTAGCAGTTACAAAACTCTCTAAACTATCTGTACTTTGATCTCCAACAACTTCAAAATTCAGTGTTCTTAATGCGTCAAAATCTGTCCAATGATGTCCCCAACTTGGTCCTGGAGGCCAAATTTCATCAGCGGGAATAAACTTTTTAATACTTTCAATATTTGGGCAAGAAGAAATTGCCAATTCAGGAATTACAGCATAATCTAAACTAGGGAAATAATCTTCCATTACAAATTCTCCTTCACCATAAAATAAGTCGTTCGCGTGGAAACTTTCATTAGGTTTGAAGCCTAAATTCATTCCAACTTCATCACTTAAAGGAGATGAAGGAATAAAATGAAGAGGAGTATAAGGTTTTATTGCCTCACCCAATTCATTTACAAATTGTAAGTTGTGAACTGGATCAGAAGCCGTCATAAATAACTCTTCAGAACCTTCAAGTAAAACAATACAAGGATGATTACGTTGCGCTTTAACCGATGAAATTGCTTCAGCAAAAACTGCATCTTTAAATTCCTGATCTTTTGGTAACGACAAACTAGCCAATGGCAATACATCCTGCCAAACAGTAATTCCTGCTTCATTACATAATTGATAAAACAATGGAATTTCTTCTGGATGCCAACCGAAAATACGCAGATTATTAAAGTTAGCTTCTTTAGCCAATCTGATTAATTCTACATATTTACTTGGATGCGCGCGACCCATAAAAATATCTGGAGGTCCACCCCAAGTTCCTGAACGCATGAAATGACGTTTTCCATTAATCATAACTGTCCAAGGGTTTTCAACTTCATCTAATGTAAAACCAGGATTGTGTACCATCTCTACTTCTCTAATACCAAAAGTAGTAGTGGTTGTATCTAAAATTTGTTCGTTCTTATCAGAAATAGTAACTGTTGCATTATATAAATTTTGATCACCTAAATCCCAAGGCCACCATAATTTTGCATTGTCAATATCTAATGAAAGATTTAAATTGTTTGTGCCTTTTTTTAATAATTTAGCTTTGGTATTGATTGAAAAAGTTTGTGATTCAAAATTATTTCCTTCAACTTCAATATCAATTAAAACTTCTTGCTCATCCTCAAAATGATTTTCTAATTCAATATCGATATCTAATTTTGCTAAATCATCTTTTAAAATAGATGATTTCACATACGTATCTTCAATGGTAACATTTCCCATTGCTTCTAGGTAAACAGGTTTCCAAATTCCAGTTGGAGGCAAGGCTACCCAGTAATCACCATGCCAAGCTGGTTTTCTACCAGCAACTTGACTATAACGTCTTGGAGCAGGATGTAAACGAACCATTAGAACATTAGTTCCAAAGCGCAAACGTTCAAAACGAATGGTATTTGAGACATCAAATTTAAATTGGGAAAACATACCTTCGTGTGTTCCTAATAATTCACCATTTAAATATACATCACAGCCAAAATCTACACCATCAAATACCAATTGGATACGTTTCCCGTCCATTTCTTTTGGAACATCAAACTGACGTTTGTACCACCATTCATTTTCAGGAACCCATTTTGCCTTTAGGCTATTTCTCCCAAAATGAGGATCTTCAATCCTACCTTGTCTCCAAAGATCTGTATAAACATCTCCAGGTACTTTTGCAAAACCCCAGTTAAATGAATCTCCTGTGATATCAAAATTTAGTTGATGAAACCCAATTTTTACACCTTCATTGGGTCTAATACCTTCCATTTGCCAGTTACTTCCTGAAAGATCTAACACGATTTTATCGTTAGATGTTTCACCGTCTCCTTTGAGATAGTCTTTCTCTTCTTGACTTATATTTTTCATTTATCTAATAATTTTATTTATGATATTTTTAATTATTTGTTCTGTAGTCATACATTGAATACGTAGTTTCTTTTACTTTTTTTATTAATTCTGGATATGGGTTATCACAAACATCAATAAATCCAACGTTATAATTTTCTCCATCAAATCGCCCAGTATTTGGTTCATCTAAATATTGAAACCAATGAGCTCCAACTATATTTGGATGTCTTAAGGCTCCTTGAATATAATTTTGATACATTTGACCTCTTTCAGCCTGATCTTTTGCTTTTTTAATCCCCACGTGAAAACTTCCTTTATCTAATGCTCCAAAGTGGAATTCTCCAATTATAACAGGTTTGTCAACACCTTTTGGAAGTGAGAAATGCTCAATAGAATATTCATATTTATTAAAACTCATAATGTCTAAGTACTTGCTAGCTGCAGTTAAGACAATATCATTATTAGCCCATGCAAATCGACAGCCCAAGTAATTTTGATTTGGAGCTACTTTTTTTAATTCTTCATTAATGATTCTGAAATATGTTTCAGCTATTTTTTGGTAAAAATCAACTAAATCCTCTTTTGCATTTTCTTGATTTGGGGCTAAAGTAGCATTCAATAACTCACCCCATGAAGTATGTTTTGTTTTCCACACATTATTTAAGTTTTCAATAGAGCTATATTTTGCTTTTAAATCTTTAATAAATTCAATTTTTGCTGGTTGAGAAGCATTACTTTTTAAAGTTCCTATTGAAAGCGATCCTAATAGACCCCACGACAATTCATTATCAACAAAATATCCAATGCACCAAGGATCGTTAGCTCCTTCTTTTTGATCTAATACAGAATTTTTTACCGCAATTCTAAAATTTGGATCAAATACATCGTGAAACTTTCCCCAAAACCCTTCAGATCCTTCAATTTTTGGTGTATTTCTTATCCAAATGGAGCCAACATATGGTGTTTTTTGTTGTCTTGTTGCTCCAAAATCCGACACAAATCCAATAGTGTTCATTCCCCAATCTTTGATTCTTAAATGAGCCATTTCTTGGAATTTTTCTAGCCAATTAACACCATATTTTCTAAAGAGGTTACTTTGGTAGAAATTATACGTTTTAAAAGGTGATTTTCCTTTGTAAAAACCATGAGAAGTATGAGTTCCGATAGAATAAAACTGTCCAAAATCACTTTCAGAATTGGGTAGTTTTTCAAAATAATGTTCTCTAAAATCTGTACCCGTAAATACAGCATCTGAAGCAACACAATTTAAACCAGCAGTCCAAAATATATAACCTTCAGGATCTACAATCCACCATTTATCATCAACTTTTTCAGTTCTAAAAAATCCAGTAGCTTTTAATTTAGGTCCTTTAGTCCATCCTCCAAACGTTCCTAAATCTTTTGGTTCACTGTTTTTCGAAAGCTCTTCTAATTCTTTTTTAGCAGCATCTTTTAATTCAGTTTCCGAATGTATTTTACCTTCCCAATCTTTATGCATGTATTGTCCGAATTCATCTACAAAAGGGAAAAAATTATCTGGTTTTCTTTCTTCTAATTTTCCAACAGCTCTTATATTATCTATAGTGAATTGATTTGGTTGTGTTCCATAGCGTGAGCAGAAAACCATTTCTTGAATAGCACTGATATCAGTTTTTAAAGCCCCAGGAATTCCACGCATGCCTACAATATCTAATTGAGGTTTAAAAACCCAAGGAGTCCAAGCTAAATCTACTGTGATGGTACCACTTTCACCAGGTTTTAAATCTATATAATCTGAACAATACCATCTTTTTAAACCGTCTGGATCATTACCTACAAAAAGTTCTACTTGAATAATTTCGTCTCCAGTATTTGAAACATCAGCTTTTACTTGATAATAACCCGTTAAATTCCAAGGATTTTCTATTGAGCTCACCAATTTAACACCAGTTTCCCTTAAAGTATAACCGTTGTCAACTTGTATAAAGCTATTTTTTTCTTCCTTAATTAGTTTGAAAGTAGCATCTTGAGGTTTAACCAAAGATTCGTCAAAATTATTCTCAAAATCAAATAGAACTAATGTGTCAATTGTAGAATTATTAGGTTGTTTTTTATTACAACTCACAAAACTAAAGACTAATACAAGACCTATAATCGAAACTAATTTTAGAGTTTTCATGTTGTTATAAATTTATTTGGATTGTAGATTTATTTTTCGCTTTGGCTTCAATTTCTTGCAATCGTTTTTTATTTAATCCCTCACCTATTTCTATATAATAGTTGCCAGGATATAAAACTTTAGGTTGATAAGTGTTTCCATTAATACGAATTGAAGAAATAACTTCTTTTGTAAATTGATTTTTAACAGTAACTACTTGGTTATTTTTTGAAATATTAAGCAGAGGTAATTCATAGCCTTTTTCAATTTTAAAATTGTCTTTTTGTGAAATTGTTACTGGCCAACCTGGATATTGTTTTGTATTTGGCTTTGAAATATCAACGTTTCTAGCCCAACAATCAAATGTAATTGTTCTAACTTTTTTATTGTATGTAACAACACCAAAACCAGCAGCACGTGTCGAAAGATATCCTCCTTCTTTTATTTCAGGTAATGTTGGATTTGCTGCAGCTTTTACCGTTATTTTATTTTTAAATCCATCTAAAAATTCCCCAGTATATGAAGGCGCATTTTTTAATTTATTTTTACCCGGAACATTTGGTTCCCACCATCGCAACCAAAAATTAGCAATTGCGGGGGTTGCAAAACAATAACCAGCATCGTTCCAATCATCTATTCCGTGTTGAAATAAAGTACCTAAATGTGTATCACCTGAAATCATTGGTGAAAAACTTTTTCTAATTACCGTTAAAGCTTTATTTCTACCTGATTGAGGCCATCCATTTGAATCGAAATCGGCAAATAATTCTCTATCATATTTTCCTGTGTAATTATCAACCATTGCAAATGTGGTTTGAGATAATACAGTTTTCATTTCAGTATTTTCCCAATCTGTAGTCCAAGTTTCTAAAAACTTTAATTGGCGTTCACCAAGTAAAGTGGTTCCTGGAACATCTAATTTTCTTGTGTCAACTTTTGGATCAAAAATAGCCTCATAACCGCCATTTGGAAAAATATCAGGATTGTGTTTTACCATTTCATCCAAACCAGATTTAAATTTTCGATCTTCTAAAATTGCAAAACTCATTCCTCCCCATTTTAAATCGGTATAATAAACTCCAATTCCTTGTTCAACAGGAGTTGGGTCAAAAGGATCGGGTAAATGGCTTGTTTGTGCGCGTTCAACTTCTTTTACATATTCTGGAGACATGTAATATCCACCTGAAATTCCTCGTCTTGAATCCGCTTTTTTTCCTCCTTGTCCCCAAAGATTACCGTGACCAATATCGTGATCATCCGGAAGAATTACAGAAGGTGTGTTTCGTAATATTTCACCAAAATCTCTACCAAACTTTAACCAATATAAATAATGTTCACTATGGTCATAAACTTGATCTCCAGAAAAGAAAATTAAATCCGGATTTAAGTATTTTATATTGCTAACTAAATCTTCTTTTGAAATATCGCCACCATGATTAGGGTAAATTGAATTACAAGTTAAAGCTGCTATTACAAAAGTATTCTTATCTATTGGATTCTTTTTTATGATTCCTTCATAAAAAGCTTTGTTTTCGTGGTTTACGCGGTATTTAAATTCTTTAGTGTCATCCCAATTTTCAACTCTAAAAGGAGCAGTATATCCTGGGTAGATGATAGTTGCTTCGGCCTTTTTAACCCATTTTCCATTTTCTTCAATTTCAAGTGAAGCCTCAAATGCTTCAAAATTTCTGATTGGATTGAATTGTGCTGTTAGTTTTAATGTGTTTTCATGTACAGTATACATGGCGAAACAAATCCGATCTTCTGGTTGAATGTTTGCTGGCAATCTCAACAATTCATCATTTTGAGCTATTATGAAATTGGAGATTAGAAAACTTATTATAATTAGATATTTTTTCATGAGATGAAATTATTTTATTAACAATTTTTCCAATTCCTCTAATGATTTCCCTTTGGTTTCAGGTACTTTAAACCAGATAAATCCAAATCCAATAACGGCAAAAATTCCAAAAAGTAAGAAAGTCATTGTGTTTCCTAATATGGAAAGTTCCCAAGGAAATAGCAGCTGCACTAAAAAAGCTACAGCAAGGTTTACTAATCCAACAAAAGAGATAGCGATTCCTCTAATTCTATTTGGGAATAATTCTGAAAATAATACCCACATAACAGGTCCAATGGACATTGCAAAGGCACCAACAAAACCAATAATTCCAATTAGAATTAGTAAGGTATTCATTTTTGCAGAAGCTGTTACAAGTGTTGCTTCGTGTATTTTTGCGTTTTCAACCCCTAAAGTATGTACAATTGCGGCTTTAAAATCTAAATCATTATCAAATACTTTATCTTGAAGTTGAATAAGTTGTTCTTTATTTATTTCTGAAGGAAGATTTGCAATAGCTTCTTGATTCAAGGTGTAAGTAGCTTCACTAAACCCATAACTTAACAGAAATAAACAAACTGCAATTCCTGCCATACCTATTATTAATAAAGGTTTTCTCCCAAATTTATCAATAGTTAAAATAGCTACAATTGTAAAACCTAAATTGGTAACACCAACCAAGGCGGCTTGTATAAAAGAAGCGTCTGTACCAATACCTGTTTGTTCAAAAATCATTGGCGCATAAAACAGAACAGCGTTAATACCTACTATTTGTTGAAAAATTCCGACAACCAATCCTATGATAATTACTTTTCTCATAGATGGTTTAAAAATATCACGAAGCTTTGATTTTTCTTTGTTTTTATCTTCCGAAATACTTTGTTCAACTTGTTGTATTTGAATTTTAGCTTCCTCATCGGAAACCACTTTTTTCATAACCTCGAGTGCTTCTTCCTTTTTATTATGAACCATTAACCATCTTGGACTTCTTGGTACAATAAATAAACATAAATAATATAAAATTGCTGGTACAGCTTCTAGACCTAGCATCCATCTCCAGTTCCATTTACCTAAGCCGAGTGATTCTGCCCAAGCAGCATCTGAACTTCCCCATTTGAGGATTAAATAATTTGTAAAAAAAGCTAATGAAATTCCAATAACAATATTCAACTGGTTAAAAGAAACCAATTGACCTCTTCTTTTTGCTGGTGCAACTTCTGCGATATACATTGGTGCAATAATTAGAGCTGCTCCAACGGCCAGCCCACCAATCATTCTAAAAATAATTAACCAAAAGAAGTTTCCCGCTAATGCTGAACCAACAGCTGAAATTGTGAATAAAAGAGCAGCATATTTTAATAATTTTCGCCTTCCGTGTTTATCACTCATCGGACCAGCTATAATCATTCCAAAAGCAGCAGTAAGTGTTATGGAACTCACAGCCCAACCTAATTGTAATTTTGAAAGGTTGAACTCAGGTTCAATAAATTTTACAACTCCTGAAATAACAGAAGCATCAAATCCTAATAAAAATCCACCCAATGCGACAATGGCTGCAATCCGTATAATGTAAATTTGTTTATTCGACATTTTAATAGTTTTAGTTAATTTAGGTTTGGTCTATTCTTTTTTTAAATATATAAGACTGGTTGTTATTATTATTTTAATTGTTCTTCTTGAGTGCATTTAACCTAATTTCACTACTTTAAAACAAATTGAACAGCATATTACATGAAAAATAATCTTTGTCACAAACTAAAGTATAGTCGTTTATTTACGCCATAAAATTTTTAAGATAATTGATTTTATATACTAATACTTTTAATATTCTTTCACGATTTGAGCTTAAGTAATTTATATTTAATGTTTTAGAATTTAATTGATTTATTAATTATCAATAATTTGGAGAACTTTGGATGTTAAAACATAAAGCACAACGGTTTTAAAAAGTTCATAAGTAAAAATAAAGTTTATATATAAATAACAGCTAAATAAAACTAGACATAAACTGAACAATGGTAAAAGGAGAGAAACAAACTAATTTAACCTTTTTTTACTCTTAAATTAGCCTCCTATTAACTTGTTAATTTCTTGTTGTGTATGTTTCATAGCTTTTAAAATAGATTCAATATTTAATTCATTTTGTAAGCTTGAAGTAAATAATGAAACTGCCAAAACAGCACGTAAATCAGAATCATCTAAGCCGATAGGAATAGCTAAATCAGTAACTCCACTTGTTAGTGCGCTATTTGAATGGCGGTATCCATCAGCTTTTGCTTGTGCAACACATTGATATAGCTCGTCTTGTTCTTGTTTGCTCCATTTTTTAAAATGGGGATCTCTTGATAAGATATCTTTTCTTACATCTTCAGAAAACATAGATAAAAGTACTCTGCCAGAAGTTGTCATAGATATAGGAAAATGAGTTCCTTCTTCAATAGAAAGTGAAACAGCGCTTGGACTTCTTGTTTGTGAAATAATAAGTAGTTGGTCATTGTTCATAATACTTAAATGACAAGATTGTCGTGTGGTTTCAGACAACGACTGCATCGGAAAATGAGCTACTCTTTTTAATTCATCAAAAGGAGTATGTCTGTGAGAAAGACTATACATTTTTAATGATAAACGGTATTTTCCTGCATTTGAACCTCTAATTACATAACCTCTTTCTTCTAAACAAACCAACATTCTATAAATTTCACTCGGTGTTTTGTTAATACCGTTTGCAATCTCCGCTTGGGTTAAAGGAATTCCTTCAGCCGACAAATATTCGATAATATCTAAGCCTTTATCTAACGCCGGAGCATTGTATTTAGTAGGTATTGTTGTAGCCATTTTTTTATTTTGAAATACAAATTTAATAAATCAATTTCGATTCTTGGTTATTTCATATATAAAATATACATTTGTATATGAAATTAATAAATTAACCAAAATACAATTAAAAACATGGCAAATCCGCTATTGGGTACCTTAATTCATGCAGTTGGTGGCGTAGCCGCTTCAACTTGTTACGTTCCTTTTCAAAAAGTAAAAAAGTGGTCTTGGGACTCTTATTGGATTGTGCAGGCTTCGTTTGCTTGGTTTATTTTTCCGTTTTTAATTGGTTTTTTAACTGTTCCTAATTTAATGAGTGTGTTTCGTGATGCTTCTTCTGAAGTATTAATTAATGCAACGCTATTAGGCGCTATCTATGGTTTTGGTGGTATGTGTTTTGGTTTTGCGATTAGACATATTGGTTATTCACTAACATATACTATATCTATTGGGATTTCCGCTATTTTAGGAACCATTGTTCCTTTATTAATGCACGGAACTTTTATGCAAAAATTTAATGGTCCGGGCGGTAGTATTATTTTCTTAGGAATGTTTTTGGCACTGTTAGGAATTATTGTTTGTGGAATTGCTGGGTATAGAAAAGAAAAGGATTTAAAATTAGAAAGTGTTAATGGCGGCGAACCGTTAACCTTTAATATGAAAAAAGGTTTAACCCTAACTATCATTGCGGGCGTTTTGTCGGCGGTATTCGGAATTTCTTTAGAAGTTGGAGCGCCAGTGGCAGAAATAGCAGGGCAATATGGTGCAGGTAATTTTGAAGGAAATGCCAATTTGATTTTATCAACTGGTGGTGCATTTATTACTAATTTTATTTGGTTCTCAATAGCGGGTGTTAAAAATGGAACTATTAAAGAAATAATAGATGTAAAAGGAATTGGTCGCAAAAATTTTATGTTAAATATGGGAATGTCTGTACTAAGTGGTGCACTTTGGTACGGACAGTTTTTTTTCTACGGAATTGGTCACGTTCAAATGGGTGCTTACAAATTTGCAAGTTGGGTAATTCATATGTCGATGTTAATTTTCTTTAGTTATGCGGTTGGGATAATTATGAAGGAATGGGTTAAAGTTTCAAAAAGAACGTACAGTACCTTGTTAGTAGCTTTGGCAATATTAATCGTTTCATTTGTTGTGATGACCTACGGCAGCATGTTGGGTTCAGAAACAGCGGTTTAAAGTTTGAAGGTACCAAGTTAGAGTATAAAAGTAGGGGGTTAGAAGTTGGAATACGGAAGCCAAAAGGTTGAAAGTTAATGGGTGGTTCAGTAGAGTTGAAGCGAACAAATAAACTAACACAATTAAAAAATAAAAGTAAAAGAAAACAAATTTTATAATGAGTACAAAAACAATTCACTTAAAAGGTATCACTTGGAATCACAGTAGAGGTTTTACTTCAATGGTTGCAACAGCACAACGATTTTCAGAATTAAATCCGGGGGTTGAAATTACTTGGGAGAAAAGGTCGTTACAAGCATTTGCTGATGAGCCAATTGACCAGTTAGCAAAACGTTACGATTTATTGGTAATTGACCATCCTTGGGCTGGTTTCGCTGGTAAAACAAACGTTATTTTACCTTTAGATGAACATTTACCAAAGGCTTTTCTAAAAGATTTAGCTGAAAATACTGTAGGTCGTTCACATGAAAGTTATACTTCAAGCGGGCATCAATATGCTTTAGCGATTGATGCAGCTGCGCCTGTTGCTTCAAGTAGACCAGATTTGCTTAAAGAAAAGGGGTTGTCGTTACCAAAAAATTATGACGAATTATTAGCTTTAGCTAAAAAAGGTTTGGTAATAATGCCGGGAATTCCTCAAGATACCTTGATGAATTTTTATATGATGTGTTGTAATTTAGGGGAAGATGTTTGTACTTCATCAGCACATGTTGTAAGCGAAAAAATTGGGATAGAAGCATTGAAAATGTTACGAGCCTTGGCGGTTGAAATGGATCCTCAAATTTTTGATTGGAATCCTATAAAAGTATATGAAGCAATGACCTTGACCGATAAATATGCTTATTGTCCTTGGGCTTATGGCTATTCAAACTACAGTAGAGTTGGTTATGCGCGTAAATTGTTGCATTTCCATGATATGGTTGAAATTAATGGCGTTGGAGCAATCTCTACATTAGGGGGTACAGGTTTGGCTGTTTCTGCAAAAGCAACGGAATTGGAAACCATTATGAAATACCTTGAGTATATAGGATGCGAAGTTATTCAAAAAACAGTATTTTTTGATGGCGGCGGACAACCAGGACACAGAAAAGCGTGGACAGATGAATACACAAATAGTTTGACTTCAAATTATTTTAAAAATACATTGCCAGGTTTGGACAGAGCGTTTTTACGTCCTCGTTACAATGGTCATATGTATTTTCAAGATAGAGCAGGAGCGCCAATTAGAAATTATTTGATGCATGGCGGAGATGAAAAAGCCTTACTAAATCAATTAAACGAATTGTATATAAAATCATTAGATATTTAAAAAAAATGAGACCATTAGAAGGAATTACAGTACTCGAGTTTGCGCAGTTTATGGCAGGACCTTCCGCAGGACTTAAATTGGCTGATTTAGGTGCGCGAGTTATAAAAATTGAACGACCGGTAAGCGGCGAGGCAGGGCGTCAAATTGCTTTAAAAAATTTATTTTTAGATGGAAGTAGTTTAGTTTTTCATACCGTAAACAGGAATAAAGATTCGTATGCGGCAGATTTAAAGAATCCTGAAGATTTAGAAAGAATTAAAAAATTAATTGCACAAGCCGATGTAATGACACATAATTTCCGACCAGGTGTTATGGAAAAAATAGGCTTAGATTATTCAAAAGTGCAAGAAATTAATCCAAGGTTGGTATATGCAACTGTTACTGGCTATGGTACAACTGGAACTTGGGTTAAAAAACCTGGGCAAGATTTATTGGTGCAATGTATGTCTGGTTTTGCTAATTTAACAGGTAATTTAAACGATGACCCTGTACCTGTTGGTGCAGCAGTTTCTGACATTATTACTGGTACACATTTGGTTCAAGGAATTTTAGCTAGTTTGTTACGACGTGAAAAAACAAATAAAGGAGCTTGGGTTGAAGTAAGTTTGTTAGAATCAACTTTAGATTTTCAGTTTGAAGTGATTACAACATATTTAAACGATGGAAATCAAAAACCTAAAAGAGCCAAACAAGGTTGTGCTCATGCTTATTTGGGCGCACCTTATGGGGTTTATAAAACTAAAGATAGCTATATTTCATTGGCGATGGGTTCTTTAATTAAACTAGGTGAAGTGATTGGTTGTACAGATTTATCAACGTTTACTGATCCCGATTCTTGGTTTGCGCAAAGAGATGAAATTATGGATATTTTAAGAGCATTTCTCATCCATAAAAACACACAAGATTGGTTGACAATTTTAGAAGCCAATGGCATTTGGTCTTCAGCCGTATATGATTATGAAACGTTGCTAAATCACGAAGGTTATAAAGTGTTGGCAATGGATCAAAAGTTGCCATTACTTTCTGGTGAAGTAGTGCATACAACACGTTGCCCAATACGTATAAATGATGAACGATTATATGCTTCAAAACCCGCTCCGAGAGTTGGTCAGCACACAGACGCTATTATGAAAGAGTTTAAGCTATAAATTGAAATTAGTTATGAAACCATTACAAGATATATTAATTATAGATTTGAGTCAGTTTTTATCAGCACCATCAGCAACGTTACGTTTGGCAGATTTAGGCGCAAGAGTGATAAAAGTTGAGCGGCCAGAAACAGGCGATATTTGTCGTCAATTATATGTTTCAAATGTTATTTTGAACGGAGAATCTTCAGTTTTTAGAGCTATCAATAGAAACAAAGAAAGCTTTCAAGCCGATTTAAAAGATGCAAATGATAAGCAACGTGTTTTAAAGTTAATTGAAAAAGCCGATGTGCTTGTTCATAATTTTAGACCAGGCGTAATTGAAAGGTTAGGTTTTGATTATGAAACCATTAAAAAAATAAATCCCTTAATTGTTTACGGAGATGTTTCGGGATATGGCTCAGAAGGCCCTTGGAAATCAAAACCTGGACAAGATTTATTAGTACAATCATTGTCTGGTTTAACTTGGATAAACGGTAAAATTAGCGATGGACCAATACCTGTTGGTTTGGCGATTGTTGATATTTTAACAGGCGGTCATTTGGTACAAGGTATTTTGGCGGCTTTACTAAAAAGATCAAAAACAGGATTGGGTTCAAAAGTTTCTGTCAGTATGATGGAATCTATCATTGATTTTCAATTTGAATCTGTTACAACTTTTTATCAAGATGGTGGAGCACCGACGGTAAGACCGGCGAGCAATAGTGCTCATGCTTATTTAGGTGCGCCTTACGGTGTTTACAAAACAACCAATGGTTATTTAGCATTGGCAATGGGTGCTATACCTGTTTTGGGTGATTTGTTGGGTTGCGAGGCATTGAAAAATTATCCGGAAAGAGATTCATGGTTTACAAAACGGGATGAAATTAAACAAATATTAGCTAATCATTTAGCAACAGATACAGTTGAAAAGTGGCTATCTATATTAGAGCCAGCAGATATTTGGTGTGCAAAAGTAATGGATTGGGAAGAGTTGTTTGCACACGACGGATTTAAAGTATTAGACATGATTCAGAATGTGAAAATGGGTGATGGTTTTGAGTATAAAACAACCCGTTGTCCAATTAAAATTGACGGAAAATATTTAACTTCAGCTTTGGGTTCTCCTGCGTTGGGCGAACATACAAATGCGATTGTTGAAGAATTATTAGCAAACTAATATGGGAACAACAAAATTTAGAATAGCTGTTAGAAAATTTGATGCTTTTGAATCGGCAATTGCTAAAATTTGGAAGGCTTTTTGCAAAGAAACTGGATGTAAATTAGAGTTAGAAGCTGTTCCACTAGATTTACATCCTTTATACAATACTATTTTAAAAGAAAAGGGATTAGCTAATGGAGCGTGGGATGTATCGCTGATTAATACCGATTGGATTGCCGAAGCTTTTACTTCAAATTCTGTAGTAGATTTAACCAAATTTATACAAAAAAATCCACCTGAAGATTTTCCAAATGGTTGGTCTCGTTCGTTATTGTATAAACAAGAATTTGACAATAAGATAGTCGGATTGCCATTTCATGATGGTCCTGAATGTTTAATTTATAGAAAAGATTTATTTGAATCTATTGAAGAAGGTGTTGCTTTTTATGAAGAGCATGGTAAACCGTTAGAAATTCCTGAAACTTGGGATGATTTGATGGAAGTTGCAGAGTTTTTTAACAGACCGGAGAAAGAATTATACGGAACAACTTTTGCCGCTTATCCTGACGGTCACAATACAGTTTTCGATTTTTGTTTGCAATTATGGACGCGTGGTGGCGAATTATTCGATTCAAATAAAAAAGTAAAGTTAAATTCAAAAGAAGCTATTGAAGGAATGAAGTTTTACAGAAAAGCACTTCATAATAAGAATGCGATTCATCCAAATTCAAGAGATTTTGATTCTGTGAAATCAGGATTGGCATTTGCCAATGGTAATTTAGCGATGATGGTCAATTGGTTTGGTTTTGCTTCTATGTGCGAAGTTTTGGAAACTTCAAAAGTAAAAGGGAAGGTTGATGTAGCCAATGTTCCTTCGGGCTCAAATGGAGAAGGTATTTCTTTAAATGCGTATTGGATGTATGTGATAGGAAGTGGAAGTAATAACAAAGAATTGGCGTATCAGTTTATCAAATATGCTGTAAATGCTAAAAACGATAAATTACTAACTTTAGAAGGCGCTATTGGCTGTCGAAAATCGACTTGGACAGATAAGGATGTAAATAATATAGTGCCATATTATTATAAATTAGAAGAGTTACATAAAAACACACGTTCGTTGCCACGAAAAAGTAATTGGTCTGAAATTGCAAATGTTATAGATCAATTGGTTTTATCCGTTATAAATTCTTCTGAAGAAATTGAAGCAATTTTGAATTTAGCTCAAAGCCAAGTCGATTCAATAGAAAATATATAATTATGGAATTAATTTACAAACCAAAATTACCAAAAGAAAAACGTCCTATTTATATTATTGGAGCTGGAGGAATAGTTCGTGATGCACATTTACCAGCTTATAAAAATGCTGGATTTGTTGTAGAAGGAATTACCAATAGAACCAAGCAACGTGTAGCAGATTTGGCAGCGTCATTTAACATTCCAAATGCTTATGAAAACGTTGAGGATATGGTTAAAGCTGCACCTGAAAATGCCGTTTTCGATTTAACCTTAATGCCCAGTCAGTTTGTTGCTACTTTAGAATTATTACCAGATGAATCTGCAGTTTTAATTCAAAAACCAATGGGTGATAATTATGAGCAAACTTTGGAGATTTTAGAAGTTTGCCGTAGAAAAAAATTAAAGGCAGCTATCAATTGTCAGATGCGCTACGCACCTTATATAATGGCTGCAAAACACATAATTGAGCAAGGTTTAATAGGTGAATTGTACGATTTTGAAGTGCGTTTAACAACCTATACGCCTTGGGAATATTTTCCAAATGTGGTAAATCATCCACGTTTAGAAATTCAACAACACAGCATTCATTATATCGATTTAATTCGTTCGTTTTTAGGAAATCCTAAAAAAGTATATTCAAAAACATTGAAAAATCCAGGGAAGCCAATGTCTTCAACGAGAACTACAACTATTATGGATTATAGCGATGAAATGAGAGCCATTATCAACACCAATCACGATCATAATTTTGGTGAGAAGAATCAAGAGAGTTTTGTGAAATGGGAAGGGACAAAAGGTGCCATTAAAGCGAGAATCGGGCTCTTGTTAGATTACCCTAATGGTAAACCAGATTTATTTCAATATTGTATCATAAAAGAAGGTGAAGCACCTAAATGGATTGAGGTTGAACTAGAAGGTTCCTGGTTTCCAGATGCCTTTGTCGGCACCATGTCATCGTTGATGCGATATGTTGAAGGTTCTGATAGTGTGTTGCCGACTAGTGTAGAAGATGTAGTGCATTCAATGGCAATTGTGGAAGCCGCATATGAATCGAACAACGATGGAGGTGTGGCTCCAAATTATAATATTTAAAAATTTATATCATGGTATGAGACCAAACATCATCTTAGTATTTGTTCTGGGCATTTTTATTGGTTGCCAAACCAAACCGCAAGAAAAGCTTGAAGAAACAGTTTACCAACCCACCTGGGAATCCTTAGCCGCGCATAATACTCCGGACTGGTTTTTAGATGCGAAATTTGGTATATATTTTCATTGGGGTGTTTATTCTAAAATTGGAAGAGGAGAATGGTATCCTCGGCAGATGTATGAAGAAAAAGATGAGGGTTGGGGAAAAGACGAGCGTGAATACCATGTAGAAACCTATGGAGCTGATGTCCATTATCACGATTTCGTAAAGGATTTTACCGCTGAGCATTTTGATGCTCAAGATTGGGCAAAACTCTTTAAAGAATCAGGGGCCAAATATGTGGGGCCGGTGGCTGAGCATTGCGATAATTTTTCAAACTGGGACAGTGAGGTGAACAAGTACAACTCAGTTGCTATGGGACCAAAAAGAGATATTGTCGGTGAATTGGAAAAAGCAATTAAGGGAGAAGGATTAAAATTTGTAACTACCTTTCACCATTCATGGGAATGGGGCTGGTACAATACCTGGAGCGGTTTAATTGATACAACTGCTGTTGGTTTTGAAGATTTTTATGGCGAAAAAACCTTGCCGGAAACCTTTGGAAAAATGAGTGCAGGTTTTGATGCCAGTGGGCAATCAACAGGTCTAATCGATCCAAAATATGCACCTTCAAGAAAATTTATAGATACTTGGAAAGCAAAAATTTATGAGGTTGTTGATAGATACGAACCGGATTTATTGTGGTTCGACAGCCGTTTGTTTGTGATTCCTGAGAAAGACCGACAAGAAATGGTTGCTCATTATTACAATAAAGGTGAGGAATGGAATAAACCTGTTGTTATGACGTATAAGAATAAGGATCTACCTCCGAACATTGCTGTTATTGATCTGGAACGGGGGCGATTTGATGAAAAAACTGATTTTCCCTGGTTAACGGATGATTCCTTTGCCTGGAATTCCTGGAGTTGGAGACCAGAATTAAGACTAAAAACACCGGATGTTATTGTTGACGAATTGATAGATATTACAAGTAAAAACGGCTGTTTAATTTTAAATATCACGCCATCAGCTGATGGCTTAATTCCGGATGAAATGAGATCGGGATTACTCGAAATAGGCAAATGGCTTTCAAAATATGGCGAGGCAATTTATAAAACGCGCCCATTTATCACCTATGGAGAAGGGACAACTGTATTGAAAAAGAATCATTTTGGGGGTGTTCAAGGAGATGGTATAACATATACTGCTGAAGATTTTCGTTTTACGACAAAGGGAGAAACACTCTATATTTTACAGTTAGGAATGCCAACTTCAGATCAGGAGTTTGTTTTAAAATCATTTGCTGACCGGGGCTTGGCGGCTGATGTTAAAATTGCCTCAATAGAGCTTTTGGGAAGTGATGAGCCTGTTACCTGGAGCCAAAATGAAAGGGGATTGCATTTGGCGGCTCCTCAAATAAACCCAAATAAAATGGCATTGGTCTATAAGGCACAAATGTCTCAGAAATAGCCTGTGTAAATCAGTAAAGGGATGAACAAATTCTATTCAATGTCTAAAGCAAATGAAAAAATGTAAATCAATGATTAACTATAAGCAGCTTATTTTTTTGATTGTATTGAATTCTGTTTTCCTTGTTCAAGCTCAAAAGCGACCCAACATCATCTACATCATGACAGATGATCATGCAACCACGGCAATAGGAGCTTATCAAGGCAGGTTGGCTGGTTTAAATCCAAGCCCAAATATTGATAAATTGGCTTCAGAAGGGATGCTGTTTAACAATTGTTATGTGACCAATTCTATCTGTTCACCTAGTCGGGCTACAATTATTACGGGTCAATATAGTCAAACCAACAGGATCTTGGATTTTAGCCGACCTATAGATGCTGATCAGCAATATTTACCCGAAGAGATGCAAAAATTGGGTTATGAAACGGCAATTATAGGAAAATGGCATTTGCACAGTGAGCCCATCCCTTTTGATTTTTATAGTGTCCTGCCTGGTCAGGGAAAATATCACAATCCTGAACTATTGGAGAAAGGAGCCGGAGATTGGCCGGATAATTTGGTTAAAAATGTTGGGCATTCATCTGATGTGATTACGGATAAAGCAATAGACTGGCTAACGAATAGAAAAGATAAGGAAAAACCCTTCTTTTTGATGTATCAGTTTAAAGCACCTCATGATATGTTTGAATATGCCGAGAGGTATGAAGCTTATTTGGCCAATGTAAAAATACCGGAGCCGGAGAATTTATACACACAACCCAATTGGGGTTCGGAGGCCACACGAGGAAAAAACGACAGTTTAAGAATGATCATTGGTTCATCGGTTTCAAACCGACATAATCATGCCAATTATGTAAAAACGTTCCAGGTAGATTCCACTTATGTAGGTGATGCGGCAACTTCTGAATCGTATCAGCGATATTTAAAAAAATATTTGCGATGTGTAAAGGGAGTAGATGATAATATTGGTCGTTTTTTTCAATTTTTAAAGGATAATGATCTTTACGAGAACACGATCATTGTTTATACAACTGATCAGGGAATGATGTTAGGCGAGCATGATTTTATTGATAAAAGATGGATGTACGAAGAATCTATGAGAATGCCATTGATCATTCGATATCCCGACATCGTTAAAGCGAATTCCAAAACAGACGTGATCGTAAACAATACTGACTTTGCACCCACCTTGATTGATTTGGCCGGGGGCAAGGTGCCGGATAAAATGCAAGGTAAAAGTATGGCCGAAATTTTAGAAGGTAAAACACCAAAAGGATGGAGGACAGCTACTTATTACAGGTATTGGCTTCATATGACGCATCACGATATTCCCGGGCATTTTGGGATTAGAACAGATAGGTATAAATTAATTTTCTTTTACGGCAGACATTGGGATTTGAATGAAGAAGGAAAACAATCAAGAACCTGGCTAAAAGAAGGAGCATCGAACAAAGTAGTTGCGACACCTCCGGCGTGGGAATTGTACGATTTAGAAAAAGATCCGACCGAGGTGAACAATGTATATGCAAATCCTGCATATTCAGAAGTTGTAAAGGAATTAAAATTGGAATTGGAAAAAC
The DNA here is from genome assembly GCF_006065315.1 of Aureibaculum algae. Classification (GTDB taxonomy): domain Bacteria; phylum Bacteroidota; class Bacteroidia; order Flavobacteriales; family Flavobacteriaceae; genus Aureibaculum; species Aureibaculum algae. Next base: position 4,274,131 of record NZ_CP040749.1, on the reverse strand, counting down.
AAAGAGAACAATACAATGAAACCGATATTAATTATCCACACATTCAAAAAATAGTGGATGATAATTGGGATAAATAAAAACAAATGAGATGCATATAATATCAAGATTTTACGAAGACTACGAATTAGGTAGTAAAAGAGAGACATTAGGACGCACTATCACAGAAACCGATTTTGTGGTTCACGCAGGACATACAGGCGATTATTTTCCGCATCATATGGATGCAGAATGGTGTAAAACACAACCTTTTAAACAACGTATCGCGCATGGCACCTTAACTTTTGCCGTGGGTATTGGTATGACAGCTACTGAAATTAATCCTGAAGCTTTTTCAAAAGGATATGACAGATTGCGATTTGTAAAACCTGTTTATATTGGAGATACCATTAGCGTGGTAGTTACTATAAGCGAAAAAAAAGAATCGAACAAGCCAGCTTTAGGACATATTACCGAACATGTGGAAATATTTAATCAAAGAGGAGAACTGGTCCTGGTTTGTGACCATATTTTACTAGCGAAAAAAAAGGATAAATAAATTTAAGAATTGTAAAAACATAATTATGAAGCATATTATAATTGCATTGTTAGCTGTTGCTATGGTGTCTTGCAGTACCAACAAAAAAGAGGAAGTAACAGAAGGTATAGAGGAAACTAAATACACAGCAGATTGGGCATCTTTAAAACAGCACAAAACGCCAGATTGGTTTTTAGATGCCAAATTCGGGATCTATTGTCATTGGGGCCCATATTCGGTACCGGCATATGAAACAGAATGGTATGCACATTGGATGTATGTAAATAAAGATAACCCGGAGGCTAAGGATGGAAAAGCTCATGAGATCTATGACTATCATGTAAAAACTTATGGGCCCTTAGATGAATTTGGTTATAAAGATTTTATCCCAATGTTTACTGCTGAAAAATTTGATGCAGCTGAATGGGCAGATTTATTTCAAAGAGCAGGTGCTAAATTTGCCGGACCAGTTTCGGAACATGCTGATGGTTTTGCCATGTGGGATAGTGATCTGACAGTATGGGATGCAAAAGATATGGGGCCTAAACGTGATATTATGGGCGAATTATCTAAAGAAATTCGCAAACGCGACATGAAGTTTATTGCTACCTTTCACAGACATTGGTTGTTTGGTTGGTATCCGACATGGGATGAAACTACAGATGCATCGAACCCGAAATACGCTGGTTTATATGGTCCTAAATTGAAAAAAGGAGATAATAAAATGCCAAGAAGCAAACATGATATTGATAATGGTGTTGAAAGTTATTATCCTGTTGCTGACCAGGAATTTAATGATGAATGGTTGAACAGATTAAAGGAAATCATTAATAAATACGATCCTGATTTGGTTTGGTTCGATAACAAAATGGATGTGATTAGTGAAACGCATAGAAAAGAGTTTCTAGAATACTACTACAATCACGCTGAAAAAATGGATAAAGAAGTAGTTGCAACCTACAAGTTTTATGATTTTGCTGAAGGATCCGCCGTGTACGATTTGGAACGTGCAAGAATGAGTGAAAAGAAAGATTTCCCCTGGTTAACTGATGATTCTATCGACTGGAAAGCCTGGTGTCATATCGACGATCCTAACTATAAAACAACCAATAGATTAATTGATTTTTTAGTTGATGTTGTTAGTAAAAATGGAGCAGTATTGTTAAATATTACACCACGGGCTGACGGAACTATTCCAGAGCCTGTGAAGGAGCGTTTGTTAGAAATGGGTGAGTGGTTAACTATCAATGGGGAAGCTATTTACGGCACAAGAACTTTTGCAATTTACGGTGAAGGTGATGCGGAAGTTGTGGAAGGGCATTTAAGCGAACAAAAAAATGCAGATAATACAGCCAAAGATATTCGTTTTACTACGCAAGGAGACACCTTATACGCTATTGTATTGGATTGGCCGGTTACCGGAGAATTGGTGATTCGTTCACTAAAAGAAGGAAATGAATTATACACTGAGGAGATTGAGAACATCCAGTTATTGGGCTATGAAGAAAATTTAGATTTTACTTCTGATAGTGAAGGTTTAAAAATAAAGTTACCTAAAGAAAAAGTAGGGGAACATGCTTTTGCTTTTAAAATTACTCCTAAAAAATAGTAGTATCATAGATTATGAAAACTATCTAAAAGGTATTTAGAACTTATTCTTACTACTTTTCAGATAGTTTTTTTTTAATTATTCCAAATAAATTTGACTATTTATGATTGGAAAACGTTGTTTTATATTTGATTTTTCCTCCCTTTAGGCTAAGAATGATTTTAGTTTTGCTGAAAATCTATTTCTAGTTCATCCATCCACTCTTTCAACTTGTAATACGCGTAGTTAACGTTTGTAAGAGAATGCCTTCCACGAGTAACATGGTCACCATACCAATTTTCACGTGGAGGAATTTCAGCATATTTAGTTTCTTCCTTTAATTTCATTAAATAGCTCATAGCTTCTCTTGCTAAGGCAGCTTCTTCAATACGACAATTCCAACAAGAGAAAAGAGATTTTACGCATTGTTTCTTGCGCCAATTCACGAGCAGTTTTACTTGTATCCCAATCCCATAATTTACCTCTAAAATTTAAATCTATTGAAACTGATGCACCTGCTGCTTTAGCTTTTTGAGCCGCAACTAAAGTTGCTTCAGCAGCATTTTTTGATAAAGCAGGGGTAATTCCACTTAAATGTAACCAACCTGCTCCTTCAAAAATTCCTTCCCAATTGTACTCGGTTGCTGGTGTAATTGCAATTGCCGAATCTGCACGGTCATAAATTACATTACTTGGACGTTGATTAGCACCTGTTTCTAAGAAATACAAACCTAAACGACCTTTATTAGTTCTTAAAACATATTGCGTATCAACTCCAACAGAACGAACTGAGTCCATAGTAGCATCTGCCAAAGCATGCTTTGGAAGTGCTGTGACGTAACGAGCCTTTCCTCCAAAATTACAAATTGAAGCTGCCACACTGGCCTCTGCACCAGCATAAGTCACATCAAATTGACGAGTTTGACGTAAGCGTAAATTTTCAGGACTTGCAATTCGCCCCATTATTTCTCCGAATGTTACTACTACTTTCATATCTTTTGTTTAATTATTTTTTGATCTTACTGCTTTAACTAATTCAATAATTTCTTTTGCATTTGTAGTTATCTGATCCCAATTTTCACCAAGAATTAAATCGCGTTTTGCTACCCAAGAACCACCAACCGCTGTTATTAAATTAGATTCTAAATAACGGGCTGCATTTTTAATATTTAATCCACCTAACGGAATAAATTTAAGTCCTAAATATTGGTAAGGAGCAGACATATTTACCAAATGGTTCATTCCTCCAGAAGATTCCGCAGGAAAATATTTTAATATTCTACACCCTTGCTCAATAGCCATTTCAATATCAGTTGGCGTCATAATTCCTGGGGAAAAAGACAAACCAAGCTTATATGCTTCTGCTATTATTTTGGGGTTACAACCTGGGGAAACTGCAAAATCAGCTTCTACTTCTTTTACTGCGTTTACTTGATCAAGTGTTAAAACTGTACCAAAACCAAGGGTTATTTCAGGTAATTCTTTTTTAATTGCTCTTGCAGCATCTAACGCCACAGGAGTTCTTAATGTTAATTCAATAGTATCTATTCCACCTGCAAGCAATGCTTTAGCTACAGGAACAGCATGGTTTAATTCATCAATTATGAGCATGGCAATTATACCTGCTTTATCTACTTTGTCTATAATTAGATTAGACATTGCCTTTTGTTCAATCGGATACATATTTTCCTTTTTATAAAATATTTTCATACAAAATAAATTGAAACTACTGATTTATTATTGGTAAAATTTACCCATCAATAACTGTATTTTATCTCTTGAAGGTAAAGTGTAGATAGGAATTTTTAAGCCTGTATTCCAAAAAAAAGAATAAACTTTTTAAAGGTCGAATTGTCATGTTCATAAAAAAAATCATAGAGGTCACTTTTAATATTTTAGTTTCACAGTATAAATTTGTTGTAAAAAAACTAGAATGTACTTGATAGTTTGTTTAAACATTTCCTCAGCCCATTCCCCTGCATTTCGTTACACTTCATTTCAGGAAAAGGGTTTCATTCAAAAGGCCTTGGACACAAGTCCAAAAGCCGCTCTTGAAATGGTACTTATTTATGAGACTTTCTTTTTTGAGAAGTAAGAATCCAATTTCAATAAGAACTTCTTGGCTTAAGTCCGCTTCATAGAAATCTCTGTTAATGCATTTAGTTGAACTTCCTAATTTTTTGAATTTCTTTTCGTTTTTTGAGTTCACTTTCCGGATTTCCATTGTTCCCTATGTTGATTGCAAAACGACAATATTCCTTTTGGAGCGACGGGATAAAGCCAGACTCGCAAAAATTATATCTCTTATTTATACGCCTAATCCAATCGAAATATTAATCATATCAAGTGTCAAAAAGGGTAACAATGAAGGCGCTTTGCGAAGTGAATCAATTTATATGTGCAATTAAATGCTTTTATGGCTAATTGTATACGTGACCTTAATATGATTGAAATACACGTTTTAAGCAAATATTTTCCAGAAGTTTAATTTTTTTTGATGGTTATTTTACTACCATTAAAAGTAAAGGATTGTATTAATTTAATTCTTTGACAAAACATATAATACATTAGACTAAAAAATTCAACGAATCAATTATCCTCTTAATGATGCCTACCGTGTCTACCTCCTTTTTGCGGTTTTTGTGGAACTTTACTCGCATTTAAAATATAGGTTAAACTTAGCATATAATAATTTCCTAAAACTTCGCGGTTGACTTCCTGGTAATAATTGGTATTACTATCTCTAATTAAACCGATACTTTTATTTAAAATATCTAATGCCGATAATTTTACATTTAAACTATTTCCTTTTAGAAAAGCATACGAAACCGAAGCATTCCAAATAGGAATTGATTGATCGGAATCAAAATTGCTGTCCTGATATATTTCGTATTTAAATTGACTATCTATATTAAATCTATTGGTAATATTCCAATCCATTTTAGCAAAATAGGTTTGTTGAAAATACTCTCGCTCTTTTGTTTTTCCTGTAGAAAACTTTGCCATATTCTTGCTGAAATCTGCTCCAACGGAAGCGTCTAAATTGTCTTTTTTGTTGTTCTCTAAAGAAAATCCCAGCGTTCCATTTTTTGATTTCGTTGTATTAATTTCATCATTAATAATAGACTGGTAATTATCAAAACCTCCCGAAAGTTTTATATTGTAACGAAAATTCAAAGATTCTATCCTTTTACCAAATCTAACACTCACATTAAAATCCTCTTTCTCGCCTAAATTGGCATAGGTAGTTGTTCTTATTCCTAAATTATCCGTAAATTGATTGGTAACAATGGCATCAGTTATATAACTAAAATTAATTCTCGCGTGGTAATAAAATCCGGAAGAAAAATTAAAATTGTTTGCCATAGCGAAAAATTCATACTCATTTTCCGGACTCAAATTTGGGTTTCCTGTTTTAATGAATAAAGGGTTAAAATTATTTATTACCGGAGTAAGTTGCGCTACCGATGCTAAATTTATTTTCTTCTCTGCTTTGAACATAAAAAGCTTGCTTCTTTTCGGACGATATCTAAAAAATATTTTTGGATTAAAATTGGTATAAGTAAAATCATAGTTTTCTTCTCCTTCCAAACCAAAATCTTGATTTTCGTTTACAATTACACCACCAATATTTAATACTAAATTTTCATTACTAAAATTGTAAAACAGACCTCCAACCAAATTACTGTTTTTATAATTTTGTTCATATATCAATGGATTCGTTTGCACTCCGTTTTCAAAATTCTCTTGATCAACATCATCATCTTGATTAGAAGTTCTGGTGCCAACTTGAAATTCTATAAAATGATTTTCTGCTAATGGCTCTGTATATTCTACACTTAAATTGTAATTTAATTTTTTGGTGGTAGATGATTTATATATTTCGTTTAAAACAGTATAAGATGCATTTGGGTTTGAAATATTATAGGAATTATCTTGCATATTACTGCTATTTCTATCATTATTACTTCCTCTAAAACCTCCTTTTATTTGAATGTTTCTTTTACTATTTTCTAAAAAGCGACGAACATAATTCGCATTTATAGTACCAGAACTGCTTTCTGCGCTGCTTTCAGATTTCCCGAGACTTCCTAAATCCAACTCGCCAGCACCATTATATTTATTTAAAGATTCATCTCCAAAAGAATCGGTATTATTAGAAGCTATTTTACCTCTTAAATTAAACGAGCTCATTTTTTTAGAACGGTCTCTATAATTAAAATTGGCTTTATGGCTATTTGTAATATCTTCGTCATTACTTTTACTTTCGGTTCTAATTTCTTGATCATTAATAAATTCAACACGATCGGTTTCAATCAAACCAGAAGTTGCCTTGTTGTAATTATAAAAGTAATCGGCATTTAAATTTTGATCTTTTTTAAACTCATAGCCAAAATTAAAACCACCTATTCCGGTAGTTAAAAACCCGTAAGTCGGATCGTTATTTCTTCCTCCAAAAGAGTGTCGCCCGCCTTTACTGAAATCCATAATTTCATCAATATCTGCACCTGTTGTATTTATATTGTTATAGATTCCTATGATTGAAAGCTGCACTTTTGGGGTAAAAATATTGTAATTTAAGCTCGACATATACCGGTCATCTGTACCATAACCACCTTGAGCCTTACCGAAATCGTTTACTTTATTACGATCTTTTAAAGTCAAATTAATTACTTTGTTTCGCTCAGAATCTTTTATCCCGGTAACTCTGTTTTTATCGCTCATTTCATCAATAACTTCTATACTTTTTATCGCGTCCGCGGATAAATTTTTGCTCGCGATTTTGGGGTCATCACTAAAAAATTCTTTCCCATCGACATAAACTTTTGTAACCTCTTCGCCTTGAGCTGTAATATTTCCTGCGGCATCGACTTCAACTCCCGGTAATTTTTAGAGTAAATCTTCGGCGCTATCTTCTATTCGAATTTTAAAGGCTTTGGTATTGTAAGAAATTGTATCTTTTTTTATTGTGATAGGAATTATTGCTTGTAAAACAACTTCATCAAGGGTATTAGTAGTATCTCCTAAAATGATAGATCCAAAGGAAATATCTTGTTCTTGAAACGTGATTTTTTTCTGATAAACATCAAAACCAACGAAATTTAATTGAAAAATATAGCTCCCTGTATCTAAATTGTTCAATTCAAAATCCCCATATTTATTCGTTGTGGTATAACTAACCAAAACAGAATCTTGCGGATTTAACAATGCAACCGCAACATACTCTAAAGCTGTGTTTTCTTTATCTAAAACTTTACCGGTAATACTTTGAGCGTAATTTTTAAAAGAAAAAAGCATCACGAAAATGCAAAAAAAACGTTACTAATTCTAATTTATTCATTCCAATATTTTGAGGGATTATTGTATTAAAAAAGTAATGAACATGCTTTTGAACACTTAGACTATCCAAAGGATAAATGGTTTAATAAAAACTGAAAATTTTGTTATTAATTTTTGAAGTTTAATCCTCGGGATAAAACGAAAATTTTCTTTTTCATTTATTCTAATAATCCGTTTTAACATTCTTTCAGCCCATTCCCCTTCATTACGTTACACTTCATTCCGGGAAAAGCGTTTCATTCAAAAAGTCTTGGACACAAGCCCAAAAGCCACTCTTGAAATTGTTGCTTTCTTACTAGAAATTATCTTTTGAGAAATACGAATCCAATTCCAATATCAACTTTTTGGCTTACGTCCGCTTAATAGGAATTTCTTACCTGCATTTAGTTGCACTTCCTGATATTTTAAATTTCTCTTCGTTTATCGAGTTTACTTTCCGATCCTCCATTCTTCCCTTTTTTGACAGCAAAACAACAACATTCCGTTTGGAGCAGCGGCATAAAGCCAGGCCCGCAAAAAACGGATCTCTTTTTTATACGCCTTATCCAACCGGAATATTGAATCATACCAAGCATCAAAAAAAGGTAACAACGAAGGCTCTATGGGAAGTAAATCAATATATAGAATTAGGTAGTCATCACAAAATATCCAATAAGGAAGTGCAGCTAAAAACAAAAAAAGGAGAACACTCTGGATATAATAAGTAAATCGATTTTAAACAGCTTGAATACTTCAGGCAATAGTATTAACCCGTCTGTCGATACAAGACAGACCTTAAATCTTTTTATTATGAGTACCATTAAAAATCATGTACAGTTAATTGGAAACGTTGGACAAGATCCAAACATTACAAACCTCGAAAGCGGTAAAAAAGTAGCTCAATTTTCTTTAGCTACCAATGAGAACTACAAAAACTCCAAAGGAGAAAAGCAAACGGACACCAACTGGCATGCCATTGTCGCTTGGGGAAAGACTGCCGAAATCATTGAAAAGTTTGCAGGTAAAGGCAAAGAAATTGGAATTGTAGGAAAACTAAAAACTCGAAACTATACCACAGACGATGGAAATCAGCGCTATGTAACGGAAGTGGAAGCCAATGAGATTTTGTTATTAGGCAACAAGTAAACACCAGGTTTTGATGGGTGTACTCTTTGGATGCTACACCTTTCTCTCCTATTTAATCTTAAAATGAGATAAGCATGAAAAATATAGAAAACGAAATTAAACAGAATTTGCAACATTTTCACGGCTCGGAAATGTTCTTTCAAATCCCATTGTTACAAACCCGATTTACAGACGGTTTAAAATATTTAGCAAATGTAGCGGAATGCTTTTGGCTCATCACAGATGCTTCTGTAATTGCTAAAAGTTTACGAGATAAAAGCAGTTTTATAACCATTGATTTTAAAAGACTTTCGGAACAGGAACAAGTGAAAAAACAATGCAAGGCATTACTTATTTACAGTGATGGCAATGACAATATATTAGAAACACACAAATACCGTGTAACGGACTTTCCATTAAAGGAATTGCGCTTGTTTTTTGTAGATAATACCTTGATGCTACCAAGCGAATATTAAAATAAGAAAGAGGGTGTCGCCTTACACAGAAACACCCTCTTTTAATTATTCATCCTTAAATTAATAACAATGAAAAACAAAGTTAACGAAATTAAAATTAGCTATAAGAGCAAGGAAACGAAAACTCCTTGCAAAATAAACCGTTCCGCAGATGCTGCAAATCTTTTATTTGAGCATTGGAATCAAGACACTATCGAATTACATGAATCTTTTAAAGTAGTCTTGATGAATAATTCTAATATTGTTAAAGGTATTATTGAAATATCCAACGGTGGAATTGCGGGTACATTGGTCGATGTTCGCATCTTATTTGCTGTGGCATTGAAAACGCTAACTACCGGAATCATTATTTGTCACAACCATCCCTCAGGAACTCTAAAACCCAGTGAAGCCGATAAGCGATTAACTACTAAAATTAAGCAAGCTTCTGAATTTTTAGACATCAAACTTTTGGATCATTTGATTCTTATTTTTGATGGTGCATTTTACAGTTTTGCGGATAACAATTTATTATAAATCTTTAAAAATATATAGTATGGTCTATTTGAATTATAACAACCTTGATGAAGAGACACAACAGTATTTACTTTCCGTTTCAAAAGAAGATGTCGAAAGTAGGTTTGGGGAACAAATTAGAGACTACGCCAAAGAGCACTATATAAATTACCAAACTATGTTGGAAGAAGAAGCGATACGAAATCTATACAATTTTAAGTATATTTTTACTATCTAAATAGCAAATTGCAACAAATGAGCCCTTTTATTATGAAGGGCTTTTTTTTATGCTTAATCCCCTAAAATACATATCTTTACAGGATTGAAATACATTTATTTCTTATGGTCATCAGCCTATTTTGATTTGACTTTCCTTGATGACTAAAAGCCTAAAAAAAGTAACAGAAGTAGCAACTGACGATAGTCGGGTTGTTTGAAAATTTTCGTCCTAGGGCACGAAAAATTGATAAGCAAGAGGGTAACACGCCGAGGCGGTGTTGCAAATTCATTTTGCTTCGCAAAGCCCCTGTTTATTAGGCTTTGGGTGTTTCTGTTTTTTAAGGAGTAAGCCGAAAATTGGGTCAAATCGCTTGGTAGCTCCTATAAATATTGGAAAAATATGACCCAATGCAATTTTTATTATGGACAACTTTTATACCATACGTTTCAAAAGAGCCACAGCAAAAAGATTCAAGAGTTTTTCCAAGAAGGTCTCCAATTCCTATTCCGTAACAATGGATCTTATTATCGACTTTTTTGAGTGGCATGGCTTTTCGCCTCCCGAACGATTTGAGAAAAGCCTTGGGCAAGAATTGATCAAAAACCGAAAGCGGACAGAAGCTGTGATTGCTATCATTAAAGACATCGAAAAGAATCAAACCAAGCCTACAAATGCAATGCTAGAATTACTCTTTCAGGAAAGTCCAGATGACAATGAGCCACAAGAAGAACTCTTTGAACAACAAGAATTGATTACCGAAAATGAGGAACTGGACTACTACAGAAATCAATATCAAGCAGTACAACGGCAACATCAAATCGCTAAAGATGATTTAAGGAAAATCATCGCAAAAACCACTTATGTAAAAGGCAGTTTTGGAGGAGGCTATTTAAAACTGAATTTGAGCAAAGAAGAATTTGAAAACCTAAAGCAAAAATTATAAGATGTATATCACGATAACCAAACAAACCTTAGACAGTAATTATACACAGAGCGTTGCCGATTTTGTAGCCTATCTTGAAAAAGAAAATGACGACAAATCCATCGATGAAATGGAACATTTTTTTAACCAATACGGCGAAGAAATATCGAGCAAGGAAGTCATCCAAGAAATTGATGGCAATACGGCTAAACTAAAAAAGACCGAACCTAAGTTTTATTCCATTACGGTCAATCCAAGTGCCCGTGAACTAAGACGATTGCAAAATCATTCCGAAGAGCTAAAGAAATATACCCGAGAATTGATGAAAGACTATGCAGCCTCATTTTATCGAGAAAATCCCGTTTCGGTGGATGATATCAAATACTATGCAAAGATTGAACACCAACGAACCTTTAAAGGCAAGGACAAACAGATTCAAGAGAACCAATCGTATGCCACTAAAATTCTAGCGCTTAAAAATGAAATTCGAAAAATAGAAGCTGGTAATAGCAATGGAAATATCAAAAATTTAAAAGATACAATTAAGCAATTGGAGAAAGAAGCGCCACACCAGCAAGACGGCAAGCGTATCGTAAGAGGCATGCCAAAAGAAGGGTCGCAAAGCCATATCCATATCATCATGAGCAGAAAAGATATGTCCAACACCTATAGCTTGTCTCCCGGAAGCAAGTACAAGGCATCGGAAACCGTTTTTAATGGCAAACTTGTAAAGCGAGGCTTTGATAGGGATAGCTTCTTTAAAGCATCCGAAAAGACTTTCGACAATTTGTTTCAGTACAAACGAAATTATGTGGAAACCTATACTGCTAGAAAGACCTTTGTTAAAAATCCAAAGCTGTATTTTTCGATTCTTTCCGGATTACCGACTAATGAAAGAGCACTTGCCTTTAAACTCTTGGGCAAATCGGGAGTTAATACCAGCTTGCTGAACATTCCAACCAATCAAGTGCAATTGGCATTAAAAGCTCTCCAAAGATTAAAACAGGGCATTGGCAAGGCGATAGAATCCGGCTCCATCGGCATATGAATTTATCAATAGCACATAGTATTGTTTTTATCATTGTACCAATAATATTTCTAGGTACAATAGCATATGTTTTTCTTCATCGTGAGGAGTCGGTGAAAAAAGATAAGAAGTATCAGGTCCATTTAAAACTGCGTTGGGGGAGATTTAGAATTGAGAATATTAAGAGAGGAGCCTCTGTCATCGGATCTGCCGGAAGTGGAAAAACGGAAAGTGTGATTTACAATTTTTTGCAGCATTTCAGCAAACATGAATTTTGTGGTATTCTGCACGATTACAAGGATTTTGAACTTACCGAAATTGCCTACCCTTTATTTAAAAACAAGAATGTAAAATTCTATACCATTGCTTTTGACCAAATTCATTACTGCGTCAATCCCATCGCACCAAGATATTTGCCCAACGAAGAAAGTGTCAATGAATTATCTAAAGTTCTTATTGAAAATTTATTGGAGTTGGGGGAATCTAGCACCAACAGTACATCAAAATTCTTCAGCGATGCGGTGGAAGGATTAATGGCAGGAATGATTTGGAAGCTTAAAACATCCTATCCACAATTTTGCACCTTACCTTATTTGATTGCCATTTTTCAATCGATGACCACCAAACGATTGGTAGCTTTCGTGAGTTCTAACATCACTTCCAAAAGTATGGCAAGTGCCTTTATCAATGGTATGGATTCCGACAAACAAACCGCAGGTGTAAAAAGCACCTTGGCGAATGCTTTTAAAAAGATAAGTTCCCAACAACTGTTTATGGTATTGTCAAAAGATGAAGTGCCTTTAAATATCAACAGCAATGAAAATCCATCGGTAATTTCCATCGTGAACCATCCCAAATATGAATCCGCTTATTCTCCAATAATTGCTGCTATTATGCACACGGTTATCAAGCAAATGAGTATTCGGGGGCAACGTTCCTCTTTTTTAATGATGGAGGAAGCGCCAACCATTAAACTGCTGAATATGCACCGTGTTCCTGCAACACTCCGAAGTTATGATATTGCTACTATTTACGTGATGCAAGACAAAGTACAAAATGACATTCTCTATGGAGATAAAATGAGTAAAGCCATTTTAAGCAATTTATCCTATCAATTCTTTGGCAAGGTCAACGACCCAGACACCGCTAAATATTATGAGCGTTTCTTTGAAATCATTAAAAAACCCACCCATAGCATCAGTAAAAATAGTGGATTGAGTTTTGAGAGCCGAATTACCAAAGGAGAAAAAGAAGTTTCCAAACGTCGAGCGGATATTTTCTTTCGATTAAAACAGGGTGAGTTTATTGCTTTTGCCGATGGCAAGGATAAGAAAGTCCAATTCAAATTGCAATCTATTGAAAAAGAAGTGCCTCAAAAAACCAACCAATATTCCAAGGAGGATCTCCGGTTAAATTTGGAGAGGATTTATAGGGATGCAAATTCTATCTGATTTTTCTTGAATAGAAAACTATCTGCTAACAGGACAACCTTAAAACCTAAGCGGAATAAAGCCTCAAAAAATTATAAAATTAGCTTCCAAAATACATTGTGAATTTTTCATTTAGAAATTAGGCATGCTTTTTGTTAAAATTATGTTAACAAATATAGTATTAACCCATTTTAATCACATTATATCGTTCGTTTTCAATGGAATGTGACTAGAATCCCCTCAAAATTACTGCTATGAAATTTGAAAAATTACTTGTAAATCTACACATGCAATTAAAAAATATTAAAGAAAAATTCCTGATATTTTAGTACGTTCCAATTTATCCATAAGTGCCTGTAAAAACGTTCTGCATGAAATGAACAATATTCTAATAGCAACCTCATTTCCCAATGACCAGGAAGAGATTCAATTTTTCAAAAAAGTAAAAGTACAACCGATAAGCATACTCATTTATTTTAGTGAAATTCGATCCTTTGAAATACATTTTCCAAGACTGAGTGTAGGAAAACAAAGAAAGTATTTGGAAAAAAAAATAGCGGATGTCAATAGTTTTTTTGATCACTATATTGAGTTTGTTCAATATGTAAAAGATGAGAAAACCCATTTGGATTACCTGTACTATACCCGAGCTCACAAAGAGACCTCCATTATTTTTTCTTCAGGATTTTATTATTGTCCACCCGAATTTTGCACTTCTCGGGATATGCTACAGGGCAAAGTAATTGCATTTAACAAGCTGGTAAGTTATCTGAAAAAAAGGTTGATGTATTTGAAAAGTCAGGGTAAGATGGATACTAATTTTAGCAAATCTACATTTCAATGGACTTCCTCTAAAGTGGCATTAACAGAATTGATTTATGCCCTCCATAGTAGTGGAGCTATCAATAGTGGAAATGTAGATATTAAAGATATTGCCAATTGGACAGAAAACTTGTTTGATGTGGAATTAGGAGATTATTATCGAACCTATTTAGCCATAAGAAGCAGAAAGGTAAATCGCACAAAATTTTTAGATAACCTAAAGAATTCATTATTGGAACAAATGGATAAAAAGGATGAATAAAAATACCAAGATGCTACCAACTTGGTAAATTAAAAATGTGCTTTTTTCCATAATATTTGAGTTAAATTGTTCTCCAAATATTCAGATTTAAGCAATAAAACCAATCAATTTCACACAAAAATAAATACAAAAAAACAACCAAGTTGGTAACAACTTGGTAAAAAAATCCAATATACCTTCCCAAATTTGCAAAACGAAAGTCAAATCTCGGTAAAGCCGTCATTAAAAAATAATAATCGTGGCGGCTTTACTTTTAAATCGTTTTATTATGCCAACAACAATTATTACAACGGAAGATCTTCTAGAGTTCAAAATGGAACTACTCGATGATATCAAACAACTACTGAACAACCAATCTGGTCAAATAACCAAGAAATGGCTAAAATCTCCAGAAGTTCGAGAATTATTAGGTATTTCTCCAGGAACTTTGCAAAACTTAAGAATTAATGGAACATTAGTCTATACCAAAATTGGTGGGGTACTCTATTACGATTATGAAGAAATAATGAATTTGATGGAAAAGAACCGAGTACCTAACAAATTCTAGTCTATTTTGGAAAATCTCAATTATATCAAGCACCTAAATGGTATTTTAGAATTATTTTCAAAAGATAATCGCCTTAATCCAAGTCATATTAGCTTGTATATGGCATTGTTTCAGATTTGGAATAATTATCGTTTTAAATCTTCTTTTTATATCAATCGAAGCGAAGTAATGGATTTATCCAAATTGGGTTCAAAAACCACCTATCATCGGTGTATAAAAGAGCTTAGTTCTTGGAAATACATCCTATATCAGCCTTCACACAATCCTTTTCAAGGGAGTAAAATTAGGATGTTCTATTTTGGGACAAGCTATGAACCATCTTTAGACCAAAGTCATACCAATATCGGGACAAGCTATGAATATGCGTTGGTATCTGAAGATAAACATATCCAAACAGGAATAAATAAAACAAACAAGAATAAACTTGACCAGCCAAAAACTGAAAATGAAGTTATTGATTTTTTTAAAAAAGAAAATGGACCAGAATTGGAAGCCAAAAAATTTTACAACCACTACCAGGGCATTGGTTGGAGAGTAGGAGGCAAAACAAAAATTGTCGATTGGCAGGCAACAGCTCGCAACTGGATGCTAAAAGCGAATGAAATAAAACAAGAAAAAACAGTAAAAGCGGTTAGCCAAAATACGGACAACCTAAAGACTGCGACAAACAAAAACTACAATGAACCCTTATGATAAGTCAAAAACCACATATTATTGTTGAGGACAGTGTGCAATACCAATTGGGAGAACTGAAAGAAAATCAAATTCATTATGATTTTGATAAATTGCTTATTTACCTCGATGTCAAAGGAAAACTATTATTTGGTAAGAAATTTAAAATTTTTGAGGAAGATCGTGAGATAGTATTCAAGCTCTGCAATTATTTTATCCAAGAGGAAGTAAATTGTAAAAAATTGGGTATTGACATTAACAAAGGCATCTTGCTTTCCGGTCCTGTTGGCTGCGGAAAAACCAGTTTAATGAAACTATTACCATCCATTGTTCCACATCATAGAATTTACCAGATTACTCCAACTCGCAATGTCGCTTTTGCTTTTAATCATACCGGCTATAAGACCATTGAACATTTTGGGAATCAAAAGTTTTATTGTTTTGATGATTTAGGGGTAGAGCCTACCGGGAGATTTTTTGGAAAAGATTGTAATGTCATGGGCGAAATATTACTTTCTCGTTATGATTTATTTTTAAAGCATAAAATCAAGACTCATGCAACCACGAATTTAAATGCCAAAGAATTAGAGGATCGTTATGGCAATCGGGTACGTTCCCGGATGCGGCAGTTGTTTAATTTGGTTGCATTTGAAAAGAGCAGCGAAGATAAGCGAATATAAATTGGATAATACCACTTTAACACGGACAAAATTGCAATACAAAGATCTAAAAACAAAACAATTTCAATAGCTTTGTGAATCTTAATAATCTACTAATTTATGTTAAGCACCACCGAAATAAAATCACTTATTGCTTCTGGAGAGGGATACAATGTCGAATTTAAAAAAAGTACTCCAAGTAAGGTTAAGGAAATTACGGAAGAAATTTGTGCATTTGCCAACGCTGCTGGAGGTGCGGTTCTTATTGGAGTCGATGATAGCAATGTTGTTCAAGGAGTCACTTTTAATAATGCAAAACATTCTGCGCTTCAAAATTCAATCAATGAAATAACACCAGCATTACATTGTGATATTTATATTGTAAATATTGAGGCGAAAGATATAGTAATAATAGAAGTGCCTTCTGGTGTCAATAAACCGTATGTACTTTCAGGAGCAATTTATGTACGTCAAGGACCTAATTCTCAAAAACTGACTACAGTTGAAGAAATGAGAGATTTCTTCCAACAAGCAGACAGAATTTATTATGATGAAGCACCATGCAAAGAAATTGATTTAAAAAAACATATCCCAAAAGTCAATATAGACCAATTTAAGTTATTAGCAGGATTAGGTTCTGTTGTACCCAATGAGCAGATTTTCAATAGTCTTAAATTATTTACTAAAGAGGGTTTTGTAAAAAACGGAGCAGCCTTATTCTTTGCCGAAAACCCTGAACAATTTTTTGAAAAAGCAGTTATTCGTTGCATAGCTTTTGATGGTATTGATAAAAGATATATTGTTGATAATAAAATGATGACAGGTACGCTGTACCAACAGTTTCTTCAAGCGATGACTTGGTTAAAAACAAAACTAAATGTACGTTATGACATAGAAGGAACGGGTTCACAACCACGTAAAGAACTTTGGGAAATTCCCGAGACAGTTTTTAAAGAAGCTATAATTAATGCTTTAGCACATAGAGATTATTATGATAAAGGAGCTCGTATTACTATTGAAGTATTTATAGATAGAGTTGAAGTTTCAAATCCTGGTGGTTTAATAAGTGGTATTCCTAAAAATGAATTTGGTAAAAGAAGTTTGAGTAGAAATCCTTTAATATTTGGTCTTTTTGAAAGAATAAGAATGGTAGAACAAGTAGGTTCTGGTATTAGTAGAATGAGAGATTTAATGATTGAGGAAAACTTAACTCCACCTGAATTTAATACAGAAGGAATATTTACGGTTACATTAAGAAGACCTTTTGATTTTGACAGGTGGGTTGATAAGTGGGTAGATAATCTAACTGATAATAGGGTTAATATTATCAAAGCTATTCACAAAAACAATAAAGTTACCAAAAGAGAACTTGAAGAAATAGTTAGCTTAAGTCCTACTGCTATTGATAATAATCTAGATGCTCTAAAAGATTTAGGTCTTATAGAAAGAGTTGGTAGTGCAAAAGGAGGTCATTGGAAAATTAATTATATACTTCCATAAGTGGGTAGAAAGGTGGGTGGAAAAGTACCCTTAAAAAAAATTGATTTTATTTCTTAACAATTGATAGAAAACTTGATAACACTATCCTTATCATTTCAACAATAATTTTTGCAATTTCCATAAACATTTCTTTCATAATTCAATATTTAAATAGTTATACAATCCCATTAAAACAGCCAGTGCCATAGCCTTGATATTTTTAGGTTCTAAAAAATAATCTGTTTCATCAGAGTTCGTAATAAAGCCCATTTCAAGGAGTACAGATGGACAATAAGCAACTGTTTCACGCAACACTTGAAAATTTGCAAATCGGACGCCACGTTTTTTAAAGCCCAATTTTAGGGTACTTTCCTCTAAAATACACCATCCCAATGTTATAGAACTTTTCAAGTTTTCTTCATAGATATTGGTATTATGCACGTAAACATCCATTCCTTTTGAAGAAGTGCTGGATGAATTACAATGTAATGACACAAATACATCCGCCTTTAAGGTTTTAGCCAATCGGCTTCTATCCGATAAGGAAATCAAGGTATCAGAATACCGTGTTAAATAAATATCAAACTTGTCCTCAAATAAGGTTTTATTAAGCCTAATTATTTCGGTTGCAATATTTAAAACCACCTTCTTTTCCAGAATACCATTTATACCAATTGCACCGGTATCTTTTCCACCATGCCCGGGGTCGATGACAATAACTTTTTTAGTGTGCAAATCCTGACCAAAAATGACGCAAGTTTTTAGGAGCATCAGCAGAAAAATGACGTTTTTGAGCCTTACCCAACTCCAAAATTTTATAGTTATCAACATAAGCACTTCCAATTTTCATACAATTTGATACCAATTTGCATCAAATAAAAACAAATGATTTCAAAACTTATTTTATTCACATATTATTGATTATCAGCTATTTGTATTGCAATATACACTATTTTTCAAGTATCAAAATTGAACCAAAATTTAAACCTTTTTGAGTATGAAAAAATCACTTTATGTAAGCCTTCTAGCACTACTTATTACCAACGCAACTTTTGCACAAATAGGAGGCATCGAAGATTCTGTCAACGATGTTTCGGATACTATCCGGACTATTTTTCCCATTATTCTGGGTGTTATCTTTTTAATAGGCTTTCTATTCAATGCCGGACATTTCTTTGGCGAGAACGCTGATTTAAAAAAAGGGATTACCCGGGTATTGGTCTTTGTATTGATTGCAGGAGCTGTAGTAGGCATCTTTACCTATTTAATAGGCATCGTAGTCTAGTCGCCCTGATCGAGGGTTTTTGAATAAAAAACTTATGACTTATGAAAAAGTTCGATATCTATAAAAACATCCGCAAGCGAGCAGTGATTATGGGTTTGCCCATAACTTTATTCGCCCTCATGATGACCTCCATAATTGGAACGCTATTGTTTATCATCTTTTCATTCCGCTTTATGGTCATCATCTGCCTATTTCTATGGAACGGAATATTGTATGTCGCTTTGACCCAGATTACCAATAATCCTGCTTTAATGCATATAAAAAAGGTATTCCCCAAAACCATTAGTAATAAAAAAACAAGTCGCTTGCATTATGAAAAAAATTAACCTATCCGCATATCATCCCATTTTGGACATTCAAGACCATATCGTGTTCGCAAATAACGGTAATGTGGTTTTATGCTATCAAGTGGAAAATCCCGAAATTTACTCGCTGTCCGAGTCGGACTTTGAGGACATTCACGGAGCGTGGTTTCAAGCGTTCAAATCATTGCCTGTGGCTACTGTTATCCATAAGCAAGACATCTATCAAAAAGACCACTATGTGGCAGATGAGTTGCCCAATGATACTTTTTTGCAAAAGGCTACCCACGATTATTTTAAAGGAAGAGAATATATCGAACATACTTCGTATCTCTTCTTTATCCTTCCTTACAATAAAGCATTGAATGCGGCCAAGTTTACCAATCCATTCCGACCTGTGGAAAAGGGAATTCATCAGCAAATGGACGATCATGTGCATGAATTTATCGCTTCGGTCAACGATGCCGTTTCCTTTGTCAATAACAGCCGTAGGGTGTCTCTGAGACCATTAAAGGCAGATGAAATTAGTAGCATCACTGATGCTTACTTTAATGGGTTCAATGAGGGTTTTGATACCGATATTCAATTGGGGAAAACGAATATTGAAATTGGAGAAAATCATTTTGATGTGCTCGCCATCAATAGCGAACTATGTTTTGGTGATGTGGTTCAAAGCAGCAAAACCAACGATAAATTCACTTCGGACGACTTTGTGTTCCACCAAGGCTTTATGGATGGATTGGGACTTAATCTAAACGAAAACCATATTGTCAATCAAATTATCTATTTGGATGACAAACACAAATGGCGAAAGCTGTTGGATAAGAAAATTGAAGAACTTAAAAAGAGTTCCAATTTTGGAACACAGAACAAGGTCATCTTAAAAAAGATTGAAGACATTGTTGCTCAAATTAATCAGGACGATTCGTCCAGAATTATCCGAGGACATCTAAACATTGTGTTTTGGGCTCGAGAAGCCCGAGAGCTGGCGAATATAGCCTCCAAGATTAAAACGGAGTTTAAGGAATTGGATATAGTTCCGTATTACCCTAAAGGCGAAGAACGAAAGCATTATTTTTTAAATTCCTATTGTTGTTTTAGTTCAAATTTCTCCAATGAAGATTTGTTTGTAACCGATTTAAAACACGCTCTTTGCCTGTATAGCAACAATACCAATTATAAGTCTGATGCCACAGGTGTTATCTTTAATGACAGACAACATAACATTCCGGTATTGAAAGATGTATGGGATGAAAAAAAGAAACGCATCAAAGCTCGAAACTTTGCCATTTTCGCCCCTACGGGAGAAGGCAAATCCTTTTTAGCAAATAATATTCTACGCCAATATTTTGAGCAAAATGTCCGACTCGTCATCATTGATTTAGGTGGTTCCTATTCCAAATTCGCCAAACTCTATCCGGATGAGCATATCATACTGCGTTATGAACAGGGGAAAAATTTAGGGATCAATCCTTTCTTTATATCCAACATAAACGACTTGACACCGGAACGGTTGGAAGATTTGACAATCTTTCTTTTAGAGCTTTTGGCTTCCGGTAAAGCAACGACCAAAGCAGAAGAAGTAGCGGTCAAAAAAGTGCTTCGATACTACTACCAAAAAGGTGTCAATGACACCCATTCTTTGGAAAATCTCTACCAGTTTGTGGATGCCAAAAAGAACACCCTTTTAGAAGAACTGCGCATTCAAGAGCAACATTTTAATATCTATGATTTTCTGCACATTCTCTCGGAATATGTAGAGGATGGCTTGTACAGTTTTCTGTTCCATGTCAGCGAAGACCAGACCTATAAAATTGAAGATAAAAGACTGATTGTTTTTGAACTCGATGAAGTCAAGGATAACAAGGAAATTCTTTCCGTAATGCTGAAATTGATAAAATCTGCCATTCAAAGAACCATTTGGAGAAACAAGGCCGAAAAAGGCATCATCCTTTTTGACGAGTTTGCCAAACAACTCAAATTTGAGAACGTACTGGAAAGTGTTGAATTTTACTACCAGGCCATCCGAAAACAAAACGGAGCGATTGGGATTATCCTGCAATCCATTAATCAATTGCCCAACAATTCCACATCGGCAAGTATTTTGGAAAACACACAGGTCATTTACAGCCTTCGCAACGAAAAAGGTTATGCTGAATTACAAAACAGATTAAACCTTTCCAGTCACGATTTAAACCAGTTAAAATCCATTCGAAACAACCTGACCGGAACACGAAAATATACCGAAATGTTTATCAAAATAGGAAAAGAAAGTAACATTTTCCGATTGGAAGTACCGCCAGAAGTCTTTGCTGCCTATCTCACAGATGGCAAAGAAAGCGAGACCATAATGGCTATTTATGAGAAGACCAACCATATGGAAAAGGCCATCCAAGAATTTATCCATCAGCAGTCCTAAACTGTATGTAGAATTAACCTCTAAAACTTAAAAAATGAAAAACAGAATTAAAAAAGCAACAGTAACCGCAGCACTGCTACTATTGGTGAGTGCCGCTGGCATCGCGCAAGGAGCACCAGTATATGATAACACCAATTTTATCAGTTTGGCAAAGCAACTATTTGAATCCGCTAAACAAACTTCACAGCTCTTACAAACCGTTGAATTCTTACAAGAACAAAAGGAGAATATCAATAAGGTTAACCATGTGATCCGACAATTGAAAGCTGTTCGGCAATTGGTAAGAAACAACCAACGACTCTATGCTATCATTCAAGACGATTTAAGAGAAATTCTCCATTCTCCTTTTATCAAACCTGATGAAGTTACACGGATATCCGATTCCTTTACTGCAATTTTAGAAAACTCCTTAGAGAGCTTGGACTATATCGATCAAATATTATCTAGCGATAACTTGAAAATGACCGATGCCGAACGTGCCTCAGTCCTAAAAGAAAAAGAAGTACAATCCCAAGAAATGGTCGCAGAAATTGAGGCAAAGACAAGACGCTATCAGGAGATTATCTCTTTTCGTGAGATGCAACATAAAATCAATAACCGAGAAACCAATTACTAATGTCAGGGATTTTTTTAGGCATAGGGCTAGAATATATAGACACCGTTTTTCAAACGATAAAAAACAGTGATTTCTCCCAATATACTATTGTGGGGATGAAGACGCTGGCTATCTTGTTCTTTCTCATCAACATCCTAAAAAAGTATAATGAAGGTGTCGCCAATAAGGAGGGGTATACTTGGGGATTGACACCTTCAGAACTGGCAAAGAATTTTGCGGTAGTTATTTTGGTGCTATTCTCCACACAGGTATTGGATGTTTTCGATACCATTTTGGTAGCTATTGAAACCCAATATCGGGACACGGCACCCGCACTCCTCCCGCTTTTGATGCAGGACATCGACATCGAACAGGATGTGGGTGCTTGGGATGCCGCCAAAAAAGCAATGGCGATGCTTTACGAGGCTCTGGTTACACCCTTATACGGATTAAAGCTATTGTCCTTCATCATTGGAGTACTTCTGTGGCTGTTGGATTTATTTATCTACCCTTTATTCCTAGCGGAACGCTTCTTTTTACTGGGTATCATGCAAGCATTTTTTCCTTTTGTCATCAGTTTAGCAGTTTTTGAAAAGTTCCGGACTTTGGCGTACAATTTTTTTAAGCTCTACGCTGGCGTATATATGTTAGTTCCTGCTTTCTTTTTGGTCAATGTTTTCGTAAACAACTTGTATACAGAAATCAATACCAATTTTTGGAGCGACCTTTTTGGCACGGATTGGGGAAGTAATTTTTTTGCACCGCTTTTACAATTAGGCTCTATCGGATTTATCGTATTGCTAAAATTCAAATTATACCGGAGAGCGACCTCCTTCACGTTTAAACTTTTTACCGGCTAAGTGCCTATGGCACATTTGGCAAATATCCTACATACTATAAAAAAACAAATGAAGACACCTTATAAAAATATATATACCATTTTAAAGCTCAACCGCTTTATTGTATTGACCGTAGTTATTGGAGCTGTGCTTACCTGCATTGTTTCCGTACTAATGGTTATGAAATTGCACAAAGAAACGGTAAACAATGCTTTTGTGGTCAATACCGATGGCAGTGTTATTCCCTTAAAACTGGTTTCCCAACAAGAAAATTTAAAAGTAGAAGTCTTGGCACAATTGGAGTTGTTCCATACCTATTTCTACAACATAGATGCAAGCAATTACGAGAAGAACTTGGAAAAAGCTTTGTGGTTGGGCAATAGTTCTGTAGATGCTTTGTACCGACAGAAAAAAGCAGATGGAGTCTATAACCGCTTACTGCAATACTCTTTGGTTCAAAAAGTATTGAATATCGAATCCAAAGTTGATATTCAAAACGAACCCTACAAGTTTGAAACTAAAACCATTTTTGAAATCAATCGAGGATCGATAACCGACACTTATGAGTTGACCACCACTGGAAATTTGATGCATGTGGATAGGAACTTTCCAAACAATACGCACGGATTGCTGATTACCAACTTTTTTGAAAGCTCATTACGAAAAGTCCCTAATGGACAATAAAAAATAATTATGAAAGTAGAAAAAAATAAAATAGTATTTGCCGCTATGTTGGTCTGCATCCTGCTTTTTATAGGTGGTTATGCCATGCTCATATTAGGAGAAGACGAAGAACCAACGATAGAGAACAACCAGATTCCTGTACCGAAACTGGAAGACGACCAAAAGGAATACGATTCCAAATTGGATGCTTTGAACGATTTAAAGGAAGTTAGAGAGACTAATGCTCCAAGTATTTATGATGAACGTCTGTTGGATTCCTCCGGTGTATATGACCCTGATTTATTGAACAAGAAAAAAATGCAGATGGTGGATAGTATCTACCAACAAGGGCAGATTCGATATTCAGAAAGAACGTTTGAGAATATCAATCCCAGATATACTTCTCCGAAACCAATTAAAAAGAAGGAAAAAGATACAACGGATAGTATGGAAGAAGAAGAAACGGATGTGGAAGCCAAAGAACGCGCTTTAGAACATCAGCTCTTTTTTGCTTCCCATCCTATAAAAAATAACGATTTGAATGCACGAGATACGGATGAGTTTATATATGTGCGGGTGGATGGTACGCAAACGGTAAAGACCAATTATCGTTTACAGATGCGGTTGCTAAAAGATACGATCATTTATGGACAAAACTATCCTAAAAATACACCCATTTATGGATTTGTAAATTTTAAGCCCAATCGGGCAATAATTGCGATTGAAAATATCAATCATCAGCCTGTAAAGCTAAAAGCTTTTGATCTTCAAGATGGTAGCGAGGGTATTTATGTGGAGAACAGTTTTAGCGCAGAAGTTATCAATGAAGTCGTTGGAGATATGGTAGATGACATCAATATTGCAGGTGTACCACAGATAAGTGGTTTCAAAAAGATTTTTCAACGTAACCATAAAAATGTTAAGGTTACGATAACCGATAACTACAAACTTATTTTAAGAATTCCTAAAACCAAATTCCAAGGAAAGCCCATGATGGGCAATTAATAAATTTACGCTTATGAAAACATATATCAACTTAATGCTCTTCGCTTGTTCTATGTCAATAGTTGCGCAGCAACCCCTAGACACCATTTATGCCAATGATCAGAAAAACGTAGCCTTGTTTTTTTCCAATTCCATATGACAGGGTATCACAGGAGCTTCCCATTTTGTATTCACTTACAACCGTGAAAAAGAACAATATTTTGGATTGTTACAGGCAAAGCCTGGAGAAGAAAGCAATCTCCTTACCGTGACTAAGGATGGTCAAGTGTACTCGTATATTCTAAAATATTCCAAAGAACTTCCAAAACTCAATTATTTTATCCATGAAAATGAAAGTATCGGCAGTGAGCAATCAGAAAGCATAAAACAGAAGCCAATCGTCGAATCACTAAATGAGGATGCCAACAGGATAATACACTTTCAAAAAATAAGTGAATATCTGTGGAGAACCAGAGTGGAAAGTTTAGCTACAAAACGCCAAAAGGGCATGAAGATATCTCTGCAAAAAATGGTTTATGATGCTTCTGAAGTGTATTTGGTTTTGGAAATTAAAAACAAATCCGGAATCGATTTTGAAGTCGATTATCTGAAAGTGTACAGAACCAATGGCAATGAAAAACGGAAAGCTTCTTATCAAAGTTTAGAACAAGAAGTACTATACCAACACAACATGCCACAATCCGTTTCCGATGCAAAAAGCGAACGATTCATTTATGTCCTTCCAAAGTTTGTTTTAGGGAATAATGAAAAGCTAATGCTCGAATTGAAAGAGCTAAAAGGGAGTCGAAAGGTGGTTTTGGAAACTAGACTTTGAAAATTTTCGGAACTTTTAATGTTTAGTTTATAAAGATATTTATGGAGATGTCACCAATTGGAAACCAGCTTAAAAACCCTAGTATGAATTAAAATCCTAAATGAAATGAGAACTTATTGGAATACACCTGGAATTCCACATAAAGGTTGGGTTTTGGAGTATGTAATTGACATTAGAGAAGACGGGCAATCGGTTGAAGAAACTGAATATGAAACCTGTATGATGTGTAATAACGAAAGAATACGGTTTGTTCACGTTGTTTCTCATAAAGATTTTGGAGAAGATCTTAAAGTGGGCTGTATTTGTGCTGAAAAAATGACCAATGATTATATTAATCCAAAAAAACGAGAAAACAGCGCAAGAAATAAAACACAAAGACGAATTAACTGGTTGAAAAAAGACTGGAAAGTCAGCGAAAACAACAATTTATATGTAAAAGTTAAGGACCATCATATACTGATCTATAAAGATAGAAACACAAAAAAGTTTAAGTGCAAAATCGGGGAGCATTTTGGAAAAAAACAATTCGACACCATTGAAATTGCCAAAGTTGCTGCTTTTAATGGAATTGAATATTTTAAAGAAAAAAATCAGTGGTAATAGCCAATTCGATTAATAGATGGTTATAATTTATTGTTAGAGTTTAGTATGTAGAAATAAATAATTTATTAGAAATTGGAGTTAAATTAAAAGTGATGACAAAGAATGGAGTTATAATCTTAAATTATAACCATCTATTTATTAGAAATTGAGAACCCTGTTTAAAGCTTCATCAGCTTCTTTATGAATAAAATTGGATTGATAGTTTATGGTTGTTTTTAAGTCACTGTGGCGATAAAGCTTCTGAAGCATTAAGGGGTGTATAGAGTCTCCTGCAATATTTCCGAAGGTATGTCTTGCAATGTGCATCGTGACTTTTTTGCTGATTCCTGCTTTTTTCATAACGGACTTTAAGTTTTTATTGAACTTTTTTGTAGCCGTTTTTGTTTTGTTGTAAACATCTCTAGCATTGGTAAGGTCAGCTTTTCGCATCTCTGGAAAAATAAAATCATCATCACAAGATTTTTCAAAGACATAATGCTCTAGAATCTTGGCAACTTTATCGGGGATTAATAAAGACAATAATTTGGAGTTTTTACCCATTCTATAGTGTAGGCGACCATCATATATTTGTGACCAGCGAGTAAATAGAACATCCGAAACACGCATCCCGGCAAAGTAGAAACTGTAAAGCCATACATTCAAGGAATGTCTTTCAACATCAGAAAGATTATCAATTCTTTCAAGTTTCTTCATCTCTTGATGGTTCAATCCAATCTTTAACGTTTCTGGAAATTTGATTTTAAACTTACCAATTCCAAAGGGATATAATTCTTTACTTACAACTTTATCTTTAATGGAGCGATTGTATAATAACCGAATCAAAACCATTACGTTCATAGAGGTAGTTTCAGATAGTGCTGATGCTCCTTTCAGGTAAATTTTGAATTTTCTTAGAAACCTTTCATCAATTTCTTGGAAGGTAAGTTGCCGAGATTTACTGAACTTGACAATATAGCTAATCCAAGCAGAATCGGTGGAATGCCTATTGATTTTCTTTTCAGCTTCCAAAGCTTGAAGGTGCTCATCGGCATAATCAAAAAACGTCAAATTAGAGGTGGGTCTGTATATTTCGGTTTTGATTTGTCGAGCAGATGCGTCTTTGTCTGTAGTTTGAAGTGCAATTAAACCTTTTCTAGCTTCTGATAGTTTAGAGGACAACAGGTTATTCAAGTCAGCTGCATTTTGATGTGACTTTTTGACTTCAAGTTTTTTTTCGTCCCAATCCTCATTATCAATATAATGACCAACATGTTTGAAAGTTGACTGTCGATTTTTGGTAATACGTATAGCAAGAGGATAAAGCCCTTTACTGTTGGGCTTTTTACGTAGAACTAATTTTGCACTTGCAGACATCGTTGACCTATTTGTTTACGAAAGTCAAATCAGGTACAACATTTAGTTGAAAATCTACCCCAAAGGTACACATTTATTAGAATATTTGGGTACAACATAGGTACAACAAACGTTGATATTAATTGATTTTAAATGCAATCAAAAAAAATTAGAAAAGAATTAAATCATTGATAATGAGCTGATTTGACTTATTTTGAACAAATGTACGCTAGACTTAGGATCTAGTGCCGCAAGGTGTGAGAGTTCGAGTCTCTCCGCCTGTACAGTAATAGAAGCTTCTTAGAAATAAGGAGCTTTTTTTATGAAATTACTTTATTGTAAATGAAAATTCAGGAGTGACGAGAAGCCTGTCCCGAGCGATAGTCGAGGGGAGTCTCTCTTCCAATACAGTAATAAGAGTTTCTTAGAAAAAAGGAACTTTTTTAATTTTAAAAACAATTTTTTAGGAGTCTTTTGCGTTATAATTTTACGCTAAGCAAAATCAACCGAAAAATGAAAAAAAGAGTTGCCAAACTAAGTATCCGTTTTATAAATTATATGATAGCCTTACCATTGCTGGCTTTATTACTTTTTACCAACCAAAATAAGGAAATGAGTAAATTACTTATGGTTTTAAAAACAAGTACTGAATTTTAATAAAGTATTAATTGAAACTCCAATCTTTGTAACTAGAGCTAGCTTCTAATTTGGTTTCTAAATCATCTGGTAATGCTGGGAAAAAATCAATATTTGTCAATTTTTCAAGATGATCTATTGATACTACAAAAGTATAGAGTGGTTTTTTTGACGCTTCATGTGGTACTAAAAATGCAATGGCCTTAATCTTAGGTTCAGAATAATCCAGTAGAATTTTATAAAAGTGAGTTGGAACTGCAACTTTTTCGTGTCCAATAGTTTTTAAGTTTTTTGACAACACACCACCGGTAACCACAAATAATTGTTTGTCTTTACTAGCCCAATAACGTGTTTTTTGCTCTAATCTATTCCATACTCCTCCGTTAAAATCAGCTTTTTGAGGAGAAATGTTCGATGTTAAAAAAGTTTCATCAAAAGCAGTCTTAGAAAATTTCCTATCTCCGGCAGGACATAAATGACCTTTGGTATACCCTGATTTTTTATAATTTCTGTAATCTGCTGACTGTGTTTTAACTTTTTTATCTTGAATGAAATATGGGCGTTTTCTATTTGAACCTGAAAGATGGTCATTTGTTAATTCATACGCAACCCATTCTGCCTGCTCATAATTTTCATTGTACGAAAGACTGTAATATTGATGGTTAACTATTGTATTTGTAGTTGATGTAGGTAAGTAATTAAAACCTGAAACTGCTACTGGGTTTACATCAGTATCTATGGTATCATTCTTTGGAATAAAAAGATACATCACTAAACCCAATAAGAGTATTACAATAGGATAAACAAGGGCTTTTCTTTTCAAACCTATGATTTACTTTTTAAAGGGATTTCTTCAAAATTTTCCGATTTTGTAAGTTCTTTAAAAGTTTTTACCATATCTGCAGGTGGTTGTATTAGTTTTCGTTTGGTTAAATCTAACCAAGCACCCAGAACGATAATTTCAGCAGCTAGTACACCGTCTTCTCTATATATTTTATGTAAGAATTTAAATCGTTCTCCATTTTCAGATAATCCTTCTAAAAATAATTCAATCGTGATGTCTTCCCCTAAATTTACTTCTCTATAAAAAGTAGTTTCTTCCTTAAATAATATGGGACCGATATTTTCTTTTTGAAACCTATCCATGCCAAAGTTGTGTTCGTTTAAATAGCGAACCCTACTTTCTGCGGCATAATCGTTATAAGCCGTATGGCGTAAATGTCTGTTTGGGTCAAAATCTGACCAACGTGTTTTGAAAGTGTATTTAAAATTCATTTTTTTTAAATTAAGGCCATTCTAATTCTAATTCAATTTCAAGATTTTCAGTATCGTCTTTGTAAAGAATAAAGTTAGGTTTAGATATAGTGTATTGATTAAAATCAATATCCCTTTCATAGGGGGTGTCATAAATTAAACTTTCACCTATGTTATTCCCATCATCATCGACTAAACTTAATTTTAATATTCTATTTGGATTTAGGTACAAGTTCTTTGAAGAAACACTCCATGTCAAATCACCTTGATTTTCTTTAACATTTGAAATAAACCAATTTGTGAAATTAAAATCTTTGTCAAAAGGATGAAATTTTCCTTTTCGAATTCCAAAAATAACATCCGCTAGGCGGTTAACATCTTCATTTCCGAATTCAGAATCCCAAGTTTCATTAATTTTATAGAAAGACTTGATTTTTATATTTTTAATTTTTACTGCAGGACCTCTAATAATGTCAATTTCAATTGATTTTTCAATTTCTTCTTTGTTACTGTTTTTAATTTTAAAGTGAATTGTTTTTTTGTCTAGAGTATCAAAACTTAAATATACTTTCGCTATTTTTCCAAATCCAGAATTATCTGTTGTATATCTTGTTTGATTAAAATTAGTTTCAAAATTATCCGTAGATCCAATGATTTCGATAATATTTTCATCTGAAGTAATATTAATCTCAATTAGTTCATCAATTTCATAGGTGGTTTTGAAAGAAGATAACTCTAATTCAAATGCATCCTTTTCAATAGTATCCGAATCAGAATCGCAATTCGACAAGGAAGTCAATAAAAATAGTAAAAGTAATTTCTTCATTTATTTACCTAATTCAATACATTTTTAATTCGTTTAAACGCTTCTTTTAATTCTTCCGTTGACGCTGCATAAGAAAGTCTGATACAATCAGGAGCTCCAAAAGCACCTCCTGTAACCGTAGCTACATTCGCTTTTTCTAATAAAAACATTGAAAAATCTCCAGCATTATTAATGGTAACACCATCAATGGTTTTTCCAAAATAAGAAGATACATCAGGAAAAACATAAAACGCACCTTTTGGTGTATTTATATTAATTCCTTTAATTTCAGAGAGTAACTCTAAAACTAAGTCACGCCTTTTATGAAATTCATCAACCATAAACTGGATTTTTGACACCGGAGCATCTAATGCAGCTATTGTTGCACGTTGTGCAATACAATTAGCACCAGAAGTAATTTGACCTTGTATTTTGGTACATGCTTTTGCTATCCAAGCCGGACCACCCATGTAACCAATTCTCCAACCAGTCATGGCAAAAGCTTTAGCAACTCCATTTACAGTAATGGTTCTATCGTACATGCTTTCAATACTGGCAAAACTAAAATTAGGCTGACCATAATTGATATGCTCGTAAATTTCATCTGATAAGATATAGATATTTGGATATTTTTCTAAAACTTTAGCAAATGCTCTATATTCACTTTCCGTATAAACGGTACCACTTGGGTTATTAGGTGAATTAAAGAAAATTAATTTCGTTTTTGGCGTAATTGCAGCTTCTAATTGCTCAGGTGTAATTTTAAAATCTGTATCAATATTAGAAGGTATTTCTTTATAAGTCGCTTCTGCCAAAGTAGCAATGGCTGAATAGCTTACCCAATATGGAGCTGGTAATAAAACTTCGTCTCCTGGGTTTAGTAATACCAATGCAATATTAGCAATAGATTGTTTTGCACCTGTAGAAACTACGATTTGATTTGGACTATAGGTCAAATTATTATCACGCTTAAACTTCCTGCAAATAGCTTCGCGAAGATCTAAATAACCATCCACAGGTGAATAAGAGTTGTAATTATCATCAATGGCTTGTTTAGCGGCATCTTTGATAAAGTCAGGTGTGTTAAAATCTGGTTCACCTAAACTTAAACTGATAATGTCTTTACCTTCAGCCTTTAATTCGCGAGCTTTTGCCGCCATTGCTAAGGTTTCTGAAACTGGTAGATTATTAATTCTATCGGAAAGTTGTTGCATAATTGTTTGATAAATATTTAGACAACAAAATTAAAAAGAATAATGTAGAAACAACCTTAAATAATTATTAATTATCTAAAAGTTAGAATTTAAACTAATTAATAAGAATAGTGAAAATATTGATAAATGGAATACTGGTATGAGATATAACGAAAAACAGCTGCGATATCTCGCAGCTGTTTTTAATTTTTTGTGAATTCTATCTAAGCTATAGAAGGTTTTTTTCCTAAGACTTCTAACTGCTTATAATGTTCAATTACAGCTCTTCTAAACGTTTTATACTCGTTGTAAGGAAGGCTAAATTCTTTAGCAGTGTTTTTTACAATTTCAGCTAATTTTTTATAATGAACATGACTAATATTTGCGAATAAATGATGCTCAACTTGGTAGTTTAATCCACCAGTATAAAAACGCACTAACCAGTTTTTTGGAGCAAAATTAGAAGTCGTAAATAATTGATGAATTGCCCAAGTGTTTTTCATATTACCTACTTCATCTGGCATTGGCATTTCTGTATTTGGCATAACATGAGCCAATTGAAAAATTACACTTAAAATAATACCCGCCGTATAATGCATAATAAAAAATCCGATAAGTACTTTCCACCAAACGATACCAACAAATAATGGTAAGGCGACCCAAATGGCATAATAAATTATTTTACCAATGATTAATTTTGTCCATTGTGTAGCAGGATGTGGCATTTTTCCATAAGATAACTTACGTTTTAAGTATTGATAAGTTTGCTTAAAATCAGTAGTAATAGCCCAGTTTACGGTTAATAATCCATAAAGAAAAAAGGCGTAATACTTTTGATATTTATGAAAACTATGCCATTTAGCATGTTTTGAAAAACGGATTATTCTACCGGCATCAATATCCTCATCGTGCCCTTGAATATTTGTGTAGGTATGGTGAAGTACATTGTGTTGTACTTTCCAGTTGTAATCATTACCAGCAAGGATGTAAATACTACTTCCCATTAATTTATTTACCCACTTTTTACTAGAAAAAGATTCGTGATTGGCATCATGCATTACATTCATTCCAACACCAGCCATGCCAATGCCAACAACAATCATGCAAATAATTTGAGCCCACCAAGCCATAGGTAACGTAAGTACTAAAACTAATGGTGCTATGAGTAAAACAAACATAACAACTGTTTTAATGTACAATTGTCCGTTTCCTGTTTTTTTTATATTTTTTTCTTTAAAATATGTGTTAATTCGCTTATTGAGCGTCCTGAAAAACTTCGCAGAATCTACTCGTGAATATTTTATAGTCGTTTGAGACATGTGTATTAGGTAGTTTAATGAACTGCAAATTTACGCAATTTTTGTTTTTCTGTAGGTTTTTAGGGATGAATTGTTAAATATTTAACAAAAGATGGTAGCTTTGCCGTTTACTATTATGGAAATAATTTCGACATATTTTAAGGAACTTTCTGATGAGCAAATTAGTCAGTTTAAACAATTAGAGCAATTGTATGCATTATGGAATGCACAAATTAATGTAATATCTAGAAAGGATATTGAAACCTTGTATGAAAGACATGTGCTTCATTCTTTGGGTATTGCTAAGGTGCAGCCTTTTGTGCCAAAATCAAAAGTTTTAGATGTAGGTACTGGTGGTGGTTTTCCTGGAATTCCTCTTGCTATTTTGTTTCCTGAAACACGATTTTTATTGGTAGACTCTATTGGTAAAAAAATAAAAGTAGTACAAGAGGTAGCCAAGGCGTTAGGACTTCAGAATGTAAAAGCTCAGCACATCAGAGCGGAAAGCGTAAAAGGAGAATTCGATTTTATTGTAAGCCGTGCCGTTACTAATATGGATGATTTCGTAAAATGGACTCGTAAAAAGGTTGCCAAAAAACAGCGACATGAGCTTAAAAATGGTATTCTATACTTAAAGGGTGGCGATTTAACGGAAGAATTAGTCAATTTTCCGAAAGCGACAACATATAACTTATCAGACTATTTTAAAGAAGACTTTTTTGAAACTAAGAAAGTGGTGCATGTACCGTTGAAGTTTAAGCCTTAGTAATAATTAAGATCCAATTGCAATGAATCTTTTATTTATAGGTGCTATGAGAAAACCAGAAGCACCTGTTATATAACCTGGTACTTCTGGCATTTTATTTTATACTATGTTCTTGAAGATTTTTAATTTTCCAAATAGCCAAACTTGCCATTATTGAAATCATTAAAGGCTTCCATTAACTCTTCTTTTGTGTTCATTACAAAAGGGCCATGGGCGGCAATAGGTTCATCAATAGGTTCTCCACTTAAAACTAAAACAATAGCATCATCTATGGCTTCAACCTCAAAATTTTCGCCATCGGTCGCCATGAGGGCTAGATGGTCTGTTGGAGCTTTTTCACTACCATTAATTAAAATGCTGCCTTCCACAACAAGTAATACAGTGTTATAGTTGGCAGGAAAATGAAATGCAGCTTTGCCACCTTTGTTCAGTTTAGCATTAAACATATGCAATGGTGTAAATGTTGAAGCAGCTCCTTTAATGCCTTCATATTCACCTGCAATTACTTCAATTTGTCCAGCATTATTTTCCAATTGAAAACGGTTAATGGATTCGTTATTTATAGCTTGGTACTTTGGAGCACTCATTTTGTCCTTTTTAGGTAAGTTTACCCAAAGTTGCACCATTTGAATATCGCCACCCGTTTTACTCCATTCTTCTTCGTGGTATTCTTTGTGTAACACACCACTTGCTGCAGTCATCCATTGCACATCACCTTCTTCTATAACTCCGCCACCACCGCTGCTGTCATGATGAGCTACCTTGCCTTTATAGGCTATAGTAACGGTTTCAAAACCTCTATGAGGATGCACACCAACCCCTTTTGGTTTATGAGAAGGAGGGAAGTGGTAGGTTGAATTGTAATCTAACATTATAAACGGGTTCATCCGTTGCATGTCAAGTCTAAATCCACTGGGGATAAAGTTATGTACACGAAAGCCATCTCCAACAAAATGTGGAGCTTTTGGACTGGCTACTAATTCTACTGTTTTTGTTTTCATATCATTTAATTTTATACCACAAATGTACAATGAGCAAAAAACCTGTGCATTGATGTATGATAAGAACTACCCTTTAAAGTTTTTATGAGCCAATTCTTTGCGGACTCTGCTTAGGCTCTCTGGGGTAATACCTAAATAGGAGGCGATCATTGTTTGCGGAACTCTCAAAAGTATGTCTGGATACATTTTAACAAATTGTAAATACCTGTCTTCCGCAGCAGCACTTAGTAATAAATTGATTCTATTTTGTAAATGAAGAATATGATTGTGTAGTAATTTATTGTTGAAATCTGTAAACGATGATATTTTCTCAGCAAGTAATTGAATGAAATTTTCATCTATCATTGCTACTTGACTTTCTTCCAATGCTTGGATGTAATAGGCGGAAGGTCTATTAAAATAGGCACTTTCTCTATCGGTTACAAACCAATTTTCGGGAGCAAAAGATAGTATGTGTTCTTTGCCTTTTTCGTCAATTGAATATTGTCTCAATAACCCTTTCTCTACAAAAAAGGTATGCTTACAGTGTTCATTTTTTTGTAATAAGAACTCATTTTTTTTAACCCTTTTAATGGTGCAGTTATCTACTATTGACAAAATTTCCTTTTCGTCAATATCAAGATTAGAAGTCAAGAACGTTTTAAGATTAATAGTATTCATCTCGTCTTTGATTAAGAATTAATTTGCCTCTTCATGTTCTATAACTTCATCTTTATTCCATCCTGTTAATCCAGCTGAAACTACAAACTTCATTACGTCACTTGAGTTTATATCTACTGTTTTAATATTGGCTCGAGGTACAATAAATAATTCACCAGAAAAATTATAAGAATGAGGAAAATAGACAGCAACCTTATCCATTTCTCCTAATAGCTCTAAATTTTCTTCTGTTATAAATCCTAATTTTTCTAAATCAGAATTTAAATTAACTTTAACCAGTACCGGTTTGCTAAATTTCTTTTCCTTACCTACAAAAGCAGAAAATAAGTCATTAAAGGCAGAGTAGATAAAATTTAACAACGGAACGCGTTCAATCAGGTTTTTAAACAATTTACGCAATGGATCTGCAATAATTGTTCGTCCTAAAAACCCTACGAAGATTAAAAATAATATAAGTGTTAAAACACCTAATCCGGGAATTTTAATATCGAAAAATTTAAGTAATAAATCTTGTAATAATCCATCCGAAAAAGTGAAAACAGCATAAATAATGTATGCAGTTATACCTAGGGGTGCAATATATAATAAGCCTTGTAAGAAATAATTGACTAGTTTTTTCATCTGTTACTATTTATGGTTTTTTATAGGTCAAATGGAATGCCAATTTTAATATTTAGTTTGGTGTAAAAGTATATAATAATGGCATTTCATGATAATGAAATAATATGGTTAATTTTTAATTGGTAACTCTAGTTATAGCGTGAATTTGTATCGGTTCTAAAAGTTGTTGGTTTTTATTTTTTTGCGATTGAATTTTTAAAACGACATCCATTCCTTTTGTAACTTGTCCAAATGCAGCAAAGCCTTGCCCGTCAGGGTTGCGTTTTCCACCAAAATCTAATTCAGGCTGATCATTTATACAAATAAAAAAGCTACTTGTAGCACTGTTCGGTTCACTTCTTGCCATTGATATAGTGCCGTTTTCATGTAAAATCTCAGTTACCGCTGTAGTTTCAATTTTTATGGGTGCTCGTTCAGACCCTTCGGTAATGTTACCCCCTTGAATTACTTGAATTTTGATGGTCCGTTCAGCTTCGTTCTCTTGAGTACAGGTTCTAAAGAAACTACTGTTGTTATAGGCAGTACTATCTACATATTGTAAAAAATTTTGAACAGTAATTGGTGCTTTATCATCATACAATTCAACTTCAATCTTACCCAAAGAGGTCTCAATTAAGCATTTCGTTTGCTTTTGAGATTGGATGGTTTGAATAATGAATAACAGTATCAGCGATAATAAGGCTTTTTTCATCTCGTTTCTTTAGCGTTTAAAATTAGTAATTTAATTAGCCAATTATCAAAATGATACTATTTATTAATAAAAAACCACGGCAGTTGCCGTGGTTGTAATATAGATATTAAGAACCTACTTTTTTATAAGTCTATAATTTATGCTTTTGTTAATGTTGCTATTAAGTTTTACCAAATAGATACCTGAAGTAATCTTGTCTAAGTTTAGTACATAATTATGAGCATTTGGTTTTGCTTGATAAACTTCTTGTCCTAGGGTATTGTAAACAGAAATAGCAGTAATTATTTCTTGAGAAGAAACCGTCAATTGTTCATCAATTGAAATAGGATTTGGATATAATTTTATATTCTCTAAAGAAAAATTATCTACACTCAACGCAGCTGATGCTAATTTTCTAATTCTATGATTTTTATAATCGGTTATAATAACATTACCAGAATTGTCAACAGCAATACCTGAGGGTTGATTTAATTCAGTGTTAGTACCAATTTGTCCATCACCATTAAAGCCTCCAGCCGATCTTCCTGTTCCACCTGAGCCTATAATTGTATTGATAATGCCGTCTGTAGTTATTTTTCTAACTCTTTGATTAACCGCGTCAACAATATAAATGTTACCGTCATTATCTAAAGTGATCCCATTTGGTTCATATAATTCAGCATCAATTGCCAATCCACCATCTCCACTAAATGGTTGAAATCCTCCTTTACCAGCAAT
This sequence comes from Aureibaculum algae, assembly GCF_006065315.1. GTDB lineage: Bacteria > Bacteroidota > Bacteroidia > Flavobacteriales > Flavobacteriaceae > Aureibaculum > Aureibaculum algae. Next base: position 4,237,075 of record NZ_CP040749.1, on the reverse strand, counting down.
CGTAGTAATTATGCCATTGGTATCTATTTTCCTGACTCTATAGTTATTTCTGTCTGAAAAATAAATGTTTCCAGTCGCATCAATGGTTATACCACTTGGACTTTTTAATTCTGCAAGAGTTGCTAATCCTCCATCTCCGCTGAAACCATAAGTTCCTGTACCAGCAATCGTATTAATCACACCATTAGTGGTTACTTTTTTAATTTTATGATTTTGCCAATCGGATATGTAAATATTTCCAGAGGCGTCAATCGCAATATATTGTGGACTATTTAATTGTGCTGATGTGGCTTGCCCTCCATCTCCACTATCTCCATTTGTTCCATTTCCTGCTACGGTTGTAATGTTACCACTTGTGTCTAGTTTTCGTACTCTATCATTTGCTCTATCAATAAAATAAATATTACCAGTTGCATCAACAGCTAATCCATGCGGTGTCTGCACGTCTGGAAATTCTATAATATCTGAAATAATGCCATTAACATCTATTTTTCTAATAATAGAATTAGTAATTTCTGAAAAATAAATGTTTCCATCATTATCAATTGCAATTCCAGTAGGATAACTTAGTTCGGCATCAGTAGCTAATCCATTAACAACGTCGTGTCCATTACTTCCACCCCCTGCAATGGTGGAAACATTTCCATATTGTGAAAATGAAAATTGAAAGGTTAAAAGTAAAATTAAAAAGTAAAAGTGTTTCATGTATAAGTGTTTTAAAATTTAGGAAAACAAAAGTATCTGTTTTTTTTTGTGTTTGAGTTTTATAATAAAGAAAACCCTTCATTAAATTTTAATGAAGGGTTTTTAAAATGTAAGCTTTATATACGATTAGATTTACTCACCTAAAAAAGGATATTTGTAATCTGTTGGTGTTACAAAAGTCTCTTTAATGGTACGGTTACTAACCCAACGCAATAAATTCCAAATAGAACCTGCTTTGTCATTTGTTCCTGAAGCTCTCGCTCCGCCAAAAGGTTGTTGACCTACAACAGCTCCTGTTGGTTTATCATTGATGTAGAAATTACCTGCAGCATTTTCTAATGCATTTGTAGCGTAGTCAATAACATATCTATCTGCACTGAAAATAGCTCCAGTTAATGCATATTCAGAAGTTTCATCAACTAATTTCAATGAATCTTTCCAGTCTTTATCATCATAAACATAAATGGTGATTACCGGGCCAAATAATTCTGTACACATGGTAGTGTATTTTGCGTCTTTGGCTAAAATAACTGTAGGTTCAATGAAATAACCTTTTGATTTATCATGATTACCACCGGCTACAATTTCTGCATCTTTATCTTGTTTTGCTTGATCTATAAATCTTGATATTTTATCAAAAGAAGCTTCATGAATTACTGCATTTACAAAATTTGAAGTATCGTCTGGGCTACCTACTTTAATAGATTTTAAATCGGCAACCACATATTTTTTAACATCAGCCCATAAGCTTTCCGGAATGTATGCTCTAGAGGCTGCTGAACATTTTTGTCCTTGGTATTCAAATGCTCCTCTTGTAATTGCTGTTGCAACCTGTTTTGCGTTAGCAGAAGGGTGACTCCAAATAAAATCTTTTCCTCCTGTTTCACCAACAATTCTTGGATAGGTTTTATAGTTACCAATGTTTTCACCAATTTGCTTCCATAACATTTTAAATACATGCGTTGAACCTGTAAAGTGAATGCCAGAAAATTCGCGATGGCTTAAAATAGTATCACTAATCATAACAGGATCTCCGTAAACTACATTTATTACGCCATCAGGTAAACCTGCTTCTTTAAATAATTCTACAATTACTTGAGCAGAATATATTTGATGATCAGAAGGTTTCCATACACAAACATTACCCATCATTACTGGTGCTGCACATAAGTTTGCTGCAATAGAAGTAAAGTTGAAAGGAGTTATAGCATAAGTAAATCCTTCTAAAGGTCTGTATTCCATCCTGTTCCAAATACCAGGACTTGAAATAGGCTGATTTGCATAAATTTCTGTCATAAATTCAACATTGAATTTAAAGAAATCTATCATTTCACAAGCTGCATCAATTTCAGCTTGCATTACGTTTTTAGATTGACATATCATTGTAGCCGCATTCATTCTGTCTCTATACGGTCCGGCAAGTAGTTCAGCTGCTTTTAAAAAGATGGCTGCACGGTGTTCCCATGGTGTTTTAGACCAAGCTTCACGAGCTTCAAGTGCATTAGCAATTGCTTGTTCAACATGTGATTTTTCTGCCTTATGATAGTGCCCAACAGTATGTTGGTGGTCATGTGGTGGGTGAATAGATACAGTATTACCTGTTCTTATTTCTTTACCTCCAATGTAAAAAGGGATATCCGCTTTTTCATTGTACATTTTTTTATAAGTATCTAATAAACTCTTTTTTTCAGGGCTATTAGGTGCATAAGTTTTTACAGGTTCGTTTACTGCTTTGGGTACATTATAAAATCCGCTTGCCATATGTAATGTGTTTTTATAAAATTCGACTAATTTTGTCGCAAAGTTACAAATAGTAAATAAGAAAAACGAAGCACTAATTGTAAATTCTAGAACCCTATTTACAGGGGGGTGTTTTTTACTGTTTAGCGTGTTTTGTACCATTTAATTTTGTAACATTTTTGTACTAAGATTTTAAAACTATAATCTCATAATAAATAAGTATGTGTACGGTTACCTTTCTTCCTTTACATAAAACGGATTTTATCTTGACCTCGAGTAGGGATATTCCGTTTTCTCGCGAAAAGGCTTTGCCGCCGAAAAATTATGAAGAAGATGGTGTAAAACTTAGCTATCCAAAAGATGGAAAGGCAGGTGGTTCGTGGATAGGTACAAGCTCTAAAAACAGATTAATCTGCTTGTTAAATGGTGGGTTTGTCGATCATATTTCTTTAACAAATTATAAAATGAGTAGGGGGTTAATTGTAAAAGAGCTCCTTAAGGTTGAAAATATCCATAACGGATTAAAAGCATTGGATTTAAAAGGAGTAGAGCAATTCACTTTAGTTATTGTAGATTGGAATAAAACGTTAGAGTTGATTGAGTTTGTTTGGGATGGAGAAAATAAACATATAAAAAACATGGAGTTAGAGCCGCAAATTTGGTCTTCTTCGACATTATATGACGAAAGGGTAAAACAATTACGTCGGAATTGGTTTGAGCAATGGCAACAGGAAAACAAAATAAATCAAGAAAATATATTAAATTTTCATCATAATGCAGGTATTGGAGATCCTACTATTGATGTGATGATGGATAGAAAAGTAGGAGGTACAGTAAGTATTACTTCTATTTATAAAGAAAAGAATAGTTTAGGTATGGTTTATGAAGATGTTAAAACCTATAAAAAATCTAAATTAATAATTCAATAACTTCTAATTGATTTTTCCTTTGGAGAGGTTAGAATTGACTTTTTTTACAATTCTAGGTGAGGTTATGTAATTCTAATAAAAAAAGTGCGTTATAATTCGCACAAGATATTATGATAAAAAAAATTAATTACATTTTTGTTTTTGCTTTGCTGTTAATTTGTACAAGCTGCTTTGAAATTATTGAAGAGGTTAGTTTAAATGAAGATGGCTCAGGTAAAGTTACATTAACACTAAACCTAAGCAGAAGTAAAACAAAAATAAATTCAATAATGCTATTAGATAGTGTTAATAATTACGAAGTTCCATCAGAGCACGAAATCAGGCAACATTTTGCTGATATGGTAAAAACAGTAAAAAATACTGGAGGTATAACTAATGTAACCAATTCTATAAATCTAGAAGATTATATTTTTACGCTCTCATGTGATTTTAATGATGTTGATGCTCTAAATATGGTCGTTTCAAATTTTAGCTCTAAAGAAGAAGCCAAAAGGATAAAGAATCATAAACATTTTAGTTATGATAAAACGAATCAACTTTTTACAAGGAGCTATCATTACGATTTAGCTAAAGAAATTAAAAAAACGAAAATGGAAGATAGGGAAGTTTTTAAAACAGCATCCATTACAACCATATATCGTTTTCCAAAAGGAATAGCTTCTAGCAGTAATAATGCAGCAAAAATTTCAAAAAGTAAGAAAGCAATTATGTTAAAAATATCTGCACAAGATATTATCAATCAAAATAAATCAATTAAAAATCAAATCAAATTACAGAAATAAAAATCACTAAAATTAGTATATGAAAAAGATAATGCTAACCCTAGCCCTAGCTGCAACAACGTTTAGTTTTGCACAACAATTAGAAAGTAAGATACCCGCAAATGCACAAGCTGTAATTTCAGTTAATGGTAATAATGTTTTTGACTTAATTTCCTTAACAGATTTTGATACGAATGCATTAGGTAAAGAAATGATTAAGGAATTTAAACGAGAAAATGAAGACTTTAATGGTTTAGCCGATTTTGGTGTTGATTTAGAATCTAAAGCATTTTATTTTTACCAACCTTCAGATAGTATTTCATATCATAGTTTTATTTTAAAAATTAAAGATAGAAAACAATTTGAGGCGATTTTCAACATGTCTAGTAAAAATGAAATCGTGAAACAAGGTAATGTAAGTAGTTTTACAGATCATAATACGGCTATTATGTGGAATGATAATATTCTATTGTTTATAGGCGGAGATAAGTCTTATAGTTATTTTGACGAACATAAAGAAAGACTTATGGGTGAATTTGGTGGTGATGATCAAGACTATTATGATGTTAAAAAAGTAGTTGTAGCTCAATGGATTTCTAATTATTCGAGTAAAATATTTAATTATAACGGAGCTTCAATACTTTCAAATAAAAACTACGTAAAATCTATCGATAAAAATGCAGAAGCTTCAGCATGGATTAATAGCTATGGAGAGTTAATGGGTGGTGTTATGGGTGGACTAAGTTATTATATGGGTGGTATAAGACCCGATTATACGAGTTTAGGTTTCGGAACTATGAATGCTCATCTATATTTTGAAAAAGGTGAAGCCAAAATAACTACGAACATGGAAGTTGACGATACATGGAAAAAGGCAATTAAAAACATCTATAAATCTAAAATTGATCAATCATTTTTTAAGTACTTTAATGAAAAAGAAATTATTGGTTATACCAGTGTTGCAATGAGTACAGAAGCGGTATTGGATGAATATCCTAATTTAATTTCTCAAATTTATGGAGGTATGTTGCCAGACTTTAAAGAAGAAATGGAAGTTGGTGCAGAATTGTTTTCAGTGCTTATAGATGAAGAGGCTGTTGGTGATTTAATTACTGGTGATATGTTATTTGTTTTAAATGATTTGGGAGAAAAGGAAGTTACTTATACAACTTATGAATATGATGATGACTATAAAGAAACTGAAGTAACAAAAACGAAAACGGAAATGAATCCTGAATTTACAATTATGGTAGGTTCTGAAAATGAAAAATTACTTTTTAAATTAATTAAGTTAGGTGTTAAGCACAAAGCATTAGAACAAAATGCGAATTACTACAAGCTTAATTTACCTAATAAAACGCCATTTGATCTTTATGCAGTAATTAAAGACGAAATTGTATTTCTTACTTCATCAGAAAAACAATTGGCAAACATTATTAGCCCTAATCCTGTTTCATTTACTGGAGAACATAAAAAATTGATTCGTAAAAATGCAGCAGTTATGTATTTGGATGTTAAAAAATTATTGGCAAAAATTCCAAGTGAAGACTTAAGACGCGATGAAAAGAAGATGTTCTCATTTGCTAGTGATAATATAAACAGTGTTCATTATAAAACAGGGAAAATGAAAGGCAATAGCATGGTTTCTGAATTTGTAGTTGATACAGCAGATAATCGTGAAAACTCACTAAAAGTATTGCTAGATTTTATGGATTTTATGATGAAGTAATAGTTTAATATGCGTAAGAAGGGACTCTATTTTTTTATTGTAGTAGTGATTGTATTGGTTGTACTTTATGTATGGCGATATAAGCAAGCACAAATATTTGAAAATAGAGTTCCGGCTAACGCAACAAGTGTGGTTAATGTCAATCTTAGGCAGATAGAAAATCATTTATTATTTGATTTTTTAACCAACCCAATTACCTATTTAAAGTCTCGTAAAAAGAAAGATTCAATAAAAAAACCACGAACCTCTTTAACCAAAGGGATTAGTATTCCTCGAAATGTTTTGTTTTATACCAATCCAACTGATTTAAATAGTAATTGGTTTAGCAGTATTGTTGACATTAATGATACAGAAGAATTATTTAAATTTTTGCTTAAGGAGGGTTTTAAGAAAACTGAAAATGAGGGTGTTATTTTTTTTAGCAAGGCTAATTTTGTTTTATCCATAAAAGGAGAGCGGTTAATTATAGCCTTAAAAACGAATCATAAAGTTCCTGTTAATGCTGCTGTAGTAGCGTTATTTAGTGAGAAAGATTATTTGACAGAAGATGCTGAAATTTTAAGACCTATAGTGAATAGCGGTAGTGATATATGCTTCTCATTGGGTGAAGATGAACTAAATGCTAATTTTAAAGAGGGTTTGTTTGAGTTAGAGGGTTCTCTAAAATCTGATTTGTTTTTAGCTAATGAAAATCCAATAGCTGATGCGGATGGAGTTATTTCAATGTCAGGTCAGTTAAACAGGAATAATGCTGTATTCAAGCAATTTTTAACGGATAAAAAGGATAAGTTCAATGCGTTTACCCATTTGTCTTTAGATTCTATTGTTGATAAATGGAATGGGAACTTCAATATGAATATTACTTCCATTGAGCAGAAAACAGATACTATAGTTTCTTATGAATATGATGATGATTTTAATAAAGTAGAAATTAAATCTACTCAAGAAAAGAGCATTCCTAAATTATATTTAGGCTTAGGTCAAGAAAATACTTCTGTTTTGTCCGATTATTTCTATAGTAAAAATGCTATTCAAATTATTGAGAACGACACCGTGTTTACGACCATTCCAATTTTTAAATTTTTAGTAACTAATGCCGGTGATAATTTTGAATTACGCGTAAATAAACGAGGGAACACCTCAAATGACGCTACTAAAGCATCAAAATTGAATCTGTACGTTGATGTGGAAAAATACGAACATAGCCCACTAGATTTTCCGTTAAATAAAGATCAAGAAAAACTTCTAAAAACAATAAAAACTGCAAAATTAGATTGGGCAACAGATAATCGCTTCTCCATGAAAATTAATATTAAAGATGTTAATCGTAATTTTTTAGGGAAACTGTTAAAACAGTAAAATTTATAAAATAAACGCAGTAAATAATACGGCAACAAATCCTATTACAGAAAGCGTAAAATAGAAAATGTTGAGTAATATAAATTTGACGAAGGTTTTAGGTTTGCGTTGTCCATAAAAGTTATGCAAAGCCTTAAATAAATATAGTAGAAATACTATAATAAATATAGACATACTCGTATTTGTATCAAAAATTCTGTCAAATATGGTGAAGATTATTAGCAATAGAAAAAATACCGTCTGTGTGTTAAATACAAAAATTAAATGCTCTGTGTAGCTCCATTTGTGTCTAAAATAGAGTAAAGATAAACCAAAGGTAAAGAGAGGTAACAAGAAAAATAGAGCAATTGATATTTTTGAAATTATACTTTTTTGAAATGCGTTGGCAGCTTCACTGTCATTAAATATTTTATTGATATTCTGAGCTAACTTATAATTAAATGCATTCCAACGTGTTTTTGCTACACCCAATTCTTCCATGGCACCTAAAGCCGTTCCATTAGGGTGAGCTTTATCATACTTTGAAAATTTATTGAGTTTTTTAAAAAAGTTAAAATTGTTAAAATCGGCTTCTGTTTGTGATTTATATTTATCAGGAATAACGTAATCAACATCATTTTCTTTAAGAATGCGTTCTACATGCTCATAGGTGTCTTTATTAAGAGTTGTTATAGCTTGAAATACATTCCAATTGTTATTTTCTACAGCTTTATTTATTTGTTCAGAAATATAGTTGTTATTAGAAACAAAGAAGTTTTTATAAATAGAATCTTTTACAATTTTAAGGTTTGAGTCAGATTTAAGTTGTTCAAGTAGGTTGGTTGATGTAAAAATTGAATCAATGCGTAATAAGAGGTTTTTTGTTAAATCATTGGATGAATTTTCATTAGATTTATAGATGGGTAAATTTTTTAAAATACTATCCGTAGGCGTTGTGTTAATATGAGTAGAATCTTTAACGGTAATAAAATTATTACTATTCTCCGATGAAAATTCATTGAGGCTGTATTTATCAACAACAGAAAACAAGCTTTGTAACAAAAAGAAAATGATAGTAACATTTAAATATAATCGGAAGGGGTTGGCATATTGCATGCGTTTGCCTTCAATATAACTTTTGGATACTTTACCAGGTTTAAATACTAAAGGAATAAAGGTTCTGAAAAAACGAGAGTCAAATGAGAAAAAACCAGAAAAGAATTCAGAAAAAACTGTTTAACACTTAAAGGTTGTAAATCATTTACTTGTCCACAGTTTGAGCAGAAATTATCCTGGCTAGATAAGGGTTGCTTACAATTTAAGCATTCTATTCCACGTTTGTTTTTTGAAAACCGGGTAGTTGATTTCATAGCATTATATAGAACTCATTGTCCCAATTTTAATCTAAATTCAATATTGCTAAACTACAAAAAAAATGCAATAGTTGTGCTTGAGTTTTAATACCAAATAATACTAGAGAATGATGTTAATTCAATACCGCGGGAACTGTTAATTGGAAAGAAGGGATGTTAACTTTAAATCTATTCGTGTTTGTAAAGTTTATCATATTAAAGAAACCTTTCATGGCACCAGTAGGTGAAGTTAAATTACAATACGAACTGTAGGTATACGATTTTTTTGGTGCTAAAACTGGTTTTTTACCAATAACACCTTCGCCTTCAACAATTTCTAAACTTTTTAATGAATCAAAAATTTTCCAATGTCTGCTCATTAGTTGTACAGAAGCATTACTTTGATTTTCTATGGTAATTTCGTAGCTAAAAGTGAAAAGCAACCTGCGGTTTTGATTGCTCATACCTTCAAACTTTGTTTTTACAGATATTTTAATTCCATTTGTTACTTGTTGTACCATAGCTATATAGTGGTAGAATTATAACAAAGATATAACTATTTTTGTTGATAAATCTTGGTTAAGTATAAAGTAGATGCAGAAAAAGAGGTTTAGTTGCGTAAATTTTCTGAATTTGCCTTTCCATAACCAATCACCTGGTCATATCTGCTGCCAATTGGCTTGTAATAAACAAGTACTGAATAGTCATTTTCTGTTTGATAAAATGAACCTTCTACAGCGTCATTGCTAATTATACCTTTATTATTGGCGGTAACATAAGTATAGTTGTAGAATCCTTGTTTTAATAACATTGTACAGTCGTATAGTTTTAAACGTTCATTGTAGCTCATCTTGTTCTCTTTTGTAAGTTGCCAGTCATTAAAATCTCCATAAACATAAATGTCATCTTCGCCAAGGTCTGTGTAAGCTTGTAATGTAAAGTGTACATAAGAATAGTCAGCTTCCGTAGCACTTACATCACTGTCAATCGTTCTAACTACAAAATTACCATTAACATCAGGGTAAAAGGTGTACGGTCTGTTTTTTCGCATTTCGTCAGTGTACAAGTAGGTGTGAAACAGTCCGTCAAGTCTACTTTTGGCAATATTATTGGTGGCATTTCGAATTTCTTTGGAGTCAAAAAACAAATATTCATTACCTGCCCAGAAAGATACTTTGTCAGAATATTTATACAATAACTGCGTACCTCTATAAAATTGTGGTTTTATATTTTTAATTGCAGTATTCCAATCATTGTTTTGATAAACAACCACTTTAATTTCTTGACTAGGATTATTAATGAGCAAGTCAGGATGGTTAATACTAAATTCAACATTTTGTTTTGAATTTATTGTAGCAATATCTCTGCTTTTATGAACACTAACGCCTACATCAACTAAAGTTTGGTAAACAATAAATGGTCTTGTAAATAATATCTCTTTGTCTGAATCTAAAATACTTATTAAATAATTACCAGTTTTTTTTATTTGCGTTTTATCGTTGGGTAATATTAGTTTGTAATAGGTATACGGCTGTAAGGTGTTAAAGGAATTTTCAAATTCTCTTATCCAATCATTATCATATCCACTTATGTATTCTGTAGCTATCATTTTTGAGACCTTCCAGTCATAATCGTAATGCTCTATTTTATATGTATATTCCGCTTGGCTATCACTTAAATCATCAAACTCTAAAAGCAATGGATCACCTAATTTAACAATGGGTGCATAATTGTTTGTTTGCAATGAACGTAATATAATAGTTTTTATATATTCTGGAGGGTCAACAATTACATCAGATTGGGCATTGCTGATGCCAATTGTAATTGTAAGCAATAGCGTGAATATATAACGAAAATTAGGGTATTGCATCGATTAATTTTGTGTAGTTAAAAACAAAAGTTATACCAAAATTAATCAATTAATTTGATTTTAATAATTAGGTTTAGTTTTAGAGGATCATAAAGAAGAATAAATTTGTTATTTAGAATGATTATAAATAGAAATTTATAATATAAAAACATAGATAACACGTACAAAATAATTAAATTTGCACCGTTTTTTATTGATAATTAACTAGACTAAAATTAATATGTCAAAAGACATTCGTATCAAAAAAGGCTTAGATATTAGGCTTGTAGGTGAAGCCGATAAGGTTACAGCCAAACTACCTTCTACTAGTGTTTATGCTTTGAAGCCCGCTGATTTTCATAAAATAAAACCGAAACTTCTTGTTAAAGAAGGGGCAGAGGTTAAAGCAGGTGAAGCCCTTTTCCATTCCAAGCAATTTGAAAGTATTATGTTTCCTTCTCCAGTTAGTGGTGAAGTTATTGAAATTGTTAGAGGAGCTAAAAGGAAAATACTTGAAGTTAAAATATTAGCCGATAAACAACAGCAATATCAAGATTTTGGTAAAAAAAATGCCAATAGCCTAACTGCTGATGAAGTGAAAACACATTTGTTAGCTTCTGGTTGCTGGCCATTTATTAAAAGACGTCCTTATGACGTTATAGCCAATCCTGAAGAAACACCAAAGGCAATTTTTATTTCTGCTTATGCAAGTGCTCCTTTAGCTGCAGATTATGACTATACCTTAAAAGGTAAAGAAGCTGAATTGCAAGCTGCCGTAACTGCATTGACAAAATTAACTGAAGGTAAAGTACATGTTAGTATTGGTAAAAATTCAAATTCTCCATTAGCTAACGTATCTGGTGTAGAAATTCACAAGGTTTCTGGGCCACACCCTAGTGGTAACGTAGGTACGCAAATCGCTAAAATCGATCCTATTAATAAAGGTGAAGTTGTTTGGGTGGTTACACCTCAAGATTTGGTGGTTATAGGTGAGTTATTACTTACAGGTAATTTTAATATTAAAAGAACTGTAGCTTTAACGGGATCGCAATTCATCAAAAACCAATATGTAGAAGTTATAGCAGGAGCTATTATATCTGATATTGTTTCAGAAAATTTAGACAGCCATACAAGAATTATTAGTGGTAATGTATTATCTGGTAAACAAGTTTCTCAAGAAGAATATCTCGGTTATTACGATAATCAGGTAACTGCTATTAAAGAAGGTGATGATTATGAACTTTTTGGTTGGACGGTACCTGTTTTTAATAAAATATCTAATACTAGAGCGTTAACCTTTTCATGGTTAAGTCCTAAAAAGAAGTATGATTTAGATACCAACACTAATGGTGAACACAGAGCTTTCGTGTTAACTGGTAATTATGAAGAAGTATTTCCTTTAGATATTTATCCTATGCAAATCTTAAAAGCGTGTTTATATAAAGATTTAGATGAAATGGAAGCTTTAGGGATGTATGAAGTAGCACCAGAAGATTTTGCATTGACAGAATTTGTTTGTGTGTCTAAACAACCACATCAACAAATTATCAGAGCAGGTTTGGACTTAATGATTGAAGAAATAGGTTAAAATAAAAACAATGGGTTTAAAACAGAACTTACATAATTTAAAAGAAAAGTATAAAGGAACTAAAATGGCACCAGCCTTTAACGCCTTGCATACTTTCTTATATACGCCAAACGATACTACACATGGTGGTACGCACATAAAGGCAGCTGACGATTTAAAGCGTACCATGAATACGGTAATTATGGCTTTAATTCCATGTTTAATTTTCGGTATGTTTAATGCAGGTTACCAGCATTACTTAGCCTTAGGCGAAATACAATCCGTTTCTGGAGGTTTTTTTAGCGGTGAATTTTGGTCATTGCAAAACTTTAGTCTTGGGTTTTGGAAAATATTACCTTTAATAATCATTTCTTATGGTGTTGGTTTAGGTGTTGAATTTATTTTCGCAACTATTAAAGGACACGAAGTAGAAGAGGGGTATTTAGTAACTGGTATGTTAGTGCCATTAATTGTGCCAATTGATATTCCTTGGTGGATGTTAATTGTCGCTGTTATTTTTGGTGTTGTTATCGGTAAAGAAGTATTTGGTGGTACGGGGATGAATATTTTGAATCCCGCTTTAACCATTAGAGCATTTTTGTTCTTTGCATATCCTACTTGGATGAGTGGTGATAAAGTTTGGGTACAAGGTGCTGTAGAAAGAACAAAAGAAATTGCAAATGGTTCAACTGCTGATGCCATTTCTGGTGAAACGATATTAGGTAGCTTGGCTCAATCAAATCCAGTTGACTATTCAGTTATGGATATGTTTTTTGGTTTTATTCCTGGTTCTGTCGGTGAAACCTCTACACTCTTAATATTACTAGGTGGGTTATTCCTCATTTTTACTAAAATTGGAAGTTGGCGAGTAATGCTTAGTGCTGTTATTGGTGCTTTGGTTATGGGCTATATCTTTAATATGGTAGTTGCCGCTGGTTGGATAACAGATACTAGTAAGTTTTACGGATTAATGAGTACTGAATTTTGGCATCACCTATTAATTGGGGGTATGGCATTTGGTATCGTTTATATGGCAACCGATCCGGTAACGGCAGCACAAACGAATAAGGGAAAATGGATTTACGGTTTCTTAATTGGTTTTATATCAATAATGATTCGTGTATTTAATCCGGCATATCCTGAAGGTGTAATGCTAGCAATATTATTAATGAATGTATTTGCACCAACAATAGATCATTATGTTGTGCAAGGCAATGTGAAAAAAAGATTAAAAAGAGCAAAATTAAAAACAGCTTAAGTTATGGCAATCAATACAGATAAAAATAGTTATACCATTATTTTTGCCATTGTTATGGTGTTGGTAGTGGGGTCTATACTCGCAGGGCTTGCTCAAGGTTTAAAACCTTTAGTTGATGCCAATAAGCGTTTTGAAAAGCAACAAAATATATTGTATGCCATGGGCATCAACGATAATGAAGGAGCTGGAGATGTTGAGTTTATTTCAACGGATAAAGTTGAAGATGTCTTTAACAAAGCCATTACCAAACAATATGTAATTGAAGGTGATAAGGTTACTGAAGACGCTAAAGCGTACATGATAGATATTAAAAAGGAAGAGACAAAAGCTAAGGATCCTAATTATACACGGAAATTACCTTTGTTTGAAGGTGAAAAGGATGGTAATCCTATTTATGTAATTCCCATTCGCGGTAAAGGATTATGGGATGCTATTTGGGGCTTTGTAGCCGTTGATAAATCAATGATTATTCAAGGTGTATATTTTGACCATAAAGGAGAGACTCCTGGTTTGGGTGCAGAAATTAAACAACGTTACTTTATGGATGATTTTTCAGGAGAACATGTTTTAAGTGATTCAGGTTCCTTTAAAGGAGTTACTGTAGCTAAAGGTAATGCAGACCCGAAGAATGAAGAAAAAAAGGATAATGAAGTTGATGCTATTGCTGGAGCTACCATTACTGGTGATGGCGTTACAGCAATGATTAAAAAAGATTTAGCAATGTATGTACCTTATTTTAAAACTTTAAAATAATTAAAATGGCAGAAGTAGCAGAAAAAGAAGAAATAGTAAAGGTGCCTAAAGAGCCTTTGTTTTCTAAAAAGAATAGAAAGTTAATGACAGATCCTTTAACGGATAATAACCCTGTTACCATACAGGTATTAGGTATTTGTTCTGCATTAGCAATTACAGCTCAATTAAAGCCATCGATTGTTATGGCAGTTTCTGTAATGTTTGTATTGGGTTTAGGGAATGTAGTTATTTCCTTGATGAGAAACATTATTCCGTCAAAAATTAGAATTATTGTACAGTTAATAGTAGTGGCTACATTGGTAATTATTGTAGATCAAGTACTAAAAGCTTTTGCATATACGCTTAGTAAAGAACTTTCGGTTTTCATTGGTTTAATTATTACGAACTGTATAATTATGGGGCGTTTTGAAGCATTTGCATTGGCAAATGGTCCGTGGAAATCTTTCCTTGATGGCATTGGTAATGCTGCGGGGTATGGACTTATATTAATAATTGTTGGTTTTTTTAGAGAATTATTAGGTTCAGGTACATTATTTGGTTTTAAAGTATTAGGTGATTCAGTTGAAAAAACGGGATTGTATAGTATTGGATATGAAAATAATGGATTTATGGTTTTACCGCCAATGGCATTAATTGTTGTTGGTCTTATCATATGGGTACAACGTAGTAATAATAAAGAGTTAATAGAAGAAAATTAGACGCGTACTGCGTCATTCTGATTATTTATATCAGAATTTCAATACAAAACACTATGGAATATATAGAATTATTTTTTAAATCAATATTTGTAGATAACATGGTATTTGCATATTTCTTAGGAATGTGTTCTTACTTAGCTGTATCTAAAAAGGTATCTACCGCTGTAGGTTTAGGTGCTGCTGTTATTTTTGTATTAGCAGTTACTGTACCTTTAAACTGGTTGTTAGATCAATACGTATTACGAGAAGGAGCTTTAGCTTGGTTAGGTCCTGAATATGCTGAATACGATCTTAGCTTTTTATCATTTATTATGTTTATTGCAACTATTGCAACCATGGTACAATTGGTAGAAATTGTAGTTGAAAAATTTTCTCCTTCGTTATATAATTCATTGGGTATATTTTTACCTTTAATTGCTGTAAACTGTGCCATTTTAGGAGGTTCATTGTTTATGCAATCACGTGAAATACCAACATTGGGTGAAGCCTTAACCTATGGTGTAGGTTCTGGTATTGGATGGTTTTTAGCCATTATTGCCATTGCAGCTATTCGTGAGAAAATTAGATATTCGTCTGTTCCTCCAGCATTACGAGGATTAGGTATAACATTTATCCTAACAGGATTAATGGCTATCGGTTTTATGAGTTTTGGAGGAATGTTAACTGGTGGTGATGAAGGAGCGGAAACTCCTGCACCAACAGAACAAGCTATTCAAATAGATCAGAAAGATAACGATGCCGATGTTATTTTAAATAAAGAAGAAAAATTAGTAGAAAATACAACCGCTTTAAATCAATAATATGTTATTATTAGTAAGTACATCAGGGGTAATCATAGCTACTGTAGTTGCGTTTTTAGCAATTACACTTTTATTGGTATCACTTTTATTATTTGTAAAACAAAAATTAGCTCCTTCTGGTCCTGTAAAAATTACCATAAATGGTGAGAAAGTTATAGAAGTTCCTTCGGGAGATTCATTACTATCTACTTTAGGTAGTCAAAAAATATTTTTACCCTCAGCTTGTGGTGGTGGAGGAACATGTATTCAATGTGAATGTCATGTATTAGAAGGTGGTGGAGAAGCATTGCCGACCGAAACGCCGCATTTTTCACGTAAAGAATTAAAAGAAGGTGCAAGACTTTCTTGTCAGGTTAAGGTAAAACAAGACATGAATATAACAATCCCTGAAGAGATTTTTGGGATTAAAAAATGGGAAGCAACAGTAGTTTCAAATTATAATGTTGCAACATTTATTAAAGAGTTTGTAGTTGAAATCCCAGAAGATATGGATTACAAAGCCGGTGGTTATATTCAAATAGAAATTCCTGAAATAGAAGTTAAATATTCAGATATGGATGTGGAAGCACATCCACAAGATCATCCAGGAGAACCAGATAAATTTAAGGCAGATTGGGAGAAGTTTGGACTTTGGCCTTTAGTGATGAAGAATACTGAAACTGTAGAAAGAGCATACTCAATGGCTTCTTATCCTGCAGAAGGAAGAAAAATAATGCTAAATGTACGTATTGCAACACCTCCTTTTGATCGTGCCAAAGGTGGTTGGATGGATGTTAATCCGGGTATAGCATCTTCGTATATTTTTAATCAGAAAGTTGGAGATAAAGTGACCATCTCTGGACCTTATGGTGAGTTTTTCATAAATGAGTCTGAAGCAGAAATGTTATATGTAGGTGGTGGTGCTGGTATGGCTCCAATGCGTTCGCATTTATATCAATTATTTAGAACTCTAAAAACAAATCGTAAGGTTACGTTTTGGTATGGAGGACGTTCTAAGGCGGAATTATTTTACATACATTACTTTAGAGCATTAGAGAAAGATTTTCCAAATTTCAAATTTTATATTGCATTATCAGATCCAACTGAAGCAGATAATTGGAAAGTTAAAAAAGATGTAAATGATGAAGGTGATGGGTTTGTTGGTTTTATTCATCAAGTTGTAATAGATCAATATTTATCTAAACATGATTCACCAGAAGATTTAGAATTGTATTTCTGTGGACCACCATTAATGAATAATGCGGTTCAGAAAATGGGTGAAGATTTTGGTATGGATGATGAGAACATACGCTTCGATGACTTTGGAGGGTAAAAAGTAATGAAAATTATAAATTATATAAAAAACTGAAGGATTATTCCTTCAGTTTTTTTGTTTTTAACTGATTTTATATCGTGTAGAACGTATTGTAAAATCAATTGGTCAGCCAAATTTTAAATTTTGATCTAGCTTCTTGTCTTTATTTTGGTACCATTAAAAATGGTATATACCTACCAATTTGGATCTCCTTTTAACCCATTAATACCTTTTTTTATGTACGGTACACTATGCTCAACTTTTCTCCATCCATAAAATATCCCATTGTCAGATCTTCTGATTTCTTGTAGCTCGATCCCTTCAACACTTAACTTGTACTTGTCTATATAATATTTTCCACAATCAGATGTCATTCCTCCAATACTAACGGAAAAGTATTCTATAATCAATTCATTTTCTTCAATTTTATAATAACCAACGGTGCCACCTTCTAAATTATTATATTGATTTAACGGAGATAAGTCTTCTGATATAGTATTGATTAACACTCTGCCATTATTAAAGAAACGAATAAATGATATCGTCGCAGTAGCGTCGCTACAATCCGTTGCTTCATATCTTAGTGCCTCCTTATTCCATTTAGAACATGATTGATATATAACATTTGTTTTAATAAAATCCTCTTTTTTTAAGACGTAAATATCTTTACTCAAATCAAACTTAGTTTTTCCGGGTCTAACTCCTCCATTGCCAGTAAAATAGTAGTGTTTTGAAAAAACATTACAAAATCCGCAACTATTTAAGGTAACAATGATTATTAATAAAAGGAGTAGTTGAACAAACCTTTGATATAATTTTTTTGACTTCAATATGTTTTTATGTTTAAATTTTTAATCAAATTAAACGTAACGCTGTTGGGTTTTTTTTGTCAATTGTGTGTATAAACTTAGAATGATTGAAGATCCCCGACTATGTGATCCATTATCCAACTGGTGTGGGTTGCTGTTTCTCCGTTAGAAGGGGCCATTACGTTATCAAATAGTTGATTCCTCATACTCTCTACATGATGTAATTGTACGTGCTTAGGATGCTTAATTTCAATTTCAGATATTTTACCCTCTAGATTCAATACAATGGGGTTTTCATTAAAAATGGAGAAAACTATTTCTCCTTTACTTCCCCAAAGGGAAACTTTATCTACGTTCTGTGAGCTACCAAAGTTCCAAAAGCCACTGCCAGTAACGTTGTTTTCATGCAGCCAGCACGCTGTAAAAGCATCTTTAGCTTTATATAATCCTTGTTGATTTAAACTAATGCCGTTTACTTTTTTTACGTTACCTAACAACCATGTAAATAAATCGAGGCCGTGACTGGCTAAATCATCAAAATAACCACCTGGGGCGACATCAGGATTCGTACGCCAATTATCTGCTTTTGACAAATCTATTGAGCTTGGAGGCTTACTTAATTGCCAACTAACATGTCTTAAATCTCCTATAGTATTTTTATCTAACAAGCTTTTAACTTTGGTAAAGCGAGGAAGGCAACGTCTATAATAAGCTACAAATAAAGGTGTTTTTGCTGCCTTAAATGCTTCATAGATGGCAAGGCTATCTTTATATGTAGGGGCCAATGGTTTTTCAATACAACAGGGTTTACCTGCCATTGCAACTTTTAATCCATACAATTTGTGTGTGTCTGGTGGAGTAGCAATATAAACAGCATCAACATTACTATCATTAATAAGCAAGTCGGCATTATCATAGTATTTATCTATTTTATGACGCAAAGCATAATCTTTTGCTTTTTCAGTATTACGCCGCATTACTGCTGAAATAGTAAATCCTTCTGTTTGTTGATAGGCTGGTCCACTTTTATATTCTGTTACATCTCCACAACCTATAATGCCCCATTTTATGGGTTTAGTGTAATTTGACATTCTGTAATATTAATTTATTTTATTTTATTCTAGTTGTAATTACTATGGCACCACTACCCCCACGTGCACCATAAATAGCGGCATTTTTTAATATTTTGATCGTTTTAACATTAAAAGGCTCTATGTTTTCTATACTTTGGCTAATAACGCCATCAATTACATAAAGAGCATCTGAACTTCCTGTTATAGAGTTTTTACCTCTAATTTGAATTTTTCTACCAAGTGGACTATTGATTATTTGTATACCTGGAAATTTTCCTTGTAGCATTGCGAAAATATCTGGATAATTGGAGAAATCATTATTGTATTCAGCGTAATTTGCCAATGAATAAGAAAGGTTTGATTCAGATACATGACCAAATTCTTTCGCTTCGGCGATTGATTTATCATCCTCTTTTAAGACCATTTTAATATTAATTGTATCTTTATTATTAACTCTTTTTATCACTTTTTCAAATCCAGCTCCTAAAAAGATTAATCTGTCTTTGGATTTACAATTAATAGTATAATTACCTAGAGAATCCGTCAATACAGATAGTTTTGATTTTTTAGATACTACTTTTATATTCTGTAGAGCTAAATTTTTAAAAGCATAAACCTTGCCATGAACAGTTTTGCTTTGACTAAGGCATATTGTAGATGAATTAAATAAAATGATTAGTAAAAATACAATTCTATACATATATTTATTCTTTTAATAAGAAATTGCATTTAGCAACTTAGTAATACACGAAGATAAAACTTATAATTTGTTTTGTATAATTACACTTAGTTTAGTTTCAATTTGAAAAGCAATTTCTAACATATTTCCGTATTTATTACTAAAAAAATCTAAGATTACATTCACTACTAATTCTGGTGCTTTAAGTTCTGGGGAATGACATGAAAGGTATTGTTTATTAACTATGATTAAAAGGACTTCAATAAACTGATCTTATTCAAATGGGTTAACAATAATTGTTCTTGAGCACTGGTAAAGCAATATTTGAATGTAGTTTTAACAATCCTATCAAAAATGGATTGTTACATGCCTAAAATGGTAAGTTTCTTCTTAATTTAAAATCTTATATATGAATTTTTCAAATCTTTCAGTTATTTATATTAATTGTTCATTAAAAAAATCACCTCAAATAAGTCATACTGAAACCTTAATGAAGGTCTCTCAAAATATCTTAAAAAAAGAAAATGTTGTTTATGAAACCATTAGGTTGATAGATGAAGAGGTTGCTGTAGGTATCTATCCAGACATGACTGAACATGGTTACCATAAAGATGCTTGGCCAGAAATCTTTGAAAAGATTATGGCCGCAGATATATTAATTGTTGGAACACCAATTTGGTTAGGTGAGAAATCTTCTGAAGCTCAAAAACTTATTGAACGTTTGTATGCTATGAGTTCTAAAACGAATGATAAAGGGCAATACATATTTTATGGAAAAGTTGGTGGTTGTATGATAACAGGGAATGAAGATGGTGTTAAACATTGTGCAATGGGTATTTTATATGCATTACAACATGTTGGTTACTCCATACCACCGCAAGCAGATTCTGGTTGGATTGGTAAGGTTGGCCCTGGACCAAGTTATGGTGATACAGAATGGAAAGACGAGAAATTAAATATTCCAGTTGGTTTTGATTCAGATTTTACCAATAGAAATACTACATTTATGACCTATAACTTATTGCATTTGGCAAAAATGCTAAAAGAGAATAAGGGATATTCCAGTTATGGAAATTCTAGGGAAAAATGGGACGACGGCACGCATTGGGCTTTTGAAAATCCGGAATACAGATAAATTACTGATGCATGAATATATAAAAATTGTAGCATAAAATATGTAAACATATTGGCCTTTGTCGTTTTAATTAGAACTTTCTTGAGGTTTACTATGTGTTTAGAATAGCAGCTAAGTTTTCTAGGAAAAATACGTCTGACAACAAATTACATAGTTAGGAAATAATAATAATACATACTTTATACAAAAAAGAACTTTACTAATTTGTTGTATAAAGAATGGTAAATTGTAGGAATATAAATTCCCTGGTTTTTTAAGAAATGTTTTAAATCCATGTGATAATATTCTCATAAATTTTAATGGAGAATTTATTTTGTTTTTTACCAGTGACATACTAAAATATTATTAAAATGAAACATTTAGTTATTTTGGGTTTAGGTGCTAGAAGCACCTTATTTTATCAAAAAAAATTACATGAGCTATATTTTAAGAAAGAAGGAGCTTATGCAACATTCCCTTTTACATTAAAGCAATTAGATTTTAATACTATTAATCCCTATCTGCCAAACAATACATCTGTTTTATCACCAATTCTTCAAGAGGAACTTAAAGTGTATAATTATTCAGAAGTCAGATTATTAGTTCCAAATATTACCATACATGAAATACTTGACACTATAGAATTCAACTTGCAAATAATACATCCTTATAAATTATTGGTTAAGGAGTTGTCCAATATAAAATTGAATAATTTGGTGTTTTTTGGAACAAAATTTACAAATAATAATTCTTATTTATCGTCTTATATTTCTGACAAATCAATAGTGAAATTAAAGAATAAGGAGGTGATTTTTTTGGATGATTTAAGGAAAAAGGTATATGCTAATGCAGAAACTTCACAAGATGTTATCATATACAATGAAATGATTGCGAGGTATTCTATAAATAATATTGTAATTATTGCATGTACAGAATTGTCCATAATTAATACAAGTGAGCATGTACATGTTATTGATTTGTCAATGCTTCAATGTAAAGAAAGTTTAAAAATTATAACTAGAAATAAGTCAAGTGAATAGGTTATTGAACTGTAAAGTATTTTTATGTTGAAGTTAATTTCTTAATGTTTATATTCTTTTATTGTTCAATACGCTTTGAATTAATGTATGTAATAAATTTGGCAATTCATTTCGTTCATTATCCTTTAACTCTTTGTAGCATCAATAGGATAATTGTTTAATACACTTATGTACGTAAAATGATTAGTACTCAATAATTTCCAACGTTCCACATTGAACACCCACTCTATGTCCCTTTTTTTTCCATTCTATCAAAAATTTGATGGGTATAGCAATATCAACCGTTACTTGTTCTGCATTTTTTAATGCTGGATTCCATAATCCATATGTAGATTTTAAAACTGAAATAAATTCTTTTTCCAATTCAGGATATTCTGCACCTTTTACAATCACATTTTCAACACTTCCGTTTTTTTCTATAGTCATAGTAACATCTACAATGCCAAATAACCTTTTTACTTTTTTATGATTTATGGGATGAAAATTATTGATAAGATATAAATTTAGGTTGTCTTTTATTAATGTAGGAAGTTTATAAGAACCTTGTTTTTTAATGTCAATTTTATCTGCCAAATTATCATTTGTATCGAAGTTATATTTGCCTACTAATTTTCCATTTTTATATTTTCTCCATATGCCAGATCTTTTATTTGCTAAAAATTCACCAACCTCTACCGTGTCTTTTCCATAGCCAAATTCGACAAAAAGCCCATTCTTTTTGTTGTCTTTATAAGTAGTAAGATAATGGACTCTCGTATCGTTTTTATCATATTTACCTTCAAAAGGGTAATAGGCTTTCCAAACCCCCTCTTTATTGTCATTATCATAGGTTCCCTCTTCAATAATAGATTTGTATAATTTTGCATCCCAGGTCAATAGGTATTTTCCGTGCTTCATTTTGCGATTGGTATCAAGCACGTAATAGGTTTCAATTTTTTGATCTCTCGAGCTTGTTACTTTAATTGTTTTTTGAGAAAAAATAGGACTAAAAGTTAAAGTACAAAGGATAATAAGTAGTTTTTTTTTCATGGCATTAATTGTTTAAAATCAAACTAAATAATGTGGCTATTTGTTTGCGTTTAAAGGTAATAAGAATTGCCTGCCATTTCTTTTGTAGTTTTTATTATTTATTAACGATATAAATGCTAATTGTAAGATTACAATATGTTTTATTACATGGTTTGTTAGAAATATCTATTGTTTTTGGTAACATACTAAATTATTATATTTTGTAAATTTATCCTCTAATTAAATTATATGACATGGTACCACTTACGGAACAAGAGCTTCATAATCTAGGAATGAATATTGTTGGAGAAAAATTGCAACAAATGGGCTATGAGTTTGTGGCAATTAATAGTAAGCTTAAAAGTCATCCACAATATGTGCTTTATAAAAAGGGAGAACCTACTATTTTTGTGTTGGTTAAAGTGACTTCTAACATACAAAATGCCCAAGATTACGATATCATTTGGATGGAAACCTTTAAGCAACATGCTATTAAACAAAATGCAAAGGTTTGGTTTGCAGGAGTGGGTATTGCTAATGCAGAGAGTGTAGAAATGCCAGTATTCAAAGATCAGCCGTACTATATGGCCTTCGATGAGTTTGTTAAGGTGTTGGATTAATATTTGTTTTGAAAATTCAAATGTTAAAATAGTGTTAATTATTTTAATGAAAAGAAGGTGAATTTATAAATTAAAACCTTATTTTTGATTCATATAGAATATGCTAAAAATTATAAATAAAATATTACCAAAAAAAGACACGGGCTGGCGTTCATTCGCTGTTTTTGCAATAGCGGCTCTTTTGGGGCTTGGTTTCTTTTTAATGAAAGAAGCAGAAGTCGTATCTTATTTATCAGATAATCCTCAAGCTTGTGTAAATTGTCATAATATGACTCCAATGTATAATAGCTGGAATCATAGTTCGCATAGAGAATGGGCTTCTTGTAATGATTGTCACGTACCTCAAGACAATATCTTTAACTCTTATTACTTTAAAGCGAAAGACGGTCTTTATCATGCCTCGGTTTTTACAGCTCGGGCTGAACCAGATGTGATTTTTATGCAGCCTGCTTCGCAAGAGGTTGTTCAAAATAATTGTGTACGATGCCATGTTCAACAAGTTACACAAACTAAATATGATGGTTTTATAGAAGGTCATCGAGATAATCGTACAGAACGTCAATGCTGGAGCTGTCATAAGGAAGTACCTCATGGTACTGTTCATGGTATGTCATCGGTTAGATATAATATTGCTCCATTGCCTACAGACCAAGAGAAAATGGTGATACCGGAGTGGTTAGAGAAAGAAATGGAATCAAAATAAACAAACCTTAAGTATGAAAAATAAAGTTCTATTCGTCGTTACAATTATTGTAGTTTTTTTATTAGGCTTATTGGCATCTAGTGTCATTAATAGAAAAAACGAAGCGAAATACCAATTTGCACCTCAAGTAAATATTGGTGAGAATGAACCACGAAATGAAGAATGGGGAAAAAACTATCCAAAAGAATATCAATCTTTTCTTCAAACAGCAGATACTTCTTTCGCTACTTATCAGGGTGGTTCTGCCAAACGAGACATGTTAGAAGAAGACCCTAGGTTTGTCGTTTTATGGGCAGGTTATGGTTTTTCTAAGGACTACAATCAAGGAAGAGGTCATTTTTATGCTGTTGAAGATATTCAAAACACCTTGAGAACTGGTGGGCCAGAAAGTAAAGAAGATGGACCTATGCCAGCTACATGTTGGACTTGTAAAGGTCCAGATGTACCCCGTTTAATGAATGAAAAAGGTGTGGCAGAATTTTACAAAGGCACTTGGGCAGAGAATGTTTCTGAAGTTGTAAACCCTATAGGGTGTGCTGATTGTCACGATCCTGAGAATATGAAATTGAGAATTACAAGACCTGCGTTGGTTGAGGCATTTGATGCTATGGGTAAAGATATCAATAAGGCAACGCACCAAGAAATGAGATCATTAGTTTGTGCTCAATGTCATGTTGAGTATTATTTTGATAAAAAGAAACCAGGTAAGGAAGGTGTGCCTTACTTGACTTTTCCTTGGAAAAACGGAATGTCTGTAGATGATATGGAGAAGTACTATGACGATATGGAGTTCTCTGATTGGACACATAAAATTAGTAGAGCACCAATGTTAAAAGCTCAACATCCAGGTTATGAAACTTTTTTAACAGGGGTACATGCTGATCGTGGTGTTTCTTGTGCAGATTGTCATATGCCATACAAAAGTGAAGGTGGTCAAAAATTTACAGATCACCACTTGCAATCTCCACTAAATAATGTTGCTAATTCTTGTCAAGTATGTCATCGTGAAGATGCTGATAAATTAATATCAAATGTATATGATAGACAGAAAAAAGCAGCAGAGACAAGAGTGAAATTGGAAGATATTTTAGTTAAATCACATATAGAGGCAGGAAAAGCGTGGGAATTAGGTGCAACCGAAGAGCAAATGAAAGACATTCTTATGGATATTCGTCATGCACAATGGCGTTGGGATTTTTCTGCAGCCTCTCATGGAGCTTCTTTCCACTCACCGGTGGAAATTGCAAGAGTACTCGGAAGTGGTTTGGCAGAAGCACAAGAAGCAAGAGTTAAGTTAGCACGTTTATTAGCAACTTTAGGTTTTAATAAGCCTGTGCCAATGCCTGATATTTCTACAAAAGAAAAGGCACAAGAGTATATTGGTCTAGACATGGAAAAACTTAATCAACAAAAAGAATCATTTAAGAAAAATCAACTTCCTAAATGGCTGGAAGAAGCGAGAATTCGAGAATCAAAAATAGGTTCTGAAAAAGTGAGTATGAATGATTAATAAATTATAAATATTCAGGAATTCGGTTTTTGTCTTAGATAAAAATCGAATTTTTTATTTATATCTTTCAATTTCAAATTTGGAGCTGTATTCAATAGTTCTATTTTAGCAGAAGCATAAGAGTTTATAGTTCAATATTTTTGTAAAAAATCATTGATATTTAGAACGCATTTAAAGGTAAATTACCAACCCAATTATTTATGAAAATTTTATATCGTATTTTTTCTTCGTCAGTATTGGCATTGCTCTTATTATTGATTTTTGCTTTTGCCATGGCTAAGGCTACTTTCGTAGAGAATGATTATGGTACCGATGCTGCATGGATACAAATATATGATGCCCTTTGGTTTGAATTGGTTATGGTAGGTTTGGCATTATGTTTTTTTGCGAATACTTTTAAGTATAAACTTTGGCGAAAAGAAAAATGGCCAGTGTTGCTTTTCCATCTTTCTTTTATTCTTATTGTTATCGGAGCAGGTATTACGCGTTATACTTC
The DNA here is from genome assembly GCF_006065315.1 of Aureibaculum algae. Lineage (GTDB taxonomy): Bacteria > Bacteroidota > Bacteroidia > Flavobacteriales > Flavobacteriaceae > Aureibaculum > Aureibaculum algae. The sequence continues at coordinate 4,211,250 of NZ_CP040749.1, read as the reverse complement.
TTCAGGTGGTATTATGCGAATTAGAGAAGGAGCAAAGTCTAATATCATTATTTCCGATCAAAATTATTTGCAAGTACACCTATCAAATGGAAAACAAACTCGTCATATTCAAAAGAAACTTGAATTTTCTCCACTAAGCAATAATGATTTTTCTTTAGTATCAGATATCGAAGATATACCGGTAAGTATTTCACACAAACAATTTGTTGCAGATGCGGTACCTGAAATTGTTGAAGATCCTGAAAATGGTGTACCTATGCTCCAAATGGTGGTAACTTCAGGAAATGGTAGGGAAACTGTTTTTTTGGAAAAAGGAGAAATAGAAGAAATAGGTTCTCATAATCATAAAATAGGTTTTGAGGCTGAAGGTGATGATATTATCAATATGGTTGAAAAAGATGGTGAATTCAAGATGTTTACTCCGCATCCTATTGATTTTTTTATAATGGCTGATCAAAAAGCAGGTATAATAAAAAGTGATACACTTCAGCCAATGACTTTGCGGACTTTATATCGTTCTGGTGATTTCTCATTTGTTCCACTTTCTTATTTTAAATCCGGTAAATTAGATTTAATAAGTGGTGCAGAGAATTTAAAAGACAATGACCCTACGAAAGATGATGCTATAGTATTAAACGTAAAAGTGAAAGATAAAACGGAGGAGATAATGCTACTTTATCGTAAAGGTTTTTTACCTACTACACATGAGGTTAATGTCAATGGAATTAACGTTAGTTTATCTTATGGTGCTATGCCTATTGAAACACCATTCTCCGTGCAATTAAATGATTTTCAAATGGAAAGGTATCCTGGTTCTGAGAGTCCCTCTGCCTATGCCAGTGAAGTAACCGTTTTAGATGGTGAAACCAAAATTCCTTTTCGAATTTTTATGAATAATGTATTAGATTATGGTGGATACCGTTTTTACCAAGCCAGTTATGATACTGATGAACAAGGAACAGTGCTTGCAGTAAACCATGATGTACCAGGAACTGCTGTAACTTATTTAGGTTATTTATTAATGATGCTTGGCATGTTTTTTACGCTTTTTGGTAGACAATCGCGTTTTACATTGATTAATAAAAAATTAAAAAAGCTAAAAACCAGAACGGTAGTTACACTTTTGTTTTTGCTTAGTGGGTTAGGTACATCGGTTAATGCTCAAATGCAGAAAGATACCATATCGGTTGTTGATTTAGTGGCTCATCAAGAAATAAACAAACAACATTCTGAACTATTTGGCCGTATAATGGTACAAGATTTAGATGGAAGAATAAAACCTGTAAATACGCTAGCTTCTGAGTTTTTACGTAAAATATATGGTAAGACTAAATTTACGTATAGAACAAATGAAAGGGAGATTAGTTTAGATGCTAATCAGGCATTCTTAACAATGCATGTATCACCTGGAGCATGGCAACAAATTCCAATTATAAAAATTGATCGAAAAAAGGGAGGCAATTTCTTTTCGCCACTAAAAATAACTGATGATGGTTATATATCTTTCGATAATCTAATTAATCCTGATGGGGATTATGTGTTTTCCAAAAAAGTTGAAGAAGCTAACGCCAAAAAACCTGCAGAGCATAATGAGTTTGATAAAGAGATTTTAAAAGTTGATGAGCGTTTTAATATTTTATTCAATATCTTTTCAGGAAACTATTTAAGAATTTTTCCAAATAGTTTGGACAAAAATGACACCTGGTTTAGTTACAATCATCACTTTAATGATTTTCCAGCCGAAGATGGACGCTTTGTAAAAACCATTATCCCCTCATATTTTAACGATCTAGCATCTGGAAAATGGGCAGATGCCACAGAAAAATTATCATATATAAATACCTACCAAACTACCTTAGGAAAAGATATCATACCGAGTTCTCAAAAAGTAGAAGCAGAGCTTTGGTATAATCAGATGAACTTGAATTTTTGGTTGTTTATAGTATTTTTTATACTAGGATTTTTACTTCTTATTTTAGCATTAACTAAAATTTTTGTTCAAAATAAATTCATTGAAATATTATGGAACGGATTTGTAATAATGTCTTTAATTAGTTTTCTCGTATTTACAGGGAATATTATTCTAAGATGGTATATAGCCGAGCATCCGCCTTGGAGTAACGGTTACGAAATGATGGTTTTTGTTTCATGGGTATTAATGCTCTGTGGTTTGTTAACCTTTAGAAAATCAGATTTTGCATTACCATTGGCAACCTTGTTTTCTGGCTCCTTATTATTTGTGAGCTATTTGGATTGGTTAAACCCTGAAATTACAAATCTAATGCCAGTGCTTAAATCCTCTTTTTGGCTTAAAGTACACGTAGCTACTATTGTAAGTAGTTATGCCCCATTAGCATTATCTGCTATTTTGGGCTTTATGGTATTAGTGTTAATGATTATTAGAACTGATAAAACTAAAAAGGCAATTGACTTACGTATTAAAGAGTTGAGTTATATTAACGAAACTTCAATGACTATTGGCTTATTTGTTTTGTCTGTCGGTACATTTTTGGGTGGAGTTTGGGCTAATGAATCATGGGGGCGTTATTGGGCTTGGGATCCTAAGGAGACTTGGGCACTAATATCTATTATAGTTTATGCCATCGTGTTGCACTTACGTTTTATACCTGCCTTAAATAATCGCTATACCTTAAATATGACAAGTGTATTTGCTTTTAGTTCTATAATTATGACATCTTATGGTGTTAATTATTATTTATCCGGTCTTCATAGTTACGCAGCTGGTGATCCATTGCCTATACCAAAATTTATTTATGTGCTTGTTGTCGTTGTGGTTTTGGTTAGTATTTTCGCTTTTATAAGAGATAGGAAGTTTAAAAAGAGGAAAGTTGATTAATATCTCTAAAAACCTCATGTAATATTGAGTTTATTTATATTCTAAAGATGACTCAATTTGATTTATAATTTTTGTAGAAAATAAGCAGTTATTAAAATCAAAAAAGGATTATTAAACACTTGTTTAATAATCCTTTTTTGATATACTATTTTGTTAAGAGTTAATTATTTATTAGCACTTGTGAATAATGTTGGTTTAATAGTTACCATCACCCATCCCCAATTATTCATATTATCATCGAAATTATTTTTAAGGTATTCCATGCCTTCAGAAGCAAACATTTGAGAATAACCTGCTTTAATGTTTATCGCCTCACTGAAGTTGTAATTAAAGGCTAAATCGGCTTCTGTACCCAATTGTTTAGAAGCATTACTGGCCATATCTGCAGCAGCATTAAAATTATGCACACGAATGCTAAAATCGGTTTTATTACTTGTTTTTATCGTAGTACCTAAATATAAATCTAATAAACCTACATTATTACTGTGGTTGCCAACATAAAAGTAATCCATGTGTCCATTAAATTTATGGTTGGTGCCATATAATGGAGTAAAAGCATTGTTGTCACCTGAACTTGGTGCACCATTATCATTACCACTTTGTAACTCTGCACCTAATATTAATTTCCATTTTGGATTAACGTTGTAATTTGCTTCGGCTCCTAGCAAATGGGCACTTAAATCATTATTATTAACATCTTTCCCCGTTTGATAATATAGATTTGCCATTAAGCTAAAGTTATTTTTATTATAACCAAGGTGTGTTCCGAGTGTTTGACTATAACGCGTATCGTTGTCTGAGCTGTTTACGTTATCAATATATTGCATACCATTGTTTAACAAAAGGAAACTCGCTCCTAAGTTTTCCCATTTTTGATTGAACCAAACGTATTGCATGGCTTTATAAGTATTGGTATTTAGCGTTGTTCCCGTCAAAGTTTCTCCGTCTTGATTGAAGCCTGCTCCTAAATGTAACGAAAATTTATTTTTCTTTATTTTTAATAAAGCTACATCATGACTACGAGCTTGTTGTGCCCAACCAACACCACCTAAAATACGTTGGTCGTCATAGCTAAGAGCTTGACGTCCTAATTTAACAGATAGCGAAGGTGTAAATTTTATTTCTCCCCAGGCTTGGTATATTCCTAATCCATTATTGTCAGAAGAATTTAGTTGAGGAACATCTCCCCAAACTCTGATGTCTTGAATACTTAAGTAAAATTCTAATTTTTCATCAGAATAAGTAGCGTTTAACCGTGTTCTTTGTGAAACGAAGGCAGCTGGATCTACATTGTCAGGAAATAAAGTTTTAAATCCATGTCTGTATTCAAATCTAGGTCGTAACTCTGCATCAATTTTTACTTGAGCTATTGCGTACGAACCTAAGAACATCATGGCTATAATTGCTAAATAATTTTTTTTCATAATTGGTAATTTACTATTGAAAATTTAAAAAACAAATGTACGAAATTAGGCTAGAATCAAATTTTCATATTTAAATAATGTTGTGTCTGTGTTTGAAAATAATGTACTATAAGGTCTAAGCGTATTTAAAGAGAATTCAGACATTAGTATCGTAGAACAATAGTATATTTAAATAAATGACTCTATTATAACAAAAAAGGCGATAGTTTTAAAACTATCGCCTTTTTTCTAAGAATTATAATTCTTATTCAGATTTTGGAGTACCATCAGGCTTTTGCTCTAAGATATCAAAGAATTGATCTAATTTTGGTAGTATAACAATTCTTGTTCTTCTATTTCTAGATCTTCCTTCTGCAGTATTGTTCGTTGCTAAAGGTAAATATTCACTTCTACCTGCAGCAATTAATCTTTTAGGATCTATTTTGAAATCATCCTGTAGAATTCTTACAACAGCAGTTGCTCGTTGTGTACTTAAATCCCAGTTATCTTTAGTTATAGCTGTATTAATTGGTAAGTTGTCAGTGTAACCTTCAACCATTACTTCCATTTCTGGTCTGCCAGCAATAACAGTAGCTACTTTATCTAAAATGTTTTTGGCTTTACTAGAAATAGTAGAACTACCACTTCTAAATAATAATTTATCATTAATTTCAACGTAAACTACAGTTTTTTCAACGTTTACAATAATGTCTTCATCTTGAATACCATCTGCTAAGGCACTTTTTAAGTGTACCGCTAACGTTAAATTAATAGAATCCTTTCTAGACATAGCACCACGAATACCGTTAATGTACTTGTCTTTTTCACTCAATTGAGCAACAATATCTTTAATGTTACCAGATGCTGATTGAGACAATGTAGTCAAGTTTTCAATTTGTCTTATTGATTGGGCATGATTTTCTGTTAAAAATTTATTTTGTGCCTCTAAGTTAGCAACCATACCTGCAAATTTGTCTTTTTCAACTTGACAATCTAAGACTTTTGCCTTAGCGTCAGTTAATTCAGTTTTTGCGGTATCGTACTGGCTTAATAAATCGTCATATTTCTTTTGAGAAACACAAGATGATAATAAAATTGCACATGATAGAGAAAGAAAAAGTATTTTTTTCATGATTTAATAGTTGTTTTTGTTTAATTAGATAGCGAAGTTATTAAAAATTTATTTGAGCAAAGAATATTTAATAAGAATTTAACAAAGTAATTCTGAAAAATTAATCTTTACCTTTGCGATAGTATAAAAATATGAAATTTTATTCAATATGAATGCATTGTACAAGAGATTTACTCTTTTTTTTATTGTAGTTGTTATTTTAGGTTCTTGCAACAATTTAAAGCATGAAAAACCTGTAAAATTAGAAGGCTCAGCTTTCGGTACTTCTTTTCATATAACTTATTTCGATGCTAAACAAATTGATTTTTCACGACCTATAGATAGTTTATTCTCTCTGGTTAATAATTCATTATCTACTTATATTTCGAATTCTGATATCTCTAAAATAAATAGTGGAGATAGCACCATTGTTGTGGATCGCTTTTTTAAGGAAGTTTTTGAAAAGTCATTGGTTATATATAAGGATACAGAAGGTGTATTTGATCCTACAATTGGTATTCTTGTTAATGCTTGGGGGTTTGGACCTGGAAAATCTACTGAAGGATTGGATTCAATTAAGATAAAGCATTTATTGAGTTTGGTTGGTTTTAATAAAGTGAATCTCCAAAATGGTAAAGTTGTTAAGGATAATGATAGCATTTATTTTGATTTTAATGCAATAGCTAAAGGTTACGCAGTTGATGTAGCAGGTAGGTTTTTAGAAATGAAAAACATAACAAATTACTTGGTAGAAATTGGAGGTGAATTACGATCTAAAGGAATTAATAAAAGTAAAAATACACCATGGAAGGTTGGTATTGAGCATCCCAATTATGATGGTTCTCGTTCATTTGAGAAAATCATTGAATTGAATAATCAATCAATGGCGACTTCTGGTAATTATCGAAAATTTAAAATTGACTCTGTCACTGGGAAAAAATATGCACATATAATAAATTCTAAAAATGGATATCCCGCACAAAGTAATTTGTTAAGTGTTTCAATCATTGCTGAGAAAGATTGTGCAGACGTAGATGCTTATGCAACGGCGGTTATGGCAATGCCATTAATAAAGGCTAAAAACTTCTTAGAAAGTAAAAAGGAGTTAAAAGGATTTATTATTTATAGTGACGATTCTGGAGCCGTAAAAACGTTTGCTACATCAAATTTTTAAGGTCTTTATAATAGCCTCAAGTTCAAACATAAAATCACGTTTATTTATTGAAGGAGCATAGGTAAATCCCTCAACCACTAAAAGTCTGTTATTTTTTTTATCTAAAACTGTGTAATTTAAAAAAGGGCCAGCCATAAAATCGCCTTTAACATCCCAAGTACCTCTTGTTTCAAAGGCTGGTTTGTCGTCTATGACAACCTCCTTGGTAAATGGTGTATAAGCAGCTTCTGTAACCATATAAGAACCGTCAGCAGGTCCTGGAATGTGGTTTTTTCCAATGGTATCACGGGCTTTTACTATGTTATTTGCAATGCTATCTTTTTCTAATAAGGGAAGTTCATATGCTATAATGTTTAAACTACCTTTTGTAATGTCTTGTCTAAGCCATAAAAAATCACCGGTGTCATCAACTATTGCAAAATTACGAGGTATTTTTATTGAGACTCCAAGTTTATTTAAGGTTTTAATCTCTTTTATTTCATAGCTATTTTTAATGTTTTCCTTTTGATAATTTTTTAAATCGGATTCTTTAAAAACTGAAATAATATCTTTTTTATGAGCTTGAATTAGTGCATTCAAACTATTTTCATCCTTACCAAATATGGTCATTGTCAATTGAGGTGCTGCATAAACATCTTTCTTTAAAAAATAACCTTCTTTTTCACTAACACCAACAAATAGAATATTTCTATTGGTTTCAAATAAATTAGAGAAAGCCGCAGGGCTAACTTGATTTACTGAAAATTGTGTTTCTTCTTGAGGTAGACCTAACACAGGAGCGGCAATAATATCTCTAAGCGAATCTCCAACTTGACCTTTCCATAGATTGTTTTCAATAACAATTGTTAAGAAATTAATTCTACTATAAGATTCTTTTAATGTTAGTTTGGTGTTTTTTGAATTACAAGAAATAAAAAAAACGCTAAGTAAAGCTACTGCTAATAGGTTTTTCATGGGTTTGAATTGGTTTTAATGTTAGATGTTTATTCTTTTAGCCAAGCATAATACTTAAAAATTATACTATATCAAACCAATATCGATAGGTTTAACTTTTGTAAATTTTAAGTTTTGTACCAGGTTTTAAACTTTTAACACTCCAAATATTGTTCCAATTTTTGATTTGTTCAACAGAAACTTTCGGAAATTTTTTTGATATGATCCATAATGAATCTCCTTTTTTAACTGTATAGGTAGTGTACTTACCTGTAGGAGTGGGTTGTGGAGTTGTTTTTTTAGTAGTAGTTGTTTTACTTTTAGAAGAAGTAAATTTATAATTTTTAGGATAAATAGTTAATCGTTGTCCAATTTTTAGATTATTTGAACGTAAACCATTCCATCTTTTTATTTGAGAAACTCCAACGCCATAACGTTTGGCTATTTTACCAAGATAATCACCATTTCTAACGCGATATCTGATTTTGTCAGAAGCTGTTTGAAATTTTGGTAATTGTTTTTCGCGTTTAGCAAGATCTTCTTTGGCATACGCATAGATTTGCTCCTCATTAGAAACAAATTTTCCAATCAAATTAACGGGTAAACGTAACGTGTATTTCTTTTCTTTGACAAAAGGAATTATTTTTAACTTGTATTGTGGGTTTAAATGTTCTAATAACTCATTATCAGTATTTAAAACCTTATTAATTTCGTCGAATGTAATTTGATGTTTAACTACAATGGTGTCAGTTTCAAATCTTTTAGTAATAAATTTTTGAGGCCTAATGCTGTGTTCATCGGCATATTCCATTAAATATAATGTCGCATAAAATGCTGGTAAATAACCAGCAGTTTCACGAGGTAAATTGTGTCTAATATTCCAATAATTTCGGCTACCACCTGAGCGTCTTATAGCTTTTGAAACATTTCCAGGACCAGAATTGTATGCAGCTAATGCAAGATCCCAATCATTAAATGTGTTATATAGTTGAGATAAAAACTTACAGGCTGCTTCCGTAGCCCTAATTGGGTCATGTCTTTCATCTACATAAGAATTTACTTCTAAATCAAATTGCTTACCAGTATAATACATAAATTGCCATAAACCAGATGCTCCAACTCTAGATCTAGCTGTTGGTCTTAATGCAGATTCAACAATAGCTAAATATTTAATTTCTAAAGGGATATTGTATTTATCTAGGTGTTCTTCAAACATAGGAAAGTAGTATTCTGCTCTTCCCATTAAAATACCAAGTGATTTTTTACGCGTTTTTAAATAATGTTTTATTAATCGTTCTAGAGAGGAGTTATACTCAACATTAAAGGGCGTTGTGCTGTTAAGATGAGCCAACCTTTCTTTTAAAAGTTCAGTACTAAGTCCGCTATTTAATGTATCAGAAATCTCTTCTTCAGGATCTACATATTGAAAGTCATTATCTAATGATGATGCTCTTAACCTAGCCACCCATAAACTATCAATTAAATTAGCATCACTATGGTCAATTAATTCAGGAGGGTTAACTTTTAGGCTATCTCCATTTATTTTCAATGCCTTTGTCGTATTATTATCTTTAAGTTCATTAGTTGTCTTTTGAGCAAACAAAAGACTAGGGGATAATAATAAAATGAATATATAAACGAATCTCATCATGTTAAATATTTAGAAATATTGACAGCTGTAAATTAGGGTTAGAAGAAAACAAAAATAGAAAAATTATTTTTAAGTCAATCCTACAAACCCAATTCCTATTCAAAATAAAACTTAGTCACCTGATAAACAAGTGTTTGAAATTAGTTTGTGATATTAAACTGTTAGCATAACGTAAAATACCTATACAAATTATTCAGTGCTTGTTAAAACTTTTAGTTCAGTACCAGGTTTAATGTGAGGTACACCCCAAATATTGTTCCAATTGCGAAGTTGATTTATTGAAACATTTTGAAATTTTCTGGAAATTATGAAAAGAGAGTCGCCCTTTTTTACAGTGTATACTTTAAAAACATCGGGTTTTAGAGTAACATCATTTGTTTTTATGGGTTCGGTTAATGATTTTATAGCAACTTCGTTTTTCTTGTTTGTAATGACCAAACGTTGTCCTTCAATAAGAAAGTTTGTTTGTAAGCCATTCCATTCTTTTAATTGTTGTAATGTTATTCCAAATTTTCTCGCAATTTTAGGTAAGTTGTCTAACTTTTCTACAACATAGCTGTTTTCAGTATTCGGAATAATATTATGTGGTTTTTCTTTATTATCTAGGGTGTTGTCTTCCTCGTAACTTTTACTTAAAAACGATGCAATGGCACTCTTTGGTAATGTTAATACATGGGTTTTGTTTTTGTTAAACGGTATAATCTCTAACTTATATTGAGGGTTTAAAGAGGTTAAGAATTTATTGGGTACTCCAGTTCTTTTTTCAATTTCTGAAAAACTTAGCCTTTGATTAATATGTAGCGTGTCTGTATCAAAATAATCAATTTCAATATTGGTGGGATAAATTTGATGTGCTTCACCATATTCAAAAAGATAAAACATGGCATAAAAAGCAGGAACATAACTACTTGTTTCTTGTGGTAAGTATTGTCTAATATTCCAATAATTTCTTTTACCTCCAGAACGTCTAATAGCTTTGTTTACATTACCTGGTCCAGAATTATAAGCTGCCAAAGCTAAGTCCCAGTCATTAAATGTGTCGTGCAATTTTTTTAAATACTTACAAGCTGCTTCAGTAGCTTTTATAGGGTCAGTGCGTTCATCAATATATGAAGTCACATCTAAACCATATTCTTTACCTGTATGATACATAAATTGCCAAATACCTTTTGCCCCTGCATGTGATGTTGCTGTTGGCAGCAAAGCAGATTCTACTACAGCGAGGTATTTAATCTCAAGAGGGATATCATATTTGTCTAAATATTCTTCAAAAATGGGAAAGTAATATTCAGCTCTGTCCATTAAATTAGAAATAGCCTCTTTTTTATCTTTTATATACAAGCGAATAAAACGTTCAACAGTGGCATTATAAGGTACATCAAAAGGAGTTTTGTCATTTAGAATTGCCAACCTGTCCTTTAATATCATGCTTGAGAAATTCTCAACCTTGCTCGGTTTTATTTTAGTATCAGTAGTGTTGTAAGAAATAGTATTATCAACATTCACCTCAATTGGGTTCGTTTCATATTCATAACTATCTACCAAGGTGTTCTGAGCAACTGCGATTAAAAAATTACAGAATAAAATAAAAGTGAAAAGCTTCTTCATTGAGGTTGATAGGTTTTGTAACAAATCAAAAGTAGCAAAGCATCACAGGGTAATAGCAAAATTGTTAATTAATGCTAAAAACTTTAGATGTAATAATCAGTAATAGAGGGTGTTGCGTAAATCTCTCTCGGGTGCATTGAAAAATAGTTAGTTAATCTCTATTTTGATTAACAAAAATGTAATTAGATGGTCTTTAAATTGTTTAAGTCAAAATAATTTGCAATTCTAAAATAAATAATATAAAAATTTTTATGCCTTTAATAAAAAGTTGTAATATTGCTATGTGAAAGTGTTACAAATACATATAGTTTCTACATATTTTAGTCGCCCATCTGGGATTCGTCGCCCGTAAGGGTATCTTATATTTTAATGAACTTAGGTGAGTCCAGTTCTTTTTTCAAACACACAATTTTACAAACACATTTTAATTAATCTATTATCATAGTATGGATATTGTTATTGCTACAAAAAAGCATAATAAGTATGCTGCCATTATTTGCGATACCATTGCGGAATCAGCAAAAGTACGAGGGACTGGAATAGCCAAGCGTACACCAGAGTATATCATGACCAAACTGGAAAATCAGAATGCTGTAATTGCCTTAGATGGGGATAAATTTGCAGGGTTTTGTTATATTGAAGCTTGGGACCATGGAAGGTTTGTGGCTAATTCAGGATTGATTGTGCATCCTGATTACAGAAGCTTAGGTTTGGCTAAAAAAATCAAAAAAGTAATTTTTGATTATTCGAAAAAGAAATTCCCAGATGCTAAAATGTTTGGCATAACTACAGGTTTGGCCGTATTGAAGATTAACTATGAATTGGGGTATAAACCCGTTACTTTTTCAGAGTTAACAACTGATGATGCTTTTTGGAAAGGTTGTCAAACGTGTAAAAATTATGATATTTTAACACGTACAGAACGGAAAATGTGCTTATGTACAGGGATGCTTTATGACCCCAATGATAAAAAAGTAAAAGAGGAAAGTGAGCAAAAGCACCCTTATAATAAAAGAGTTTTACAAAGATTAAAAAACATAAAAGAATCAGTATTCTTAAAAAATAAAAACAAATGAATAAATTAGTTTTAGCATATAGTGGCGGATTAGATACATCTTATTGTGCAAAATATTTGTCAGCTGAAAAAGGTTACGAAGTTCATGCTGTAAGTGTAAATACAGGTGGATTTACAGATGAAGAAGTGAATGATATTGAAGAAAAAGCATATGCTTTGGGCGTTAAATCTTATAAAAATATTAATGCAATTTCAACCTTTTATGAAAAGGTGGTTAAGTATCTTATTTTTGGTAATGTTTTAAAGAATAATACCTATCCCTTATCTGTAAGTTCAGAACGTATAATTCAAGCCATTGAAATAGTAACTTACGCAAAGAAAATTGGAGCAAAATTTATTGCTCATGGTAGTACTGGTGCAGGTAACGATCAAATTCGATTTGATATGATCTTTCAAATATTAGCTCCTGAAATAGAAATTATAACACCCATTAGAGATTTAAAGCTCTCAAGAATGGATGAAATAGAGTTTTTAAAAGGGCATGGTGTAGAAATGTCATGGGCAAAAGCTCAATATTCTATTAATAAAGGGTTATGGGGTACTAGTGTTGGTGGTAAAGAAACACTAACATCAAATGAACCGTTACCAGAATCGGCGTACCCAAGCCAGTTAGAAAAAGAAGGTTCTGAAAAAGTGAAGTTGAGTTTTAATAAAGGAGAATTGGTAGCCATTGATTATGTAAAAAATAGTCCAATAGAAAATATTAGAATTCTTAATGAATTAGCATCTAAATATGCCATTGGCCGTGATACTCATGTTGGAGATACGATTATTGGAATAAAAGGTAGAGTTGGTTTTGAAGCTGCAGCACCACTTATTATTATTAAAGCACATCACTTATTAGAAAAACATGTGTTGACAAAATGGCAACAACATCATAAAGAGTATTTGTCAAATTGGTATGGCACAATGTTGCATGAAGGGCAGTTTTTAGATGCTGTTATGCGAAATATTGAAGCCTTTTTGGAAGATTCTCAGGCTAATGTAAATGGAGATGTTATCGTAACCTTGAACCCTTATAGATTTAGCCTTGATGGAGTTCAGTCTCGTCACGATTTGATGAATTCTAAAGTTGCTGCATATGGAGAAATGAATGAAGGTTGGACTGCCGATGATGCAAAAGGCTTTATTAAGATTCTATCCAATCAAAATAAGATTTTTAATCAAGTAAATAACAACGAATGATACAAGTTGGAATTATAGGTGGGGCAGGCTATACGGCAGGCGAATTAATTAGATTGCTGATTCATCATAGAGAAGTTAAAATTAATTTTGTTTACAGTACTTCAAATGCGGGCAATAAAATTAGTGATATTCATCAAGATCTTATTGGTGAAATAGATCAAAAATTTTCTGATAAAATTAATACTGATGTTGATGTACTTTTTCTTTGTTTAGGTCATGGAAATTCCAAAACGTTCTTAGAAAATAATCACTTTTCTAGTGCTACAAAAATTATCGATTTAAGTAATGATTTTAGGTTACTGAACGATCGTGTTTTTCAAGGCAAAGAATTTGTTTATGGCCTTCCAGAACTTAATTTAGAAGCTATTAAAACAGCTAATTATATTGCAAATCCAGGATGTTTTGCAACAACTATTCAGTTGGCGTTATTGCCACTAGCAAAACATGATTTATTACAAAGTGACATCCATGTAAATGCGGTAACTGGGGCTACTGGTGCAGGAACATCATTATCTAAAACAACGCATTATACTTGGCGTGATAATAATTTTTCGTATTACAAACCCTTTACACATCAACATTTAGGTGAAATAAATCAAAGTCTAACGCAATTGCAAACTTCGTTTAGTAATGAAGTGAACTTTATGCCAAATAGAGGTAATTTCAGTAGAGGGATTTTTGCCACTGCCTATTCAAAATTTGAAGGTACTTTAGAAGAGGCTAAACACATATATTTAGATTTTTACAAGGACGCAAAATTTACGTTTCTAAGTGATGTTGAATTACATTTAAAACAAGTTGTAAATACAAATAAATGTTTAGTGCATTTACACAAGCATAATGATAAATTGTTAATCAGCAGTATCACAGATAATTTACTAAAAGGAGCTTCTGGTCAAGCAATTCATAATATGAATTTAATGTATGGATTTGAAGAAAGTGAAGGTTTAAATTTAAAAGCAACTTACTTCTAGTAGGCGTATTAAAAAATAAAACAATGAAAATAGCAATAATAGGAGCAGGAAATTTAGGGTTGTCAATAGCCAAAGGACTTATTGTAAACAATGCATATACCCATTTGTACTTAACAAAAAGACATACGCTTAGTATTGAAGAGTGGTCAGAATATGATAATGTCAAAATAACGACCGATAACAGAGAGGCGGTTAAAAATTCAGACATTATTATTTTTGCAGTACAACCGAAACATTTTGATGGTATTCTTAATGATATTTCTGATATTCTAACCGAAAATCACGTCTTAATTTCTACGATAACTGGGTTTAAAATTTCTAGTATTGAAGCCGTTATTGGTTCAGATAATTTTATAATCCGCTCCATGCCAAATACAGCTATTTCAGTAGGCAAATCAATAACCTGCTTATGTAGTAATGAGAAAGGGAAAAAGCGTATTGATATTGCCAAGTCTATTTTTAATAGGTTAGGTACATCTGTTGAAATTCCTGAAGAGCAAATGCGTGCTGCAACTGTTATTTGTGCAAGTGGTATTGCTTTTTGGATGCGATTGATAAGAGCAACAACGCAAGGAGCAATTCAGTTGGGTTTTGAAGCTGATATAGCTCAAGAAATGGCGATGCAAACCTGTTTAGGAGCGGCCACGCTGTTGGTAGAATCAGGGAACCATCCCGAAGAGGAGATAGATAGAGTTACTACCCCGGGAGGTTGTACCATTGAAGGATTAAACCAAATGGAGCACAGTGGTTTAAGTTCTTCTTTAATAAAAGGGATTGTCTCTTCTTTCAATAAAATTAACCAAATAACCGAAGCAAACACATGAATTTATTTGACGTTTATCCATTGTATTCTGTTACCCCTGTAAAAGGTAAAGACATCATTGTTACTGATGATCATGGAGTAGAATATTTAGATCTTTATGGAGGGCATGGAGTCATTTCTATAGGCCATACACATCCACATTATGTTGCAAAAGTTAAAGAGCAATTAGAGGCTCTTGGTTTTTATTCTAATGCTGTTCAAAACCCGCTACAAGTTGAATTAGCCCAGAAATTAGGTGCCATTTCTAAATGCCCAGATTTTAGTCTATTTTTATGTAACTCTGGGGCAGAAGCCAATGAGAATGCTTTGAAATTGGCATCATTTCATACCGGTAAAAGTCGTGTGATTGCTTTTAAAAATTCTTTTCACGGACGTACGTCTGGAGCCGTTTCTGTAACAGATAATCCAAAAATAATTGCACCCATAAATGCCTGTAATCCTGTTACAATTTTGCCTTTGAATAACAGTGAATTACTTGAATCCGAATTGTCAAAAGGGGATGTTTGTGCCGTAATTATTGAGGGTATTCAAGGTGTTGGAGGTTTAGATGAAGGAACAACAGCTTTTTTTCAGGATTTAAGAAAATTATGCGATACATATGATGTTATTTTAATTGCCGACGAAATTCAATCGGGGTATGGTAGAAGTGGTAAATTCTTTGCCTTTCAACATCATAATATTGAACCTGATATTATTTCGGTAGCAAAAGGTATGGGAAATGGGTTTCCGGTTGGAGGAATTCTAATTGCACCAAAACTAAAAGCTAGTTATGGACTTCTAGGAACCACTTTTGGAGGAAATCATTTAGCTTGTGCAGCTTCAATAGCAGTGTTAGAAATACTTGAAAAAGAACAGTTAATAAGCAATGCGGCAAAAATGTCGGCTTATTTTATAGAAAACGCTAAGGAGATACCACAAGTAAAAAAGATAAAAGGAAAGGGCTTAATGCTTGGTCTTGAATTTGATTTTGAAGTGGGTGAATTAAGAAAAAAATTAATCTATGATAAGCACATATTTACTGGAGGTGCTAGTAATAAAAAGTTACTAAGAATTTTACCGCCATTAACAATACAAAAAGATCATATTGATCAATTTTTTGAAGCTTTAAAAGTTTTACTTGACGAATAAAAAAATGAATATAATTTTATCTATATCGCAAAGAAATGCCGTATTGCTTAGTATG
Organism: Aureibaculum algae; assembly: GCF_006065315.1. Taxonomy (GTDB): domain Bacteria; phylum Bacteroidota; class Bacteroidia; order Flavobacteriales; family Flavobacteriaceae; genus Aureibaculum; species Aureibaculum algae. Next base: position 4,195,273 of record NZ_CP040749.1, on the reverse strand, counting down.
GCAAAGTTGGTGGCTCAGGAAACTGAAACGATAATTAGTGCTAATAAAGAGGATATTGCAACTTTTGCGGTAAATGATTTGGCAATGTTTGACAGGTTAAAAGTAGACGAAGATAAAATTCAAGGTATGATTTTGTCTTTAGAGCAATTGGCAAGTCAAGAAGATCCTGTAGGTCAAGAGCGGTTTAATTTTACCCATGAGAATGGATTGAAAATTTCAAATAAAACAGCATCTTTTGGTACAGTAATGATTATTTATGAATCACGACCAGATGTTACTGTAGAAGCAGGTGGAATAGCATTTAAATCTGGTAATAAAATTTTATTAAAAGGTGGTAAGGAATCGTTGAATTCAAATTTAGCAATTGTTAACCTTTGGCATCGTGCTTTAGAAGAAAATGGAATTGATAAAAATTGGGTTGAGTATTTGAATTATAATCGAAATGAAACACAGGTTTTTTTGAAAAATCCTACTCAAAAAGTTGATTTAATTATACCTCGTGGCGGTGAGAAGTTAATTGCTTTTGTGAAAGAAAACGCAACCTGTCCCGTGATTGTAAGTGGTAGAGGTAATAATTTTGTTTATGTGTCAAAGGAAGCGGATAAGCAAAAAGCTTTTGATATAATTATGAATGCAAAAGTGGCAAAAATTTCTGCGTGTAACGCTTTAGATAAGGTGTTGATAGATTCAGAATTGCCAAATTATCATGGTTTTTTAGAAGAGCTAATTACAAAACTATCATCGAGTAATGTAACCGTTTTAGTAGATGCATCATTGGAGGGGTTGGCGAATGTCAATCTAATACCAAATGAAGAGATTTGGTTTGAAGAATTTTTGGATTATAAAATAGTAATTGGACTTGTAGACAATTCAGAGGCTGCAATTGCTAAAATAAATAAGTACTGTGGTGGTCATTCGGCGGCAATTATAACCAGAGACGATACTGAAGCTAAACTTTTTATGGAGTCTGTTGATGCTGCTGCTGTATATCAAAATGCATCTACACGTTTTACAGACGGATTTCAATTTGGCTTAGGTGGAGAACTCGCTATTAGTACAGATAAATTACACCAGAGAGGACCCATTGGTCTTCAACATTTAGTAACTAATAAATGGTATATTTTCGGAGATGGGCAAATTAGGTAAAAAAAGAGTACTATTAAAAATAGGAACTAATGCACTTACTAAGGAAACTGATCAGATTTCAAGAGGTAAAATTGAAGATATTGGTAGACAAATATCAGCATTAAAGGATGATTACGAATTTATCATTGTCAGTTCTGGAGCTATTGCTGTTGCAAAACAGTTTGTGAAATTAGAAGGTAATGGTAAAGAAATTAATGTAAAACAGGCCTTAGCGGCAATTGGTCAGCCGCATTTAATGCGGATATTTCATGATAATTTTTGGGAACTTGGGCTTTTAACATCTCAATGCTTATTGTCTTATGCAGATTTTGAAAGAGAAATTTCTAGGCAAAATATTATGAATACCATTAATGTGTTGTTGGAAAATAATTATATCCCTATCATTAATGAAAATGACACCGTAGCAACAGATGAAATTAAATTCGGAGATAATGATAAATTAGCTGCATTAACTGGTTGTTTGTTAAATGTAGATTTAGTAATAATTGCCACAAATACCGATGGAATCTATACGAAAGTATCTATGAATGAAAATAAACAAAAGACCATTCAGCTTGTTGAAGATATAGATAAATTGCAAAGTGAAATTTCAACTGATAAATCCTCTAGAGGAACAGGAGGTATGCAATCTAAAATTGATGCCGCCCGAATTTTAAAAAATAATAATATTGAAACTTGGATAGTTAATGGAATTGATGATGGTTTTATACAAAAAGCAATCAACAATGAAATTACATTTACCAAAATATTAAACAAAAACTAATGAATTACCTCTCTATTAATGATATTAACTCTTTGCATGATTGGGTGCAAGAAGCGATAACTATAAAAAAAGATCCTTTAAAAGATCATACGCTTGGAAAAGATAAATCTATTGGGCTATTGTTTTTTAACTCTAGTTTACGTACACGGTTAAGTACACAAAAAGCAGCCTTAAATTTAGGGTTGAATCCGATTGTGATGAATTTTTCTAATGAAGGATGGGCGTTAGAATTTGAAGATGGAACTATTATGGATCAGGGTAAATCAGAACATGTAAAAGAAGCTGCTCAAGTAATTTCTCAATATTGCGATATTATTGCAATTAGAGCATTTGCGTTGTTAGAGGATAAAGAAAAAGATCAAGCGGAAGAAGTTCTTTTAAATTTTAAAAAATATGCTTCGGTTCCTATTGTAAATATGGAAAGTTCGGTTGGACACCCGTTGCAAGCTTTGGCTGATGCTATTACGTTGGCAGAATATAATCAAAAGAAATCGCCAAAAGTAGTGTTGTCTTGGGCCCCACATCCAAAAGCATTGCCTCATGCCGTTGCCAATTCTTTTGTGCAAATGATGCAATTACAAGATGCAGAATTTGTGATTACACATCCTGAAGGATATGAGTTAGATCCAGAAATTACTAAAAATTCTAAAATTGAATATAACCAAGAGGAGGCATTTAAAAATGCAGACTTTATTTATGTTAAAAATTGGAGTTCTTTTTCTGATTATGGACAAGTAATTTCAAAGGATAAAAATTGGATGATTGATCAACCAAAAATGAATTTGACCAACAATGCAAAATTTATGCATTGCTTACCAGTACGAAGAAATGTTATTGTAGCTGATGAAGTGTTAGATGGAGAAAATTCCTTGGTAATAGAACAAGCAAATAATAGAACCTATGCCGCACAGTTGGTATTAAAAAAGATTTTGGAAAATGAGTAAACCAAAACTACATATCATAAAAATTGGAGGTAATGTTATTGACCATGAGGAAAATTTATCTTCTTTTTTAGTTGATTTTTCAAAGTTAGAGGGGTTAAATATCTTAGTCCACGGTGGTGGAAAAAAAGCAACGGAGATTGCTAAGAAACTACAATTAGAACCTAAAATGATTGGCGGAAGACGGATAACTGATGCTGATAATTTAGAAGTAGTAACGATGGTTTATGCAGGTTTGCTAAATAAAAATATTGTTGCAAATTTGCAAAAAAATAATTGTAATGCGATAGGGCTTTCAGGTGCAGATGGTAATGCTATTAAGGCTAATAAACGAATAGTAAAGGAAATAGATTATGGTTTTGCTGGTGATGTAGATGAAGTTGATACGAATACTATTTCTGTATTATTAGAGAATAATTTAATTCCCGTTTTTTGTGCAATTACCCATAATAAAGAAGGTCAGTTACTCAATACCAACGCCGACACCATTGCTTCAGAATTGGCATCTGGTTTGGCTAAAAAGTATGAGGTAAGTTTAACGTATATTTTTGAAAAAAAGGGAGTTTTAGAAAGTATAGATGATGAAGATTCTGTAATAGAAAGTATAGATTCTGAGATGTATGAAACACTTAAAAATAATAATATTATAGCAGCTGGTATGCTACCAAAATTAGAAAATTGTTTTTATGCATTAAGCAGGGGTGTTGCTGAAATTCATATTGCAAATTCTGATTTTATTACGAATAAAAACACACAACACACAACATTAAGTTTATGATTGAAAAACTAACCAAAGAAGCCATACAATTATTACAAGAATTGATAGCAACACAATCTTTTTCTTCCGAAGAAGATGGGACGGCAGCAATAATTGAAAAATGGTTTGAGAAAAATGAGATTAGTTTTAAAAGAAATAATCATAATGTCTATGCCTTTAATAAGTATTTTGATACAGAAAAACCTACGTTATTATTGAATTCGCATCATGATACTGTAAAACCAAATTCGGCGTATACAAGAGATCCTTTGAATCCAGAAATTATTGATGGGAAATTATTTGGTCTTGGAAGTAACGATGCTGGCGGTTGTTTGGTCTCGTTGATAGCGTTATTTACGTATTTTTATAATCATAAGGATTTAAAATACAATCTGATTATGGTAGCTTCAGCTGAAGAAGAAAGTTCTGGTCAAAATGGATTAAATAGTATGTTGCCAATATTACCAAAAATTGATGTTGCTATTGTGGGTGAGCCCACTTTAATGCAATTGGCAGTGGCAGAAAAAGGATTGTTAGTTATAGATTGTATTGCACACGGAAAGGCAGGTCATGCTGCACATGGGTTGGGTGATAATTCAATTTATAAAGCAATGGAGGCCATAGAATGGTTTAGAACCTATAAGTTTCCGAAGGTCTCAGAAACCTTAGGGGAGATTAAAATGACAGTTACGCAAATTAATGCAGGTAGTCAGCATAATGTGATACCTGCCGAATGTCATTTTGTAGTAGATGTTCGTATTACTGATGCGTATAGTAATAAAGAGGTGTTGGAAATTATTAAGAGTCATGTTGAGGTTGAAGTAAAAGAACGATCTTTACGATTAAATTCATCATCTATACCCAAAGAACATGCTTTAGTAAAAGCTGGTATTGCTTTAGGTAGAGAAACGTATGGTTCTCCAACCTTATCAGATCAAGCAGTATTAACTTGCTCGTCTTTAAAATTAGGTCCTGGTGATTCATTACGCTCACATACCGCAGATGAATTTATTTATGTGAATGAAATTGAAGAAGGAATAAAAATTTATATTGATTTGTTAACAGACGTTATTGTATAATCGGTTCCGTTCGTTGTAATTTGTAGACCAATTAAACAGATTGAGAATTAAAAACATTTAAACATTAAAAATTATGAAACTCTGGGATAAAGGCTTTAGCACTGATAAAAAAATAGACATGTTTACGGTCGGAAATGATCGTCAATTAGATTTGATCATTGCTAAATATGACGTGTTGGGTTCAATTGCCCATGCCAAAATGTTGCATAAAATAGAAATCTTACAAGATCGAGAAATTGTTATAATTGAGGCAAAACTGAACAGTATTCTTCAAAATATAGAAAAAGGAAATTTTGTTATTGAAGATACCTTTGAAGATGTGCATTCTAAAGTGGAATTCATGCTTACTGAAATGTTGGGCGATACTGGTAAAAAAATACATACGGCACGGTCTAGAAACGATCAAGTTCTGGTTGATTTGCACTTGTATTTTAAAGATGAAATTTCAGAGATTAAAAATTTAGTAAAATCGCTATTTGACGAGTTAATGTCAAAAGCAGAAGAGCATAAAGAGGTGTTAATACCAGGATATACCCATTTACAAGTTGCCATGCCTTCTTCATTTGGTTTGTGGTTTTCTGCGTATGCCGAAAGTTTAATTGATGATGTTTATATGTTGAATGCCGCTTTTAAAATAGCAGATCAAAATCCATTAGGTTCGGGTGCTGGTTATGGAAGTTCATTTGATATTGATCGTCAAATGACAACAGAATTACTAGGATTTGAAACATTAAAGTACAATGTGGTCGCTGCTCAAATGAGTAGAGGTAAAACAGAAAAGGCATTGGCTTCGGCACTAAGTACTGTAGCAGGGACGCTTTCAAAATTTGCCATGGATATATGTTTATACATGAGTCAGAATTTTAATTTTGTGTCCTTTCCAGATGAGTTGACTACAGGCTCTAGTATAATGCCTCATAAAAAGAATCCTGATGTTTTTGAGTTGATAAGAGGTAAGTGTAATGCACTACAAGCTCTGCCTTATGAGCTGACGTTAATCTCTAACAATTTGCCAAGTGGTTATCAACGTGATTTACAATTGTTAAAAGAGGCTGTTTTACCAGCAATTCAAACGTTGAAATCTTGTTTAGAGATGATGACCTTTTCTATTGAAAATGTACGTGTAAATACTAAAATTTTGGAAGATCCAAAATATGATTATTTGTTTACAGTTGAAGAGGTTAATAAATTAGTACAAGAAGGTGTTGCTTTTAGAGATGCTTATAAAATAGTAGGGGCTAAGGTAGAAAAAGGGGAGTTTAAACCTGATAAAAATGTCAATCACACGCATTTAGGAAGTATAGGTAATTTATGTTTGAAAGAGATTAATGAAAAAATGATTACCGCGTTAAAATAATTTTTAATATAGAATAATAACCTTTGAAAATGGTCAAAATTACTATTGATTTTTTAAGGAAAACACCTGTGAAAGTGGTAAATTTGTACGGTATTATTTCATAAAAATGGACACTACCAATCGTTTAAAGCAAGTAGCAGATTTGTTATTAGAAATATCATCACTATTGATGGTTTCAGGAGCAAATACGAATAGAGTGGACTTAAATATAGACCGTTTTGCATCCGTTTTAAATTGTGAATCTTTTAGTTTAATCAGTCAGAAGACTATTATATTAACGGTCGTAGATATTAAAACGGGTGAAAATTACACTAAAGTTAAAAACTTACCTTCCCATAAAATAGATTTTACAATTCTTTCATTAATTAGTAAAGCCAGTTGGAATGCAATTGATCAAGATTGGTCATTGTCTCGAATTAGAAACGAAATTAATAACTTAAAAGATCAAAAAAGATATCCAAGAATCGTTGTGCTTATAGCGGTAAGTTTTGCGGGTGCAGGTTTTTGTAAAATATTTGGAGGTGACTATTTAAATTTATTAGTTGCATTTGTAAGTACATTTTTTGGCTTATTGATGCTTCAAGAGACACATAGAAGATTATTTAATGTTTATATAAATGTTTTTTTAGCATCATTAACAGCTTCTACAATAGCCTCTTTAGGTGTTTATTTTAATTTAGGTACGCAACCTGAGGCAGCTTTGGCGACTTCCATACTCTTTTTAGTTCCGGGAGTTGCTCTAATTAATTCCTTTTCGGATCTTTTAGATAAAAATGTATTGAATGGAATGGTAAGATTTGCCAACGGTGTCATGACCGTATTAGCAATGGCACTCGGGCTTTTTATAGCTATGTTAATTTTTGAATTGAAATGATAGAAACCATATTAAACATTTTAGAAATTTCCATTTGGGCAGGTATCGCTGCTGTTGGCTTTGGTATATTATTTAATATACCTAAAAAAGCGATTCTTACGGTTTTTTTATTAGGGTTTGGAGCTGGGTTTATCAAGACTTTTTTATTGCATTTTCAAATTAATATTGTTTTAGCTAGTTTGGTTTCAGCTTCGTTTGTAGGTCTATTAAGTATACCTTTAGCTCATAGTATTCATCAGCCTCCTGTAGTGTTTTCTATACCTGCCGTAATACCAATGATTCCTGGGTTTTATGCCTATGAGACGGTGTTGTCAATCATGTCTTTTACTTTTCTAGAAAAAGATGATGCAAAAAGATTAGTATTTATGGATGCTATATTTTCAAATGGTTTTACCATGTTGTTCATCTTAATTTCATTATCTATTGGTGTATCTTTACCACTACTTTTGTTGCGAAAAGATACCGTAAAAAAAATAGAAAATTAAGACATCGTTATTTTGTAATTCTTAACTTTAAATAAAAATAAATCATGAAAAAATTAGTTTTTGTTTTATTGACTAGTTTCTTATTCTTAGGATGTAACAATAATGAGAAATCAAGTGTTAAATCGGCTTGCTCGGTAGATAATCCTATAGAAGATTTGGTTTGGTTAAAAAAATTATCCACAGCATTAGGAGAAGATGAAGAATTTTCTAAATATAACTACATAGTCCAATCAGATAGTAATAACGAAACTTTGTTTATTGTAGCCAATTGTTGTCCCACTTGTAATTCTGGAAATGTAGTATTCAATTGTAAAGGAGAAGAAATTGGTTATATTGATGATCCTGAATTTCCGTCAGATTTACTTGCAAATGGGATTTTAATTTGGAAAAGTAAAGATAATGAATGTGATAAGTAAGATAAAGTTTTTTCTTGAGCTTATTGATGCACGTTTATTAAAAGTAAACGCAACCTTTTGTAATAATCTACGTCTTTCAATAAAATTATGAATTATGAAAAACATAGCTTTTATTCTATTTTTTTGTTTCTTAACGTATGGTTGTACCGATAATGATGAATCTAATGAGAAATCAGCTTGTGGGGTAGAAAATCCGATTGAAAATTTGGCTTGGTTAAAAAGTGAAATTGAGCAGAGAGAACAGAATGAGGTAGTTGACTATCAATATTCTTATATAATGCAAACTTCTTTTGAAAAGCAAGATATTTTTATTTATGGAGATTGTAATCCTCTTACAAATTCTGTAATTACGGTTTATAACTGTAGTGGAGAAAATATTGGGTATCTTGGTGATGATAAATTTCCTGTTGAATTATTGCAGGAAGGAATAGTAATTTGGAAAGCTGAAGGTTATCAATGTGCTTTTTAAGATATTAATTAATTAACGCCTTTTTCATTGCAATAGCTTTTAATAAACATTCTTCATATTCCTTTTCTGGTTCAGATTTTGAAGTTATTGCCCCACCTACTGAATAAGATACATAGTTATTCGTTTGATTATATAAAATACTTCGAATGACGACGCTAAAATCAAAATCACCCGTAGGTGTAAAATAACCAATAGCTCCTGAGTATATTCCGCGTTTCGAGGCTTCTAATTCTTCAATTATCTGCATAGCGGATAGTTTAGGTGCACCAGTCATGCTTCCCATAGGAAATAGACTCTTAATAATATCTATAGAATCAGTAGTATCTTCTACGGTCGAACTTATGGTGGAAATCATTTGATGCACTTGATCAAACGAATAAACCTTGCAGAGCTCTTCAACTTTTACAGAACCTTTTAGGGCTGTTTTAGATAAATCGTTACGTACTAAATCTACAATCATTATATTTTCTGAACGCTCTTTTTGATCGCTAGCTAAAGCGTTGGCAAGTTGCTTATCAGCAATTTTATCTACCAGTCGTTTTGCCGTGCCTTTTATGGGTTGAGAAATGATTTTATTTCCCTCTTTTTTTACAAACCTTTCGGGAGATGCCGAAATCACATACTTGTCATTGAGTTTAATGAAGCTCGCAAAGGGCGGATTAGAAATTTCATTCAAATGATTATAAACATTGAGTGGATTGATAGATGCGTTCTCTGCATAAAATTCCTGACAAAAATTTACTTCGTAAATGTCACCTCTGTGAATGTGTTCTAAAACTTTATCTAATTGATTAAGGTATTCTTTTTTAGTGATACGTTTTTTTATTTTGACGTTATGCTGTTCCAAAGTCGAATTACTGTCATTGCGAGTCCCTTTTTGGGACGAAGTAATCTGTTCAATGCTTTTTAAATCACCATTGATATCATTCTTATTCTCCACCAAATACTGAATCTCCAACACATTATCCTTAAAAAGGAATAGTTTTTTGGGTTGAAAAAAGTATAAATCAGGAAAATGTAATCCGTCATTATTTTTGGAACTTAAGAGTTCGGTATCATTCTTTAAATCGTAGCTTAAATACCCAAAAATAAAATCGTTGACCTCGTTTTTGTAGTTCTTTAATTTAGTAAATGCGTTGAGGTAATTACTCTGTAGTACCGAATGGGCGTCAACCGCTAAGACGGTATCATAGTTAGAATAGCGTTGTGGATAATTATTACTGTCTAGCCATACAAATTCACGGTACTGTTGAGCCCAAATCAGCAATTTGTGCTTGAATTCAGCTGAATTTTCTAGTGTTATTTTTTTTGAAGATCGCAAACAGTTATTTTAAGAAGAATGATCGGCAATGATTTTCCATTCCCCCTTAATTCGCTTTAGGATGATGGAAAACATTCCATCGGCATCGCCAACTTGTCTCTTTAAATGAAACTCACCAATAACCAAAAACACATCATTTGCCAATTGGTCAAAATCACGTAATTTAAACGTTAAGGTTCCGGTATGTTCTTTTGTTGGATAGCCTTTTTTATAGTTTGCTAAGGTTTGCTCCCATCCGTACGTTATGCCTCTACTACCCACAAATTTTAGACTATTCGATTTTAAATACCCCTGCATAAAAGCTACTAAATCGCCATTTGACCAATCTTTTGCTTGTTGCATCATCATGGCAGTAATTTCTTGTGTACTTATTTGGTAATTTGCAGTGGTTGCTTTTTGTGTGTTGCATGCAGTAAATAGCAATACAACTAAGATTGGAATTAATAAGAATTTGTAAATTTTCATGTAAGCTAATTGTTAGTTGTCATTCAGAGCGAAACATAGTTAAGCGAAGAATCTTTTAAATGCATAGCCTAAATTTAAAAGATTCCTCGTTGCTCCTTTGGTCGCTCCTTCGGAATGACAAATTAGCGGATTCCTAGTTTGTCTAACTATGTAACGCTCTTTTACCGGTAGCATCTAATGCAGCTTCTTTAACAGCTTCAGCATATGTTGGATGAGCATGACTCATTCTTGCAATATCTTCTGCTGATGCTCTAAATTCCATGGCTACTACAGCTTCTGCAATTAAGTCAGCTACTCTGGCTCCACACATGTGTACGCCTAGTACTTCATCTGTTTTTGCATCTGCTAATATTTTTACAAACCCATCAATGTCGCCACTTGCTCTAGAACGTCCTAAGGCACGCATTGCAAATTGTCCTGATTTATAATCAACACCGGCTTCTTTAAGTTGTTCTTCTGTTTTACCAACAGCAGCAACTTCTGGCCATGTGTATACAACACCAGGAATTAAATTATAATCAATATGTGGTTTTTGACCAGCAATTGTTTCGGCAACAAAAACACCTTCTTCTTCCGCTTTATGAGCTAACATAGCTCCTTTAATAACATCACCAATGGCGTAAATATTAGAAGCACTTGTTTGTAAATGATCATTTACATCAATTTGTCCTTTTTCATTTGCTTTTACACCTGCTTTATCAAGATTTAAACCATCAGTATAAGGTTTTCGACCTACAGAAACTAAACAGTAATCTCCTTTAAATTCAACAGGATTACCTTTTTTATCATCTGCAGTAATCGTTACTTCTTTAGCTCCAGCTTTAACTGCCGTTACTTTATGCTTCGTGTAAAATTTTATACCTTGTTTTTTTAGTACTTTTTGAAGTTCTTTAGATAAAGAAGCATCCATCGTAGGAATGATTCTATCCATATATTCAATTACTGATACTTCTGCACCTAATCTTTTATATACTTGTCCGAGTTCTAATCCGATAACACCACCACCAATAACGACCAAATGCTTTGGAATTTCTTTTAAGCTCAACGCTTCCGTTGAGGTGATTACTCGTTTTTTGTCTAATTTAATAAATAGTAACGTTGATGGTTTAGAACCTGTTGCTATAATGATGTTTTTAGCTTCAATTTCTTCCGATTTACCATCTCCCGAAGCATCGGGATTAGTAATATTAATATGAGTGGCATCAATAAAAGAACCCAAACCATGGTAGATAGTAATCTTGTTCTTATCCATCAAGTATTTAATTCCACTTGTATTGGTGTCTACCACGTTTTGTTTACGGTCAATCATTTTTTTAAGATTGGCTTTTATATCGCCTGAAATCTCAATACCGTGCTCTTCAAAATGTGCAATGGCATCATGATAATGATGCGAAGAATCTAATAATGCTTTTGAAGGAATACAACCAACATTTAAACAGGTACCACCTAGGGTATCATATTTTTCGATAATGGCAGTTTTCATGCCTAATTGTGCACAGCGAATTGCTGCAACGTATCCTCCAGGACCAGAACCAATAATGGCTACATCATATGTACTCATAAGTAAAAAATATTTTTATAACACAAAAATAGGGATAATATGTGTAATTGAATAACCTGTATTAATTTAATAAATTAGATATGGTAGTTTCTATGGTTGGATACTTAAAACTGAAGCCTTCCTGTAATAAACGTTCAGGAATAACATTCCTGCTTTTTAAAACCAATTCTGTTTCCGTTCCAATTATTTTAGCTCCAATTTTCAATAACCATTCGGGGTGTGAAATACCAAATGGCATACCTATTTTTTTACGGATGGTTTTCATTAAAATCATATTGTTAGTTGGGTTTGGAACAGTCACATTAAAAACACCATTGAGGTTGGGACGGTTAAGGATGAATTCAACTGCTCTCACAAAATCTTCTTCATGAATAAAACTTACCTTTTGATTTCCCCTACCTTGATTACCGCCCAAACCGAATTTTGCTAAAGTTTTTAGCGGGATGAGTGCTCCACCGTTTTTACCCAATACAATAGACGTTCTAAGAATAACCTTTCTCGTTTTATGGGTTTCAAATTGATTAAATTCTTTTTCCCAAGCTTTGGCAATATTCATTGAAAAATCGTTACCAATTTCGCCGTTTTGCTCGGTCATTTTTTTATCTATTGAATGACGATATATTGTAGCTGTGGAAGCGTTCATCCAAATTTTTGGAGGTTGCTTACATTGCAGAATGGCTTTTCCTAAAATTTGAGTTGCGTTGATTCGGGAGTCATAAATTTCCTTTTTGTTTTTATCCGTATAACGGCAATCCACTGATTTTCCAGTTAAGTTGATAAGAGCTTCAGAATTTTCTAATGCAATCGTCCATTTGCCTAATGTGTTGGCATCCCAATACATATCGTTTTCTTTTTTCGGGAAACGCGTTAATAGTAGAACTGTATATCCATTTTTAGTTAATTGATTTTCTAAAACTTGACCAAGGAAGCCACTGCCTCCAGCTATTACAATTGTTTTCATAATTGGAATGATTTTTGAATTTGAAAAGTTAAATAGACAAAATATGATGCAATAAACATTGGAATTATAAAGGTAAGCGTTGCAGTATAATAACTATTTATACCAAATCTTGTTTCAGAGATAATTATAAGAGCCATTATATTTAGTATCGCTAGAATCCAATATATTTTAAGATAATTTTGATGCTTTTTGCTAAATTCTTTTGAATAAACCACCAAGACAATTCCAAGAAAAAGTTGGATTACACCCAGACATAAAGAAGCGATCATACCATATATTACGAAATGAATACTTGCATATAGACCAAATGTTATGAGAAAAGCTGTTAGATTTATATAATGCAATGTTTTCATAATTATAAGTTTAAAATTAATAGTAACGCGATAACGCGATACAACACCCATGTGTAAGATAAATAAGTAGGAAGGTTTAGTAAGTTAACTCTACGATAATGTTCCTTAAACATTAATAGTGCCGTAAGACCAAACCAACTAAGTAGGATCAATGTAGGTAACATGATAAAATGATTGATGACAATAATTGGCATTAACAGAAGAGAGCCCATTAAAGAAACGGTCATTAAATTACCAATATAGTTTAGTAAATCATTACGGGTTATTTTTAATAAGAAAACACTTTGAAATACAATTTGTCCTATGGCTAATACTGTTTCTCTTCCTATCGTAGAATCAGGTAAAAAGGATAATTGTTCTGAATATTGATAAAGTACCAAGCTGGTAATTAAGGAAGCAAAGAGAATATAAATAATCCGGTATTTGATATTGAATTCAGGCTCACAACTCATACATTGAAAGTCCTGTTTCTTAATCGGAATTATCACTTTTCGATTGTAAGAGATAAAAGAATATAGCTTTTTTAAGAACCATTTGATTGGACTAATTTGTCCAATTTTTTCAACAAAAGGGAACGAGTATCCGATAACTTTTAATAAGCTATCAATTCCGTAAAGAACCGTTTTATCGTCATGGTTTATTAGGGCAATTTGATTCTTAGCTTTTTCCAAATCTATATAGTCGAATTCCATTTGTGATTTGCTACTATAGACCTGTCTCCCGTTTTTATCTAACATTTTTGTTTTTATAAATGCGGAAGTATAGGTTTTGCATAGCGGGCAATCATCATCATAGAGTAAGGTATAATTTTTAAGTGTTGCCATCATTTTGTTATTTTAAAACTTTCAGAAAATATTGAAAGTATGGTTTAAATTTTTTTATTTAATAAGTTTGAACAAAGACTTTGTCAACCAATTTTGTTCTTGATTAATCAACTTGTTTAACATCTTGTCAGCATTTTCGGTTAATTCATGCAAAGCTTTGGTTTGTTTTATCAGTTCTTTCGTTTTGTCTGTTTTATCATCTTTTATACTTGAGACTTCTTTTAAGACTTTAATTACCGGCTGAATTTCTCTTCGGCTTCTTTCTTTAGCAATTTGTCTTGCCAATTCTTGCACATCTTTTTCCGTAGTAAAAAACTCTTTGCGTTCTCCAGGAATTATTTCTTTAGTTACAATACCCCAATCCATCAATTGACGTAAATTCATACTGGTGTTACCTCTAGATATTTGCAATTCTTCCATAATGTCTTCCATAGACAATGGTTTGGTAGAAACAAAAAGTAAGGCTTGAATCATTGCCATGGCTTTATTAATACCCCACATCGTACCTAAACTACCCCAAGTGCTAATAAATTTTTCTTTTGCTTCTTGATATTCCATATGCAAATATACAAATATTTTTAAACTTTCAATAATTATTGAAAGTTTATTTTTAATTCTCAATTTTATACTTTAGCCAAATGAAAAATGCTTATATACACAGAATTCAGGTATATTAGTTAGTAAAAGAGTATTATGTTAAAAAACTAAAGCTGAATTTAGATTAATTGCAGGTTTTAGGTTCAGTAAGTAAAGGAATTCTTTATATTAGAAGTACATATTAACTATTTAGGTTCAAAATAATTGAATAGAGAAAAATTTTATAATAATACAAACCTAAAAAGGTTGGCTCGTGGAAATTCAAATTCATTTCATTCACATGCCCCACAAAAAACATACGTTGTAAAAAATTATTACGCTAGTGGTTTTACCCTTATTCTGATTTCCTTATTTTTTTTATTGCCCACTTTAAATGCATTGTATAAATTTGGATTTGATAATTCTTTCTTTTTTATTCTTTTATTGCCAATTTCTGTTTTGATTTGGGGATTTGTACTTATTATAAAGAGTATTCTTCTCGATTTAGATCCCCAAAAAAAAATTAAAATAATATTAACTTCAGAAGGATTACAATTAGAAAAAATATTTTTCACATGGGATATCATAAAAGATGAAGAGATATTGGTTGAGGGAGTTTGGGCTAGATATATGAGATTTTTTTTATATTTTAAGATATTGGAGACAGATAGGTTTTCGAAATATACGCTTGAAAGTCATAATTTTAAGTTAGAAGAATTGCGTTATCTACTAAATGTATATAGAAGTAGATTTGAAAATAGAGTTATTGTTAAATCAGATAAGTTTGAAGAGAAATATCAAATGTTGAACAAAAAACGAAGAGATAAATACATATTGAAAAAGTTTGATTTTTAGAAAAAATAAAGTCAATTTTAATGCTATATTTAATATTTTAGTAAATGCAAAAAGTTCTATTTATCGGATTGGTTTTTCCTGAATCAACTTCCACAGCTGCCGGAAGTAGGATGCTGCAATTACTTCACTTTTTTTTAGAGGAAAATTATCACATTACATTTGCTAGTGCAGCACAGACAACACCATATGTTGATAATCTTGAAAGTTTAGGAATAGACAGTGTTACCATTGAGTTAAACAATACCAGTTTCGATAATTTTATTAAAAGGTTACAGCCTGACATTGTCGTTTTTGATCGCTTTATAAGTGAAGAGCAGTTTGGTTGGCGTGTTGTCGAAAATTGCCCAAATGCAATACGAGTTTTAGATACCGAAGATTTACATTGTTTGCGGCAAGCAAGAGGTGAAGCTTTTAAAAAAGAAGAAAGTTTCAAGTTAGAACAGCTGAATAGATTAGATATTACGAAGAGAGAAATTGCCAGTATTTATAGATGTGATTTATCATTAATTATTTCTCCATACGAGTATCAACTTTTACTAAATCACTTTAAAATTCCTGAAACTATTTTAATTGAATTGCCTTTCATGCTTGATGGTCTTTCAAAGGATACGTTATTAGAAAAACCAACTTTTGAAGAGCGACATGATTTTATTAGTATAGGAAATTTTAGACATGAGCCCAATTGGCAATCGGTATTGTATTTAAAGAAAACCATTTGGCCATTTATAAGAAAACAATTACCCAAAGCAAAACTATTGATTTACGGATCGTATCCTTCCCAAAAAGTAACCGATTTACATAATGAAAAGGAAGGATTTATTGTAAAGGGCAGGGCAGAAGATGCTCATAAGGTTGTCTCTAATGCTCTAGTACTATTAGCTCCACTTCAAATTGGGGCAGGACTCAAAGGGAAACTTATAGATGCTATGTTAACTGGAACCCCATCGGCAACCACGATTATTGGAGCAGAAGGAATGCATAATAATTTACCATGGAATGGCTTTATTAATGATAATCCAAAAACATTTGCCAATAAAGCAGTTCAACTTTATACAAATAAAGATATTTGGGAGCAATCACAACAAAACGGAATTGAAATCATAAATTCTATATATTCTAAAATGCAATTGTCAGAAAAATTGAGCGATAGAATTATTCAAATTCAAAGTGATTTGAATGCTCATAGAAATCAAAATTTTATGGGTAGCATGTTACAGCATCATTCTTTACAAAGTACAAAGTATCTCTCTAAGTGGATTGAAGAGAAAATTAGCACTAAATAAAGTGTAACTTTTTAAAAGATTTCTCAAATAATATAGCTTTAGCATCAACGCCTAACCAATTATCTAAAACGGTCGCGTAGATTTGTCTAAAATCAATCTCATAGATTAAATCTCCGTTAGTGTCTAATTTTAAAAGATTTGGAGCACTATTGTAAATACCCTTTTGTTTTAAATTTTCACCAATAATAAAGACATTATTGGCAGTGCCATGGTCGGTGCCATTAGCTGCATTTTGTTGAACACGTCGTCCAAATTCAGAAAATGTAAGTATTAGTGTGTCTTTAAATGTGTCGTTTTCCTTTAAATCTTTTACAAAACTTTCAATACCATCAGCATAAACTTTTAATAACTGTTTTTGTTTGTTAAGTTGATTGGCATGTGTGTCAAATCCACCTAATGAAGTGTAAAATACTTTGGTGTCTAAGCCACTATTGATAAACTCAGCGGTAGTTTTTAATTGTTTTGCAAATGGACTTTGCGGATATTCTTGTTTAGATTTAAAAGTTTTTGAAGTTTCGTAAATGTACTTTGCTGATGATTCAGCCGCAATTAACGTTTTGTATAAATAACCCAAATTATGCTCACTCAAATGAGCGTCTTGTTGGTTGGCTAGTATTTTTTTAAAATAAGGTTCTCGTGCTGAATTAAAAAGAAGAGCCGCGTTTTTTGTAGCAATTCCGTTGTTAATTTCACCTTTTAAGGCTAATGACAAACTATCATCAACTTCAATAGCATTAAAGGGATGCTGACCATATTGGTCTAAATATCTACCTAACCATCCTGAAGTGGCATATTTGTCTGCGTCAGTTGCAGTGTGCCAAATGTCAGTCGATCTGAAATGTGATCGATCTGGGTTAGGGTAGCCTACGTTATTAATAATTGAAACATAACCTTGGTCATACAACCTTTTTAGCGGTAATAAACTTTCATGAAAACCAAGGTCGTCAGTTAAAGAAATTATCTTGCTTTTGGGAATGGCAATGCCTTGTCTTTTTTTATAATAAATATCATTCCTAAAAGGAATTACTGTGTTTAAACCATCATTACCTCCAGAAAGCTGTATAATTACAAGTCTTTTAAAGCCCAATTGTTCTATGGCTATTTTTTCAAATGCTTTTACAAAACTAGGTACTAAAAATAAACTACTCGCTAAACCTGTGTTTTTTAAAAAATCTCTACGTTTCATAAGCTAAGTTTAACAAAGTTGATATTCAGGTAATGACATTAACTGTACACAAACTTCTTGCTTGTTGTCCATTGTAAGGTGATGAAGTAAATCTTCTGTTCCTTTATTTATAGGGCTCACTAATAAAAGATCTTTCATAGCTGAAATATTTATCGTTTCAAAATGTTTATCTAACATGTTCCAATCAACGATAGTTTTAATTCTCTTTTTTCTCGTGTTCATTTTAGCATAATACTTCTGGTAAGAATCTTCAAATTCACCCTTTTCCTCTAAAGCAATAATGGCATTGTTCAATAGGATGGAAGGTAGCTTTAATCGAATTAAAATGGTGTTACTATCTATCCATGATCTGCCACCTTTCCAACCTGCCACATTTGGAGGTCGCAACAATACTTGATTTAATAATTTTTGAATATAATAAGCATTTTTAGGATTTTGAAATTCAAAAGGAACAACGTTGTGCATTCCAACCATTAATTCAACTGGCGATTTTATCAAACATCCAATATTGATCTCTTCATAAAACCAATCCGAGTTAAAAATAAATTGCATTAGGTTCTCAATATCATACCTTGGGTAAAATACTTGAGCCATCTGGTTAATATGTTCACTATTCGGGATTTCATTTACAAAATTTCGATAAATTTTCTCACAGATAAATGTTGCACAGGCTTTTTGCTTCAAGACAATATCTATAACAGCATCACCATCAAAATTTCCTGTTTCTCCTAAAAATGTTTTTGATTTAAAATCATGTTGTTTTTTATTAAAATTAAATGCCCCTTTTAAATTATGGTTGTATCCTGTAAAGGCTCTGGCAGCTTCTTTAATATCCGTTTCAGTATAATTACCTGTGCCAAGCGTAAACAATTCTAATAATTCTCGGGCAAAATTCTCATTGGGTTTTGATTTTCTATTTTGTTTTGTGTTCAAGTAGCGTATCATTGCTGTTTCTTTCGAAATGGCTTTTACAAAATCATTTAAATTACCAAGGGCATGTTTCCGTAAAGTGTTGTTATACTTTTGTATGTAAACGATATTATTGTCTTGACAAACAAAGTGATTAGCCCAAAACAAGGTCATTTTTTCACGCAACATTTGTTTAGAAGTCATTAACCGCTTTAACCACGCGGAATTAAATTCTAATTGTTTTTTTCTATTTTCTTTAGCAAGTTTTTGTTTGGCTAATTTATCAGACTTGTCCATATTTAAATAAGTACTTACCAATTCAGAAGTATCTATTAGTAATGGATTGGAGCTGACGGAATTCTCAAAAAGCTCTGCAACAACTTTTTTTCTGTTCTTCTTGGAGTGTATCTCTAAAGCTTCAGGATTTATTCCAAATCCCGCACGCCAAAATAAATGTTGTATGTGTTTTGCCTTCATGATTGATTAGACATAAAGAAATGGTTAAGGTTTAATTTTACTTACTAAATATAAAAGGTACGCTTATTTTATTTGCAAATGAATATGATCGTCATGCCTAACTGCTCTGCAACCTTGAAACCGTATTTTGTCAAAATCACTTAAGCCCATTTGGGTTTTTAGATAAGGTTCAATAAATAGCTTTTGAATTTTTGGCTGGCTTACTAATTCTTTTACTATAATTTTAGTTCTATTTTCATCAAAATCCAAATCATTAAAAGTACCTAAAGTGAAATACTTGGTGTAATCATATTGCCAATATCCTTTGTCTAGACAATCTGAACATGTAGGAATTTTGGTACTGACAAAAGCTCCATAACCAGATAAAGAGGGCTTCTTATTGGTGCTTTCTCCACCTTTAGTTTTGTACATAAATGAGACGTCTACCTTTTTTCCATCGTTATGGCTTAGATGTGGTAACAGCGGAAAGCCATTATAAAAAGGGAAGCTGGCATCGAGATAGGTTAATTGAAATTTATGTAGAGTCTTAACGGTTTTTGCAGAATTTTCTAATAGTACTTTTAGCTCAGGCCTTACATAATTTCTAAATAGCAATGGGTAAATTATGTTTTTTGGTTTTAGATTTTCACTAAAATAAGGCAATGGAACTCTACCAAAATAATTTGCAATTGGAGGAATAATCAATAAGTTGAATAGGAAATACAATCCAATAAAAAGATATCTTTTTTTATATTTTAATTTGTTTGATATGATTAATGTAGCAATCCAAATAATTCCCCCAACTTGTGTAAATATGGTTAGGAGAATTATGAATATAATATGGATTATAAATTTCAATCTTTACCAATTAGTCCCGCTCTTTTTAGCAGTGCTTTATTACTAGGAGCAGATCCTCTAAAGCGTTTGTATAAATCCATCGGTTTATCTGTACCTCCTTGTGATAATACGTTATCTAATAATTTTTTTGCAGTTTCTTTATTGAAAATCCCCGTTTCTTTAAAATATTCAAAAGCATCAGCATCTAAAACTTCAGCCCATTTATAACTGTAATACCCACTAGAATACCCACCTTGAAATATATGAGAAAAAGCTGTACTCATACAATTTTCGGCAACATCAGGATAGAGTTGTGTATCTGCAAAAGCTTGGTTTTCAAATTCTTTCACGTTTTTAATATTTGTCGGGTCTGCTCCATGCCATTGCATATCTAGAAGACCAAAACTTAATTGACGCATCGTTTGCATACCTTCTAAAAAGTTAGAAGAATCCTTAATTTTCTGAACTAATTCCATAGGAATAGGTTCATTAGTTTCATAATGTTTTGCAAATAGATCTAAGGCCTCTTTTTCGTAACACCAGTTTTCTAACAATTGACTAGGAAGCTCTACAAAATCCCAATACACACTAGTTCCCGATAGGCTAGGGTAAACGGTATCTGCTAACATTCCATGTAACGCATGTCCAAATTCATGAAACAAGGTGGTTACTTCATTAAACGTTAAGAGCGAAGGTTTTGTTTCTGTAGGTTTTGTAAAGTTACATACTATAGAAATATGTGGTCTCGAATTTTCGTTGTCTTTTTTCCATTGACTTTTGTAAGAAGTCATCCATGCTCCATTACGTTTCCCTTTTCTTGGGAAGAAATCGGCATAAAAAACTGCTATAAAGTCACCATTTTTAGTTGTAACTTCATAGGTTTTTACGTCTTTATGGTATTTGTCTATAGTATCAACTTCTTTAAACTGTAACCCAAATAATTTATGGGCAACTGTAAATGCACCGTCAATCACATTTTCTAATTTAAAATACGGTTTTAAGGCTTCTTGATCTAAGTCAAAGTTTTGTTTTTTTAGTTTTTCAGAATAGTAAGCCCCATCCCATTTTTGTAACTGCTCAATACCGTCTTTTTTAGCAAAATCTGATAATTGTTTAAATTCTTTTTCAGCAGCCGGTTTTGCCTTTTCTAATAAATCATTTGAAAATGATAATACTTTTTCAGGTGTTTCTGCCATGCGTTCTTCCAACACAAAATGAGCATGTGTTTTATAGCCTAATAAGTTGGCTCTTTTGTGGCGAAGATTTACAATATCTAATACAACTTTTTGATTGTCATATTCATTATTTTTAAAAGCTCTTGCTCCAAAAGCGATAGCTAATTTTTTACGTAAGCTCCGATCGTCAGCATAAGTCATAAAAGGCACATAACTAGGATAATCTAAGGTAATTAGCCATCCTTCTAAATCTTTTTCTTTAGCGGCCATTTTTGCAGCTTCTTTTGCACCATCAGGTAATCCTTTTAATTGATTTTCATCCGTTAAGTGCATTTCAAATGCATTAGTTTCTGCCAATACATTTTCACCGAATTGTAATGAGAGTTTTGATAATTTCATATCAATTTCTCTTAATTTGGCTTTAGCTGTGTCGTTTAAGTTGGCACCATTTCTGGCAAAGCTTTTATATTTTTTATCTAAAAGGGTCGCTTGTTCAACTGTTAAGTCTAATTTTTTTCTATCATCATAAACCGATTTTACACGTTCAAATAGTTTTTCATTCAAGCGAATGTCATTTGAAAATTCTGACAACAATGGAGAAACTTCTTGAGCAATCTTTTGAATTTCGTCATTGGTCTCTGCAGAATTCAAATTAAAGAAAATAGAAGATAGCCTATCTAACGTATATCCAGAAAAATCTAACGTTTCTATGGTGTTTTTAAAAGAGGGTGCTTCAGAATTGCTTGTTATCTCATCAATCTCTGTCTTTGCTTTTTTAATTGCCTCCTCAAAAGCGGGTCTAAAATGCTCGTTTTTTATTTGAGAAAATGGAGCGGTTGTATGTGGGGTATTGAATGATTGTAATAATGGGTTTTTCATAAAATAAAATTTAAAAAATCAATAAAAAAATTCCAAATTCCAATGGATTATACTTTATTGATAATAGTTGAGAGTATTTTTCTAAGTTCGTCTGCTTCATTAATTAAATTTGATAATTGACTATTGAAAGGCTCGTTAAGGTCTCGTAAAAGCCTTAACCATAAAATTGATTCTTTGGCTTCCTTTCTTGATATTTTAAGTCGAAATTTAAAGTCTTTATCACCTAATTTTTCATTAGCTTCAATATAATTTGCTGCTATTGATCCAGATGATCTAATTAATTGTTTGGAGTCTTCAAAATTTGCAGTAGTTTTAGGAAACTTATAAAGTAAAAGTCTACAATTCTTTGCAAAAAGATATGTTCTTTCCTCTAAATCATAAACTTTTTTTGTCATTGCTTTTTTTGGAATGTGGAATTTTCTATTTTGGATTTTGTCTCCTTTTGGAATTTGGTTTTTATTTTTTGGAATTTATTGATTCCGCAGATTTATTTACTTTTACTTTCAATTCCTCCTTATAATTAATAATTGTTTGCTGTACTTCTTTATCACTACTTCCCAATATTTGTGCTGCTAATATGCCAGCATTTTTTGCTCCGTTAAGAGCTACAGTAGCCACTGGAACACCACCTGGCATTTGAAGTATAGATAAGATAGAATCCCAGCCATCAATTGAATTACTAGACTTTACGGGTACGCCAATTACAGGTAGCGGACTCATTGAGGCCACCATGCCCGGCAAGTGTGCGGCACCGCCAGCACCAGCTATGATCACTTGAATTCCACGCAAGTGAGCATTTTTAGCATAGTCATATAATTTTTCAGGGGTTCTATGAGCCGAAACAATATCAATTTCAGTTTCAATATTAAAATCGTTTAGTATTGTAATTGCTTCTTGCATCACAGGCATATCAGAATTGCTACCCATAATTATACCTACTTTAGCCATAATTTGATTATATTTAATTTTATACTAAGAAAAATCGTACTTTTATTGTTCAAAGATATAAAACATCAAATAGAAATTTAGAAAATGTTGCCTTTATTTAACACTGTTGTTTCTTGGTTTTTAAAAAAGAGAAAGCATCAAATGGAGCTTTTTCTAAAATACCCTATTGATGTTCAACATGAGCTCATGATACGCTTGGTTGAAATGGCTAAAAATACGGAGTTTGGTAAACAGTATCATTTCGCTTCCATATACAATTATGAAACGTTTAGAAGTAAAGTCCCTATTCAGCAATATGAAACTTTTGAGCCTTTAATTGAACGAGCTAGAAAAGGGGAGCAAAATTTATTTTGGCCTACACAAATACAATGGTTTGCTAAATCTAGTGGTACCACAAATGCAAAAAGTAAGTTTATTCCGGTAAGTAATGAGGCTTTAGAAAATTGCCATTTAAAGGCAGGAAAGGACATGCTCGCTCTATATATCAACAATAATGAAGATGCTGGTTTGTTCAATGGACGTGGATTGCGTTTAGGAGGTAGTAGTGCTATTTATGAAGATAATAACACTTATTTTGGCGATTTGTCAGCTATAATTATTGAAAATATGCCCTTTTGGGCAGATTTTAGTTCTTCTCCAAAAACAGAGGTGGCCTTAATGAGCGAATGGGAGACGAAAATGGAGGCCATCGTTAATGAAACTATTAATGAAAATATTACCAGTTTAGTTGGAGTACCGTCATGGATGCTTGTTTTATTAAATGCTGTATTGAAGAAAACTGGCAAGGATAATATTTTAGAAGTTTGGCCCAACTTGGAAGTGTATTTTCATGGAGGCGTTAACTTCAATCCCTATAGAGAACAATACAAAAAATTAATTCCTAAAAAAGACTTTAGATATTACGAAACCTATAATGCCTCTGAAGGTTTTTTCGCGTTGCAGGATACTAATGATTCTACAGATTTATTGTTAATGTTAGATTATGGTATTTTCTACGAATTTATACCGATGTCGGAATTTAATGGAGAAAATTCTGTTGCTATGCCGTTAGATGAGGTGAAATTAGACATTAATTATGCAATCGTAATTACAACCAATGCTGGGTTGTGGAGGTATTTAATAGGAGATACTGTTAAATTTGTTTCTCTTGATCCGTTTCGGATTAGAATTACGGGTAGAACCAAACATTTTATTAATGTATTTGGTGAAGAATTAATTATCGAAAACGCTGAGGAGGCTTTAAGACAAGTTTGCGAAAAAACAAAAACGTTAATTACTGATTATACCGTGGCACCTATTTTTATGGACGGTAAAATACAAGGTTCTCATGAATGGATGATTGAATTTAGAAAAGCTCCAAAGAATTTAAATTATTTTACAGAGTTGTTAGATAATGCTTTAAAGTCTATTAATTCTGATTATGAAGCCAAACGTTATAATGATATGACCTTAACCATGCCTAAAGTCCATCAAGCCGAAACAGGTTTGTTCTACGACTGGTTAAAGTTCAAAAATAAACTAGGTGGGCAACATAAAGTACCAAGACTATCTAATAGTAGAGACTTTATGGATGAGTTATTAGAAATGTCTTCTTCAGAAAAAGTGGTTTAAAACTGCATCTTTTTTATAATCTTTACGTCTTATTGGTATAAAGGAAGTCTAATTTAAACTTAATAATATGAAAGATTCAACATGTACCTGCAACTGTGATGGGTGTAAAAACGGAACCTGTGCAAATTGTACTTGCGAAAATTGTAATTGTTCAGGGTGTAATTGTTAATTGGACATCACTTGAATGATGTCAAAAAATAAAGTTCAACTTTTTCAGTTCGAGCGGAGTCGAGAATTTATCATCTAATGATAAAAGAGGTTTGGACTCCGCTCAACCTGATACCCTTTTGGAGCTATTTATTTAAGAAATATTTTTATGAAAGACACAAAAATTATATGGAATTCTTATTCTGAAGATGTAAAACACTTTATTTTGTCTAAAACAAATGACAAAAATATAGCAGATGATTTGCTTCAAGAGGTATTTATAAAAGCACATACTAAAATTTCGAGTATACAAGATGTACATAAAATAAAATCTTGGCTTTTTACAGTGGCTAATAATACCATAATGGATTATTTTAGGTCATCTAAAAGAAAATATAGTATTACAGCTGGTGAAAAAATGGAGATGGATATTGTAGATTCAGATGATCATACAGCAGATTTTTTTGAGCATACGGAACATGATTGTTTATACGGAATTATTAAAAACTTAGAAAAGAAATATAGAGACCCTTTATTTATGGCTGATATAAAGGGGATTAAGCATCAAAAAATAGCCGAAATTTTAGATTTACCCTTACCAACGGTTAAGTCACAAATTCAGCGGGCTAGAAAAATGATAGCTCAAGGGTTTGTAGATTGTTGTGGTTACGAATTAAATGAAAAAGGGAAATTGGTGGGTGAGCTTAAAAGTAAAGAAGACTGTAAAATTTGCAGTTAAATAGCAGGTAGAATTTCATCTTCAGAAACCCACGCTTCACATAATATTTTGAATTCTGAGTCTGTATTCAATACATCTTTAAAGGCTTTATAATCGATCCATACAAAACCACTGTTTCCCCAATTTTCTCCCCAGGAGTTTACAGTTTTAAATGCACTTTTCTCGTCATCATAGCCAACGACTAACATTGCATGTGCACCATCAGTATTCTCAAATTCTCGGTAAACGGAATCTCCATTGGTATCTATTTTTCCAAAATGATTTCTGTCAATGGAAATGGCAATAACAATAGGTTGACTGTTATTTAAGAAAGCCTTAGCCTGATCAAAAAGTGTATTGCCATCCAAATAAGAAAATGTAAGAATTTTATTCTCTTCCGCTAGATTGATTTGTACTTCAGTAGGTTGTTTGTCGCATTCATTTTCGTTATAAGGCATTTCATTTAGTGTTACAATTCCAGTATTAGAAATTAGTTCTAAAGCACTAGGTATTTGCGAACCACTGGCACAGTCTGTTGCCTTAATTTGATTGTAAATAAAAGCAGGACTTAATAAGTTGTTAGGGTTTTGAATGTTGTTGTTTTTGTCTTCAAGATTTTCTTGAAAACCTTTTAGGTAATATCCTGTTGCCCATGCTACACAAGAACCTTGTTTACCTTGATTTCCAATTGGAGGTAATAAAGAGGAAAGATCTACTGAAGTTGGAAATTCTAATGGAATATCAATATTGGCTTTATTTCCGGTAGAGGGCTCAGAAAAGCCATAACAAAAAGAACCTTCAGCTCCGAAATTTTGATTAACAGGGTCAACTACAAATACATCATTATTGATGATTTTATCTTCAATTGTTAATTCAAGATCGTCACAACTTAATAACGATAAAAACAGGAATGAAAGAAATACAATTTTCCGCATGTAAAACTATTTTAAAATTATCAGTAATATTTCTTTTCTTAGCGACGATTGATAAGTATTCATCAAATTTCGTTCCAAATTATTATATAATTTGAATGTAATTTATGAAATTGGTAATTTACTTGTGAATTAAGTTTGGAGTCTAATAAAAAGGGTATTGTAATTTAGATGACTAAATTTTACGTTCTATAACATAATTCACCATTTCTGTCAATGATTTTTTATACTGTGAATCGGGATAGGAATCTAAAATTGATAGTGCTTCTTGATGGTAAGTGTTCATTTTTTTAATCGTATAATCAATACCACCATTATCTTTTACAAAGTCAATAACTTCCTTTACACGTTTCTTATTTTTATTATGTTTTTTAACGGAGTTGATTATCCATTTTTTATTTTTTTCAGAACAATTATTTAACGTATAAATTAGAGGTAACGTCATTTTTTGCTCTTTAATATCAATACCCGTTGGTTTGCCTATTTTAGCTTCTGAATAGTCGAAAAGATCATCTTTAATTTGAAAAGCAATTCCAATGATCTCACCAAATTTTCTCATTTTTTCAACTTCTTCTTGAGTGGCATTTACAGATGAAGCACCAATACCACAGCAAGCAGCAATTAAAGTAGCTGTTTTTTGTCGAATTATTTCAAAATAGATATCTTCAGTGATGTCTAATTTTCTTGCCTTTTCAATCTGTAATAACTCGCCTTCACTCATTTCTCGTACAGCAACCGAGATTAGTTTTAAAATATCAAAATCACTATGGTCAATAGATAATAAAACCCCTTTTGATAATAAAAAATCGCCTACTAACACAGCAATTTTATTTTTCCATAATGCATTTATCGAGAAGAAACCACGTCTGCGGTTACTATCATCTACAACATCGTCATGTACTAAGGTGGCTGTATGTATCAATTCAATGCAAGATGCTCCTCTATAAGTACGGTCATTAACTTTACCGCCAGAAACCATTTTAGCAACCAGAAAAACGAACATAGGTCGCATTTGTTTGCCTTTTCTACGGATAATAAAATGCGTTATTTTATTTAACAACGGCACATTTGAAATCATTGAAGCCTTGAATTTATCTTCAAAAAATTCCATTTCCTCTTTAATAGGAAGTTTTATTTGCTCTATGATTTTCAAATGTGGTTTCTAAGATTCTATATGAATAATGATTTATAATTAAGCACCAAATGGAGTATAAATAATTTATATAAAAATACTATTACAAAGCAATAGATTCTGTTGAATAAATATAATTAAATTAAATCAATTCTATGGAGTCGCAACTTTGTGTTATAATAATACAAATTAAGGATTCCAAAGGAACAATACCTCGGTTTAATTTTAGTTTAAAATTAGTTCTAAGCGTTCAGCAATCATAGAATTTCGTTCCTCCGCTACCATATCTTTTAGTATCGTGATATAATCATCTTTTAAACTACTGTTGATATATATGAATTCTACAGCCTGATAACGTACATAAGAATTTTTCATTTGTAATGCAGCACTGATAAATTCTGTTACTAGGTCAGCATGATCTTTAGCTAGGGTTTCTAATGCATTTGAGTTGTTAAAAACAACCAAATAGGTGAAATATTCTTTATTGCTAGCTGCCGTTTTTAATAATTCAGGCAAGTTTTGAAACTCAACTTTTTTACTTAAATCAGACATTTTATCTAATAAACTCAATCGATCATCATTATCTTTTGACTTTAAATATTTACCAGAAATAGCTAATAATTCATTGATAGAGTTATTGTTAACGGGTTTTTTCTGTTCCCCTTTTCTTTCTATTTTAGCCCAACTGTCGTTTAAGGATACGGTTCTATTAAAGACTAAATGTTCTGCGGTATTGTCATCATCTACACAAAAGTAGCCTAAACGTTGAAACTGAAACCTATCACCGATAGATGCTTCTTTTAGACTTGGTTCCACAAAAGCATTTGTATTTAATTCTAAAGAATTTGGATTTATAAATTCTTTAAAATCTTTGTCTTTATGGCTGTCCGGTGCTTCATCAATAAACAATCGGTCATATAATCTAACTTCCGTTTTAATTGCATGAGCAATAGATACCCAATGCAATGTGCCCTTTACTCTACGTTGGCTTTCTTCCGTACCACTACCACTTCTAGATAGAGGGTCGTAAGTACAATGAATCTCTAAAACTTCTCCATTTTCATCTTTTACTACAGATTCTGCTTTAATAATATATGCGTTTTTTAAACGGACTTCTTTACCTAATTTTAATCTAAAGAATTTTTTATTAGCTTCTTCTCTAAAATCTTCTTTTTCAATATAAAGCTCTTTAGAAAATGGGACTTCTCTGTTACCTGCATTATCATCTTCAGGATTGTTTTCTGCAGTTAACCATTCTTCTTTACCTTCTGGATAATTTGTAATGACCACTTTTACAGGATTTAAAACGGCCATAACTCTTGGGGCAGTTTTGTTTAAATCGTCTTTAATACAAAACTCTAATAACGCCACATCGGTCACATTATCACGTTTAGAAATTCCTGCAATTTCACTAAATTTTTTAATTGAGTTTGGTGTGTAACCTCTTCTACGTAATCCTGAAATGGTAGGCATTCTAGGATCATCCCATCCATTTACATGTCCTTCTTGTACTAATTGGAGTAATTTACGTTTACTCATTACCGTATAACTCAAATTACGACGAGCAAATTCGCGTTGTTTAGGTCTTAAGTCATCTCCAGAATATACTTGATCAACATACCAATCATACAACTCTCTATGGCTTTTAAACTCTAAGGTGCAAATTGAGTGAGAAATTTGTTCAATATAATCTGATTCACCGTGGGTCCAGTCATACATTGGGTAAATACACCAATCATCTCCAGTTCTGTGGTGGTGTTTCTTCAATATACGGTACATAATTGGGTCACGCATATGCATATTTACATGCTCCATGTCAATTTTTGCACGTAATACATGAGATCCCTCTTGAAATTCACCATTTTTCATTTTCATGAATAATTCTAGGTTCTCTTCAATACTTCTATCTCTATTTGGACTATTAGTTCCAACTTCAGTAGGTGTGCCCTTTTGGATGGCCATTTCTTCAGATGATTGATTGTCAACATAAGCCAATCCATCATTAATAAGTTGAATGCTCCAGTCATATAATTGTTGAAAATAGTCTGACGAATAGAATTCGTTAGCCCATTTAAAGCCTAACCATTGTATATCTTTTTTAATTGCATCTACATATTCCTGTTCTTCTTTGGCAGGATTGGTATCGTCAAAACGTAAATTTACGGGTGCATTATACTTTATTCCTAATCCGAAATTTAAGCAAATTGATGCAGCGTGTCCAATATGGAGATATCCATTTGGTTCTGGCGGAAAACGAAAATGTAATTTATCTTTAGTAAGCCCGTTAGCCAAATCTTCTTCAATGATTTGCTCTAAAAAATTGAGCGATTTTTTTTCTTCAGACATCCAATATTAATTTGAAATAGTCTACAAAAGTAGGGAAAATATTAATAGTGAAGTACCTTGATTACTGTAACGTTTTACTAATTTTTACTACGTATAGTTGTAACTTAAAAACAATCATAAAAATGGGAAAATTAAATTATAGTTGTCCAAAATGTAATAACAAAACTTATAAAGTAGGGCAGATGAGAGGAACTGGTGGAACACTCAGTAAAATTTTTGATGTTCAAAGTCAGAAATATACTTCGGTAACTTGCGAAAAATGTTCTTATACCGAATTTTATAAAGCGAAGACAAGTGCTTTAAGTAATATATTTGATTTGTTTACGAATTAAATACCCAATACCATTTTGGCAATCCAAAAGTAAATTAGGATACCAAAAATATCATTACTTGTAGTTATAAATGGTCCTGTAGCTAAGGCTGGGTCTATATCTCTTTTATTTAAAAATAATGGAATAAAAGTTCCTATTATACCAGCTACAACTATTACCGAGAATAAAGATATGGAAATTGCTATGGAAGTGAGCATATTTCCTTTCCAAATCCATGTGAAGAGAAGTAAAAATAATGATAATGCCAAACCGTTTATAAGCGATAAAGAGAATTCTTTAAATAGTCTTTCTCCAATACTACCTTTTAGATCATTATTGGCCAAACCCTGCACAATAATAGCTGACGATTGCACACCAACGTTTCCAGCAGTAGCAGCAATTAATGGTGTGAAAAAGAAAAGTACTGCATGTTTGCTAATGAGGTCTTCAAAGCCACCCATTATGGAAGCAGCCCCAATTCCTCCCAATAGTCCTAAAAATAACCAAGGTAATCGAGCTCTAGTGTGCTGCCATAGCGTATCGTCTGCTTCTACATCCTGTGATAGACCTGCTGCCATTTGATAATCTTTATCAGCTTCATCTTTAATTACATCAACAATATCATCAATGGTAATTCTACCTAGTAAATGATTTTTATCGTCAACCACTGGTATCGCTTCCAAGTCATATTTTTGCATTACCCTAGCTACATCTTCTGCCTTATCATGAACGTTTGCCGAATCAACTTTTGGAATATAAATTTCAGAAATATGTGTTTTTGTTGAGGTTACCAGTAAATCTTTTAAAGAAAGTCTTCCTTTTAATTCTTCATTTTCATCAACCACATAAATAGAATGTACACGTGTAACAAATTCTGCCTGTGCTCTCATTTCTCGCACACATTTTAACACATTCCAGTTTTCATATACTTTAACCAGCTCTTTCGCCATTAAACCTCCTGCAGTATTTTCGTCATATTTTAGTAATTCTTTTATATCAGCTTTATGCTCCTCATCTTCAATTTTTGAAATTACTTTTTCCTGACGTTCTTCAGGAAGTTCGGCAATCATATCTGCCGCATCATCGGTGTCTAATTCATCAAGCTCTTTTGCAATTTCTTTGGATGATAGGTTCTTTAAGACTTTCTCACGATCGTCTTCATCCATTTCCATTAAAATGTCTGATGTTATTTCACTATCTAGTAATTTTATGATATAAGTAGCCTCTTCTAGATTTAAGTCCTCTAGTAGTTCTGCAATATCTGCATGATGCTCCTCTGCCAGCAAACCTAAGAGTGTTTCATTATCTTGTTTTAAGATAAGCTCTTCAATTTGTTTAATCAGTTCATCTGTAATTTCAAATGGCATCGTTTGCTATACTTTTAGTAAGGTTTATAAACTCCTCAACAGATAATTGTTCTGGGCGTTGGGCAAATATAGTATCTTCTCTTAATTTATCTGATAAATTGAATGATTTTAAACTATTTCGCATTGTTTTTCTACGTTGGTTAAATGCAGTTTTTACAACTTTAAAGAAAAGCTTTTCGTCTACTGGAAGGTTATAATTTTCTTTTCGGATTAAACGAATAACACCTGAATCTACTTTTGGTGGTGGGTTAAAAACACTTGGAGGAACAGTAAACAAATATTCAGCATCATAAAATGCTTGGGTTAAAACGGATAGAATTCCGTAAGCTTTACTACCTGGTTTTTCAGCAATGCGTTTGGCAACTTCCTTTTGAAACATTCCACATAATTCAGGAATGAGATTTCTGTTTTCAATAGTTTTAAAAACTATTTGAGTAGATATATTATATGGAAAATTGCCTATAATAGCAAATTGTTCATTGTTTAAAATTGTACTGATATCTAACTTTAAAAAATCTTTTGAAATAATTCTATCTGCTAAATTGAGATAGTGTGCTTTTAGGTATTCTACAGATTCTGTATCAATTTCTATTACGTGCGTAGTAAGTTTTTTTTGCAATAAATATTTAGTCAATACGCCCATACCAGGACCTATTTCAAGAACCGTATCATAATTGTTTTCAGTAAGTGTATCAGCGATTTTTTTCGCTATATTTTCATCTTTTAAGAAGTGTTGACCTAAGTGTTTTTTTGCTCTTACTGACATTGCATCATTTATGATTTTATAAAATTCTTAACGTGATTTACTACCTTTAATTCTGTTCTAAATGCTACAAATTTACTACCAAATAATTTTGTGGTTTCTTGCCTAAGCTGGTCCGCATCTTCTTTATAGTACCTTTCTACTGCTTCTTTATCTTCAGCAGTATACTGAATAGAATAGGTAACGCCCGTTTCTTCTTGAACCATTACCTGACACATTTTAGCTTCAAAAAACTTACCTGTTTCTAACATTTGAGGTATGTGTTCGTTTTGCATCCATTTAAGCCATTCCTGTTCAATAGAACTGTCTATGTTTATAGTTACATTGTAGATATACATTTATTATTTAGTTATTTTAATAAATTGATGCAGAGCATCGAGTTTTGTTACTTGTTATAAATTTTAAAAAGTATTGATTATTCCAAATTTTAATTTAGTAATAGTATTATTAGTTAAGCACATCACCTCTCAATTTCCTGAATTGTTTTCTTGCCTCAACTAAATATATACTATTTGGAAATTCAAAAATAATCTTTTGATACATTTCTTTTGCCTTATCTCTATTATTTAAGTTGTTTTGGTATAATTCGGCCAATTTAAAATAAGAATTATCTACTAGAATGCCTGTTTTATCTAATTCTATTAGTTGCAAATAATTGCCTTCAGCTAAGTTGTATTTTTTGATTTTAGTATAGAGTTCTGCTTGTTTATATATGGTTTCATCTTCAATAGCACCACCTTTAAATTTTTTTAATACAGCGTTTAAAGTATCAATAGCTGCTTGTGTTTTATTTTGATATGCCAGTACATCTGCTTTGGCATACATTTTTAATGAGGTATGTAAAGTGTCCCCTATAATATTATCAGAAATTAATAAATGAAGTTCTAAGGCATCATTGGCAATTAATTGTGATGTTGACTTTTTTAATACTTTTAATTGTGATAATGCCCATTTAAAGTCGCCTTTGAAATAAGAAGTTTGAGCTACTTTAAAACGAGCTGTTTGTGCAAGTGAGCTGTTTTTTAAATCTGTTTGTACCTGCGAATAATTGATTAATGCTTCGTTAAATCTATTGGTGTAAACCAATACATCTCCTAATTTTAATTTAAAATTACCATGTTGATAATCAGAAGTGGTTTCTTTGAGTGCATCCTTTAAAATAACAATCGCTTTTTCAGGTTTGTTTTTTGTAAAGGTTAAAAAATCGGCATAAGCCATTTGTAAATCTAAAGTGGTAAAAGTGCGACCGTATTCAGTAAATAATTCTTGAAACTGTTCTTCAACAGTTTGTATTTCTTTTTTGGTCACCGCAGTTTTAATAGCCACATTTAATAAGTAGTAATGGGCATTTAATATTGAATTTTGATCTTTGGTATTTTCTAAAACATAGCTGAAGGCTTCTTGTGCGGTAACGTAATCATTGTCATAAAAGGCAATGTCACCCAGTTCTTCTATTCTGAACAAATTTTCTGAATTTCTTTTGAAAAGAGCTTTTTCTTGAACTAGAGCTTTGTTATAGTCTTTTTGTTGTGTGAATAACCAACTCAATAATTTGTTCCATGAGTTGTTCGGAGTCTTCTGTAGTCTTTTTAAAACGAGTTTTCTGAAGAGAACATTGTTAGGGTCTTCACTGTCGTCAGTTATAAATCTACCAGCATATCGCTGCACAGTAGCATAATATTTTTCGTTTTTTTCAACTAAGTTTAAATAGCTGTCAAACATATTTTCAATATCTGCTTTTTCACCATATAGATAGGCTACATTTAGATCTAAATTTAATTGAGGATTTAACTCCATTGCTCTTTTGTAAGATCGTAAAGCGTAATCTGTTAAATGATTTTCTTCAAAAGCCCGACCCATGACGTTACCTTGATAGGGGTCATTTTCAATATATTTTAATGCTTTTTCATAATTTATTTCTGCTTCTTCTGTTTTTCCTTGTAGCTGGAAATTATAACCTATTTCAACCCATAAATTAGTTTGATCTCTGAACTTTTTTTGATGTTTAATTAGTAGTGAGGTAGCTTCTTCGTAGTTTTCAAGTGCTTGGTAGCAAGAGAGTAACCGTTTAAAATAATCGCGTCTTACATCATTTTTTTTATACAGCTGTTCGTACAGAGATTTGGCCAGTACATAGTCGCCACGCTCAAAGTACATGTTAGCCAAATTAGCATTTTGTGCACTACAAAATGATGAAATTAAAAAAAACAGTACAATAATTTTAGATGGCATGTCGTTATAGCTTGTGTCGAAATTAATTTGACATATGCTTCAAAGGTAATAAAAGAAGTTTTAACTAATTAAAAATAATACGTGAGATAAAAAAATTACTTAACCCAATTTGCATTTTGGCATAATGATTGCCTTAAAGTTAAAATCAACTAATTTTTTTACCATGAACGAGTTAAAACAACAACATCAAAACGCAAAAGAACAAGCTACTTTTTTTATGAAGAATGGTCAAATCAATGACTATTTTAAAGCGTTACTTGAAATAAATCGTTATAAAAGATTAATGGTGGCTATTGTCGCTAATTAGGCATTGAAAGTTCTAATTTTCTTTAAGAAGAATTTTTCTATGTAGCAGTGTGTGATATTATTTTGTGCGATGAAATCATAATCTTGCTCTTTAGAGGCTATTGACCACTAATTAAAATACAAAATAGACCGTCTTGTAGATTCGAATTTAGATTCGAATTGGCAAGACGGTCTGCTTATTAATTAGAAAACAGCATGGTATTTAGCGTTAATATTTTAGTCTATAGTGTTGAAACCTGTATATTTTTGTAAAACTTCTGGAATTTCAATTCCATTTTCGGTTTGATAATTTTCTAAAATTCCAGCTAAAACTCTTGGTAAGGCTAATGAACTTCCGTTTAGCGTATGTGCCAATTCACTTTTTCCATCTTCATTTTTAAAACGTAATTTTAAACGATTTGCTTGAAATGTTTCAAAATTTGAAACAGAACTGATCTCTAGCCATCGATCTTGAGCTGTTGAAAATACTTCAAAATCATAGGTTAGGGCAGACGTAAATCCTATATCTGCACCACATAATCTTAAAATACGATAAGGTAACTTTAGCTCTTGTAAAATTTCTTTAACGTGATTAACCATCCCGTCAAGGGCATCATAAGAATTATTGGGATGCTCAATTCTTACTATTTCAACTTTGTCAAATTGATGTAATCTGTTTAAACCTCTTACATGAGCTCCATACGAACCTGCTTCGCGTCTAAAACAAGGTGTATATCCTGTATGAAGAATAGGAAAATCACTTTCTTTTAGTAAAACATCTCTGTACATATTGGTAACAGGGACTTCTGCAGTAGGAATTAAATACAAATTATCTCCAGTTACATGATACATTTGTCCCTCCTTGTCAGGAAGTTGTCCAGTGCCAAAACCAGATGCCTCATTTACCATTAAAGGTACTTGAACTTCTTGATAACCTGCATCAGTATTTTTATCTAAAAAATAATTAATTAAGGCACGTTGTAATTTAGCTCCTTTTCCTTTATATACAGGGAAACCAGCTCCGGTAATTTTATTACCTAGCTCAAAGTCAATAATGTCATATTTTTTTGCCAATTCCCAGTGTGGTAATGCTTTATCATGTAATTTTGGAATTTCACCTTCGCTAAAAACTTCTTCATTATCCTCTTCCCCTTTTCCTTCTGGAACGAGTGTGTTTGGAATGTTTGGGATTTGATACAGTAAATTATCCAAATCATTTTGAGCGGTTGCTAATTGTTCGCTTAATTGTTTTGAGCGTTCTTTTAATTGACCTGTTTTTTCTTTTAATAAAGTCGCTTTTTGTTGCTCTCCAGATTTGAAAAGTATGCCAATTTCTTTTGAAAGTTTATTAGATTCTGCCAAAATGTTTTCCAATTCAGTTTGGATAGTTTTTCGGTTCTCATCGGTAGTTAAAACTTCTTCGATCTTTTTACTAGCATCGGTAAAATTTCTTTTTGCCAATCCTTTTAGTACGTGATCTTTATTTTCTCTAATAAAAGCTACTTGTAACATGTTTGTTTTTTGGTATTAAGCGGACAAAGATAAGGATTAAAACTTCTTTTTACGAAATGAAATCTCACTACTTTCAATCAATGTTCTAGCAGATTTTTCATCTTGTTTAATTTGTGCAAATAATTCTTCTAAAGAATCAAATTTCTGTTCGTCTCGTAAACGGTGTGCAATTGAAATTGAAATGGTTTCACCATACAAATCAGCATTGAAATCTAGTAAATGTACTTCTATGGTTTCATGCTTTCCATTAACTGTTGGGCGAAAGCCAATATTCATAATTCCAAATAAATGTTGATTATTTATTGTGGTTTTTACAATGTAAACACCAGGTTTGGGTATTAATTTGTAAGACTCTTCTATATGTATGTTAATGGTTGGGTAGTTGTGTTTATTGCCTAAACCTTTACCATGAACAACTTTTCCTGTGAGTAAATATTCATAGCCCAAGAAATTATTAGCTTTTTGAATATCGCCATCTAATAATGCTTGGCGAATTTTAGTTGAGCTAACGGATATATTTTTTATGTCCTGTGCTGGAATTTCTTCTACTTTAAACCCATAAAGAGAGCCGTACTCTTCTAATTGCTTAAAATTCCCTTCCCTGTTCCTGCCAAAATGATGATCGTAGCCAATCACTAATTTTTTAAGCTTTAACCGTTTAATTAAGATGTTTTTCACAAAGTCTATTGCCGTTAATCTGGAAAATTCTTTTGTAAAAGGTTCAATAACTAAATTGTTTAATCCTGTTTTTTCTAATAAGGCTATTTTTTCGGGTAATGTAGTTAATAGCTTTAAATCTGTACCTTGTTGCAAGACCATTCTAGGGTGTGGGAAAAAAGTAAGAATAACAGAATTGTTGTCAACTTCTAAACTTTGTTTAACCAGATTTTTGATAATCTCTTGATGTCCAATATGAACACCGTCAAATGTCCCAATAGTTATAATTGAGCTTTTTTCTTTTCCGGTAAATTCTTTTATGGAATGATATATTTTCACAAAGTTGTTTTAAAAGGTGCAGATTTATACTTTTATTGTAAATCGTTTAAATCATTGTCAGGCAAAAATAATTAAAACTAATGGATTTTTATTTTCTTAACCAGCCCAATATGCTTTCGTTTTTTATTTCCCATTGTCCGCCATTGTTTTTAGACAATTCAAAAATTTCTCTTGACGAAGAAAACGGACCTGCATTTTGTTGAATAATTTCTAGTTTATCCATAAATAGATTTGATACTTTGGCAACATGTCCGTATTTGTTTAAGAGTGAACCTCTCATAACAATTAAATCACCTATTGCGGGTTTGAATTGACTAGGGTTACTAAATTGTGTTAAGTTTCGTTGTTTATTTATTTTATTGTCGGTCAGGCTATTGTCATAAAAACTAATGGCATGTCCATAACTATTGGGCATTTTGTGTTTGTAGTGTTCATAATAATATCGTTTAACAAATTCTACACATTGATATTCTAATCCGAGGTTGTAGCCATCTTTTGTGTTTCATTGAACGACATTACCAACCCCACCGTTAAAGAAAACGATAACATTGTTTAAACTGTCAATCGGTTGTCCAACCTCATATTTATTATTGAAGTTTACTTTTTTTACTTGATTGAAGGTTAAATAAGAGGCTAGTAAAATTATGATTGCAAGTAGTACTTTTTTTGTCATTTAAACTATAGAATGTTAATTCTATTCAAGTGTTAGGGTCTCTTTTATTTCAGTTAGTAATTGCGGAATTTTACCCACTTTAAAGTTTAAGTCAATACTTACCTCTTTATCATTTTTAATTAGTTTAAGCCTTCCTTGAGTTACCTTAAAGTAACCTGAAGTACCATCTTTGCAATAACAGAATCTTCCATATATCATTTTTACATTTTGTAAGGCTCCATTAGTCAAAAATAATTGTTTGTTGTTTTTGTCAAGCTCAAAATAGATCAATTCACTATAGTTGCTGTCTGCTGTGTTCGGTATCTCTTTTCTTTTGAATTCGTATTTAACAATTGTATTGTTTCCGTTTTCTAATTTAATGTAAGTATTTTGTAATTCATCTTTTTTTATTAATAGGCTTGAATTACGTATTATTTCAATGGAACACTCTGAGTCTATAGCACATTTTTCTAGTTCAAAGGTTTGCTTTTGAGGTGTTTTTAAACTTGGTATTGTATGTGATTTGCTTTTACAATTCGCAAACAAAATCATTAAAATACAAATAATTAGAAGCCTCATAGAATCAATTTGGGTAAAGATATTAAATCTCATTTAAAAACTTCTTTTATATTTGTTATAGGATTACATTATTTATGTCTAAGAAAAATTTCGATTATTTCCTTTCTGTAGCAATTATATTGCTGGTTTGCGTTGATGGATTCTCTCAAGAAAAGGAGTTTTGGTCAAAAGTTTCAGCAATAGATAAAACGGAACAATTCATTGATGCCAAAACTGAATCAACGAAATTCGAACTTTTTTCCTTAGATCTTGAAAAGTTGAAAAAGACACTTCAGTTTAATACAAAATCTAATAAAGTAACTCAAACTGTTACGTTTCCAGATGCAGAAGGAAATCTTATTAAATTTAACGTTAAAGAAAGTTCAATCTTAGATGCCGAACTAGCTAAGAAATTTCCAGCTATAAAGTCATATCGCGGACATGCAGTTGATGATAAATCTACAAGTGTACACTTTACAACCAGTTCATTAGGTATGTATGCTATGATCTTGTCACCGGAAAAAGGAACAATGTATATTGATCCTTATACTAAAAATAGAAAGAAATATAGTGTATACTATAAAAAGGATGTTATCAACGATACGTCATTTGAGTGTTCAGCAATTGAAGACGAAATTACTAAAGTTAAGAGTGTTGTTAAAAAAAGTTCATCATCCGATTTAAAACTACGAACTTTTAGATTAGCAATTGCAGCCACTGAAGAATATTCGACTTTTCATGTTGATGCTGCTGGAGTTGGTATTGGAAGTACAAGGATGGATTCTATTAGTGCTGTGCTTTCTGCCATAGTAGTAACCATGAATAGAGTAAACCCAATTTTTGAACGTGATGTGGCTTTAACCATGCAGTTAGTGGCTAATAATGATCAGATTATTTATTTAGAGACCGATCCAGGAACTGATCCTTATACCAATGATAACGGTTCAGCCATGTTAATTCAAAACCAAAATAATTTAAATAGTAGTATCGGTTCTGCCAATTATGATATAGGGCATGTTTTTAGCACGGGAGGTGGTGGTGTTGCCAATCTCGCTTCGGTTTGTGATACTGATAAAGCGAAAGGCGTAACAGGTTCTAGTCTCCCTGTGGGTAATAGTTTTGATATTGATTATGTAGCTCATGAAATGGGCCATCAATTTGGTGCAAACCATACTTTTAATGGTACTGCAGGTAATTGTGCAAATGGAAATAGAAATAATGCCACTGCCGTAGAGCCAGGAAGTGGATCTACTTTAATGGGATATGCTGGTATATGCGGTCCTCAACAAAATATTCAAAGCAATAGTGATAGTTACTTTAATATTGTGAGTATTAATGAAATATATGATAACTTAATTAACGGGGTGTCACAATGTGCGGCTGTTTCTAATTTTGTGTTTAATTTGAATGTACCAACCGTAAATGCAGGTAGTGATTATGTTATTCCAAAATCTACACCTTTTGTTTTAAGAGGTCAAGGAGCAGATTTAGATGGTGATGCTTTGACTTATGATTGGGAGCAGATTGATAACGAAGTTAGTGGAATTTCAATTCCGCCAACGTCTACACAAACCGTTGGGGCAATATTTCGTTCGTTTCCACCAACTCTAGAGGAAGATAGGTATTTCCCGAATATACAAACTATAGCATCTACTAGCACTTCTACTTGGGAAGTTTTACCAAGTGTTTCAAGGACTATGGAATTTGCATTAACGGTTAGAGATAATGTTGTTGGAGAAGGTAAGGCCGTTTCAGATAATACTACAATTACTGTAAATGATGTTGCCGGCCCATTTCTTGTCACTTCACAAAATACAACAGGGGTTTCTTGGACTGAAAATGATAGTGAAATTATTACTTGGGATGTTGCTGGTACAGATGGTAATGGAATAAATGAAAGTCACGTTAATATTTTATTATCCTTAGATGGTGGCCTCACCTTTCCAACAGTGTTGGTTGCCAATACTCCTAATGATGGTAGTGAAAGTATTATTGTTCCAAACACACCATCACCTAATGTTAGAATAATGGTGCAGGCCGTAGCTAATATTTTCTTTGCGGTTAATAATGAAAATATTTCTATTGGGTCTTTTCAAACTTCTTGTACAACATTTCAATCGATTAATATTCCAAAGACGATTCCTGATGCAAATACAGCGGGAGTGGTTTCTACAATAAATGTACCTAGTAATTTTTTGGTTTCCGATGTCAATGTATCTTTAAATATTTCGCATTCATGGTTGTGGGATTTACAGATTTTTTTAAAAGCACCTAATGGAACAGAGATTTTGATTTATGATAGAACTTGCGGTTCTTCAGGGCAGCAAAGGCAGAGTATTAATGCTACTTTTGATGATGAGGCAATTTCATTTGCGTGTAATAATGCTTCACCAGCAATTTCTGGAATTACGAAGTCGGAAAATTTATTATCTGCCTTTAATGGAATATCATCAATAGGAACATGGCAGTTAAAAGTTGTAGATAATTCTCATGGAGATGTTGGTGTGCTAAATGACTGGTCTATAGAATTATGTCAAACAAATCAAACGGTCAGTGTTGATGATTATGACTTTTATGATTTTATTATTTATCCAAATCCTTTTAATAATCAAATACAATTATCGTTTCAGACAAATTCTTTTGATGATGTGTTAATTTCATTATATGACATTTATGGTAGACAAGTTTTAACAAGAAATTATACAAATCAAACTACGACTTTTAATAAGTCTCTAGAATTCAAACATATATCTTCAGGTGTTTATGTTTTAAAAATCCAAAAAGGAAAATTTGAAACTTCAAAAAAAATCATAAAGTATTGATTTAATAAAAAAATGCTCTTAAAATTTTGAATTTCGTAATATTTATTTA
Organism: Aureibaculum algae; assembly: GCF_006065315.1. Lineage (GTDB taxonomy): Bacteria > Bacteroidota > Bacteroidia > Flavobacteriales > Flavobacteriaceae > Aureibaculum > Aureibaculum algae. Next base: position 4,153,964 of record NZ_CP040749.1, on the reverse strand, counting down.
AAAAATATTGTATTTTGCGACAATATTAACTCAAATTGATTATATTATGAATAAGTATTTTGCTCTTGCATTTTCTTTCTTGTTTGTCACTTTTATTGGGGCCCAAACTGTGGTTTCAGGTACAGTAACAGATTCTAACGGAGACCCCGTTCCGGGTGCTAATATTATTGTAGTAGGTTCTACTATTGGAACAGCTACTGATTTTGATGGTCTATACACTTTAAAGGTAGATCAATCACCACCATTTTCTATTCAAGCTAGTTTTTTAGGTTTAGAGTCAGTCACAGCTGAAGTTACCATGGCAACTCAGACGTTAGATTTTATGCTTAATGAAAGTAATCAACTTGACGAAGTTGTTATTTCTGCCTCTAGAACACCAGAGCGTATTCTTGAATCTCCAGTTACCATTGAACGTATGGATGCTAGAGATATTAAAAACACATCTTCAGAAAGTTTTTATAATGGATTAGAAAATCTGAAAGGTGTAGATGTTAGTACGAGTAGTTTAACTTTTAAGTCTATTAATACTAGAGGTTTTGCTACATTCGCTAATACTCGTTTTATGCAGCTGGTAGATGGAATGGATAACTCTTCACCTGCTTTAAATTTTGCCTTAGGTAACTTACTTGGTATGTCTGAATTAGACATCAGTACTGTTGAGTTATTACCAGGAGCATCTTCTGCCTTATATGGTGCAAATGCTTTTAATGGTGTGCTTTTTATGACAAGTAAAAGTCCTTTTGATGATGCCGGTATAAGTACTTATTTTAAAACGGGACTTACCATGCAAGATGCTGCCGGAGATAATCCTTATTATGATCTTGGAATTAGAGCCGCATATAAATTTAGTGAAAAGTTTGCTGCTAAGGCAACATTATCTTATTTACAAGGTACTGAATGGTATGCTACTGATTATAATCAATATATTGATGCCGGAGCTGGTAATCCGGATGATATAATTTCAAATGTTGGGAATGCTACATCATTTGATCAAGCAAATATTTATGGAGATGAAGTTGCGGTACCAATTGATTTTGAAGCTGCTGCTTTGGGAGCAGGTTTTCCTGCTTCAGTTGCGTCTGCTTTAGGTCAGCAAACTATCTCTAGAACTGGTTATAAAGAATCAGACTTAACCGATTACGAAGCGGAAAGTATTAAGGCTAGTTTTGCTTTCCATTACAGGCCTTTTGCAAATGATTTAGAAATGATCTATAATGCAAAATTCGGAATAGGAAACACTATCTATCAAGGTGCGAACAGATACAATATCAATAATTTCTTTATGCAACAACATAAAATTGAAATTAGAAATGATAACTTTTTTATTAGAGGTTACGTTACTGATGAAGATGCTGGAGATTCTTATGATATGAAGTTTGCGGGTATTAATATGAACAAAGCAAATGCAAATCAATGGTTTGGTGCTTATGCTCAAACGTTTTTAGGTGCTATTGCACAGGGGTCAACACAAGATGCTGCACATGCAGGTGCTAGACAGTTTGCTGATGCCAATGTTACTTTGCAACCTGGAACTCCTGAGTTTAAAGCTCAATTAGATGCTATTACTTCAGATCCAGATTTAAATACTGGAGCCAGATTTCAAGATCAAACAAAATTGTATCATGCAGATGGAAATTATAATTTTCATAAAGCAATTGATTTTGCTGAAATACAAATTGGTGGTTCATACAGACAATATGTTTTGAATTCTAATGGTACTATATTTACTGATTATGATGGTCCAATTCATTATGACGAATATGGAGCTTATATGCAAGTACAAAAAAAGTTAATTGATGATAGGTTGAAACTTACAGGATCAGTTAGATATGACAAAGCACAAAACTTTGATGGAAATATTTCTCCAAGAATTTCTATTTCTTACTCATTAGGTGAGGGTAAAACGAGGAATTTAAGATTTTCATATCAAACAGGATTTAGAAACCCAACTACACAAGATCAATACATTGGTTTAGATGCGGGTCAGGCAATTTTAATTGGTTCTGCTCCTGATAATCTAGATAGATATACTTCTAAACCATTAGATAATAGTCCAACAGCTCAATTCTTAGGCTTTCCTGCAACAGTTGAATTATCAGGAAGGGCTGCATATGAAAACGCATTTACATTAGCGTCGTTACAAGCTTTTGGAGCAAGTGCAGCTCAAGGTACACCTAATCCAGCCTTATTAGAGGTTGCTGATTTTGCTTATGTAAAACCAGAAAGAGTTCAAGCTTTTGAATTAGGTTATAGAGCTGGTTTTGGTAAGTTAATGTTAGATGCTAGTGCTTATTATAATATATATCAAGACTTTATCGGTAATAAAACAGTAGTTTCACCTCATTACGGAAGTGTGAACTTAGCTTCAGACATTACCAATTTACCACCTGAATTAGGAGGTCCGATTCCAACTGCTTTAATAGCTATTGGTAACGGAGATTACCAACCCTTTCAAGTGTATACGAATTCAGAAGCAGATATTTCATCATATGGTGCTACTATAGGAATCAATACTAAAGTGTTTAGTACTTTTGATTTTGGTATTAACTATACGTTTGCTAAATTTGATTTTGATCAAGATACAGATCCTGATTATGAAGCTGGATTTAATACTCCTGAGCATAAGGTGAAAGTTGGTTTTGGAAATACGAGTCTATTTAAAAACTTTGGTTTTAAAGTTGACTATAGATGGAGTGATGAGTATTTATGGGAATCATCTTTTGCAGATGCTATTATAGATGCTAGAAGCGTTGTAGATGCTCAAATTAACTATTCTGTTCCTCGTATGAAATCAACATTTAAATTAGGTGGAACTAATATTGGAGGAAAAGAATTTAGAGCTGCTCCTGGTACAGGATCACTAGGTTCTATGTATTATGTTTCTTGGGTAATTAATTTGTAATAATTAAGAAAGAATTTTAAAAACCTCACTTTTTAGTGAGGTTTTTTTTTAGTATCTAATAAGTACTGATAATCAAAGTGCTATGATTTAAAAATTATTTAAAAAAACACTTTTAGAATAAGTATAAATAATTTACCTTTGCACTTCGTAAAAACGAGAATATATTGCATTCCTTATATAGGGTTAATTAATTGCAATAATTTCGAATTAAATTGAAACCAAAATAATTATAAATAATGGCTAAAGTTACAGGTAAAGTTGCTCAAATTATTGGTCCAGTAATAGATGTTGAATTTTTGACTGAATCTGACCTTCCTAGAATTCATGATTCTCTAGAGATTCACAGAAAAGACGGTTCAATACTAGTACTAGAAGTTGAACAACATGTTGGACAAGATACTGTTCGTTGTATTGCAATGGACTCTACTGATGGTTTAAGTAGAGGTTATGAAGTTATTGCAACGGGTAATCCTATTCAAATGCCTATTGGTGATGATATTTATGGACGATTGTTTAATGTAACTGGAAATGCTATTGATGGATTAGGTGATTTACCTAAAGAAGGGAAAAATGGTTTATCTATTCACCGTAAAGCACCAAAATTTGATGAATTATCAACTTCAACAGAAGTTTTATTTACAGGTATCAAAGTAATTGATTTAATTGAACCTTATGCAAAAGGGGGTAAGATTGGTTTATTCGGTGGAGCAGGAGTTGGTAAAACAGTATTGTTAATGGAGTTAATTAATAATATTGCCAAAGGACATGGTGGGCTTTCAGTTTTTGCCGGAGTAGGTGAAAGAACTAGAGAAGGAAATGATTTACTACGTGAGATGTTAGAGTCTGGTATTATTAAATATGGTGATGACTTTATGCATTCTATGGAAGAAGGTGGATGGGATTTATCTAAAGTTGATAAAAAGGGAATGAGAGAATCAAAAGCGACTTTCGTTTTTGGACAAATGAACGAACCACCTGGAGCACGTGCACGTGTTGCCTTATCAGGTTTAACCATTGCTGAATATTTCCGTGATGGAGCAGGAGATGGTCAAGGTAAAGATGTACTTTTCTTTGTAGATAATATTTTCCGTTTTACACAAGCGGGTTCTGAGGTTTCGGCTTTATTAGGTCGTATGCCTTCAGCGGTGGGTTATCAACCAACCTTAGCAACTGAAATGGGAGCTATGCAAGAGCGTATTACTTCAACAAAAACAGGTTCTATTACTTCTGTACAAGCAGTATATGTACCTGCAGATGATTTAACAGATCCAGCACCAGCAACAACTTTTGCTCACTTAGATGCAACTACAGTACTTTCTCGTAAAATTTCTGAATTAGGTATTTATCCTGCGGTTGATCCGTTAGATTCTACATCAAGAATTTTAAATGTTGAGACGTTAGGTCAAGAACATTATGACTGTGCACAAAATGTAAAAGAATTATTACAACGTTATAAAGAATTACAAGATATCATCGCTATTTTAGGGATGGAAGAATTAAGTGAAGAAGATAAATTAGTTGTACACAGAGCACGTAGAACACAACGATTCTTATCTCAACCTTTCCACGTAGCAGAACAATTTACTGGTATTCCAGGTGTTTTGGTTGATATAAAAGATACTATTAAAGGTTTTAATATGATTATGGATGGTGAATTAGATCGTTTTCCAGAATCTGCTTTTAACTTAAAAGGTTCTATACAAGAAGCTATTGAAGCTGGTGAGAAAATGTTGGCAGAAGAAGCGTAGACTAAAGATCAAAACATCATGAAATTAGAAATAGTAAGTCCAGAAGCAGTTATATTTAATGCGAATGTTGATTCGGTATCTGTACCTGGAATTAATGGTGAATTTCAAATGCTTGAGAATCACGCACCAATCGTTTCTTTATTAATTGAAGGCGTTGTAAAAGTACATACACATACGCAAGATCATGAAGAGTTTAGCGATTTATCAGGAAGATTAACAAAGCATCCTGATGATGATAAAATTTTAATATTTCCTATAAAATCAGGAACTATTGAATTGAAAGATAACAACGTAATTATTTTAGCTGATTAAGTCAATTATCTAAAATTAATTAATATTCTATAAGAATTTTAAAACCTCAATGATTATTTCGTTGAGGTTTTTTTAATGAACCTCCCTCTCAATATCTCAGGATATAGGTGTATTTATTTGCTATCAACAGGTCGAAAGCCCAACCGATTTTTGTTAAATTTTGTATTCATAAATTTAAAAATACTAAAAGAAACGTTTTATTTTTGGGAGCCTTATCCGCTACTCGTTACTATAATAAGTAAATCAAAAATTGAGAATAAAAACAACGTTTGTGTTAATTGCTTTTCTATGGTTACTGTAAATGGATGGTTTTCATAATCCCATGAATCCACTTCTGATGCGTATGGCTCTCTTTATTTTGTAAAACAGGGTATGAATTATCAATTGATGCAATGAGCATGTTAAAATTCAGCTTATTTGAGCGAAGTTAGGAAGATGTCAAGGCTCTTTTATCATCTTCTTATAAAAGACGCGTTAAGCGTGCAGAAAGAGCTAAATAATTGATAGAAAAAGAAGATGGTAAGTAAATTTAATTTATGAGTCAGATATCATAAAAAATGCCACTCAAATTTTGAGTGGCATTTTTTTTATAATTTTTGTACCTAAACACTACTTAAATAAATGCCTATAAATATCATTACCATTTGCAAATAATAGTAACGCAATTAGAAAGATAAAACCAGCTATTTGAGCATACTCTAAAAATTTATCACTTGGCTTTCTTCCTGAAATCATTTCATATAATGTAAAGACTACATGACCTCCATCTAAAGCAGGTATTGGTAATAAATTCATTACCCCTAACATTATAGATAAGAAGGCTGTAATACTTAAAAATGTTTGCCAATCCCAAGTTGATGGAAAAATACTCCCAATAGAGATAAATCCGCCTAAGCCTTTGTAAGCACCAGTACTTGGGTTAAAGATTTTTTTAAGTTGTTTTAAATAGCTCGAAAACGTTGTCCAGGCCTTATTCATTCCAGCGGGTATAGCTTCGATAAACGTGTAAGTTTTGGTTTCAAATTTATAATACCCTAATTTTTCCATATCACTTTGAGGCATCATCGCAAGTTGTACACCAATTTTACCATCATTATCTAATGTTACATCAATATCTTCTGTACTGTTGTCTCGTTTAACGGTGAGCGTAACTTTTTCATTTTTATGTTTACTGAATTCAGCATCAACCTCATCAAAGTATTTGATAGGTCTTTTATTAATGGCTACAACAATATCTTTTGGTTGTAAGCCACTATTTGCATTTTGCAAGGTGTCAATTACTTTACCTATAAAAAAAGGTATTCTTGGTGATAAAAAATTGGCATCTTCTTTTTCTCCATCAACCAATTTGGAGATGAAATCAACCGGAATATCTTTCTCAATTACTTCACCATTTCTTTCTATCGTATACGCATTGCCGTTTATAAATTCTAGAAAAAGATCGCGGAATTTTTGAATTTTTTCGCCATCAATGGTTAGTATTTTATCTCCAGTTTGTAAGCCAAGTTCTTCACCCAACTCATTTTGAACCCATACACCATCTGTTAAATTCTCATTAGGTAAATATTGCTCACCCCAAATGTTCATCATTAGAATGTATATAAAGATTCCTAAAAGAAAATTTACCGTAACACCACCCAACATAATAATTAAACGTTGCCATGCTGGTTTTGATCTAAACTCCCATGGTTTGGGTTCTTCCTGCATTTGTTCGGTATCCATGCTTTCATCAATCATACCAGATATTTTTACATATCCACCAAGAGGTATCCATCCTATACCATAGACAGTTTCACCAATTTTCTTTTTAAAAAGTGAGAACTTATAATCAAAAAATAAATAGAATTTTTCGACGCGTGTTTTAAATATTTTTGCTGGTATATAGTGCCCTAGTTCGTGTAGTACTATTAAAATAGATAAACTAAGAATAAATTGTGATACCTTAATAAAAATCTCCATCTGCTATATTATCGTTTTTAAAATCAGTTTGCAAATGTAAGGTTTTATAACCAATTACATAAAAACAGCATTTTAAAATGTTTGTTAAAAATAAGTAGAGGCTTAGCTTATTGATGGCGATGGCAAAAGATGAGAAAAGTATTCTGATGATTTAATGTGGAATTATAATTTAGATACTTTATTCCTCTTTTAAAATGGTCTTATGCAAAACACCTTGATTGGTTTCAATTTTTACTAAATGTATTCCAAATGAAAGTGGCTTTAAATTAATTGCCAATAAAGGATTGCTTTCTTCTAATACCAATTTACCTAACATATTGTAGATAGATACTTTTTCTACAATAGCATCACTAGCATTCTGAATGTTTAATGAATTCTTAGCAGGGTTTGGGTATATTGAAATGTTAGTGCTCAGAATTTCTTGATCTACACCGTTTTTCACAGTATTGTTTTTACTAATTATATGATGTTCCGGATCAACTTCAACGGTATTAATTTTAAAAGGTAATTTACCTGTAAAACTTTGTTTGTTTTCGGAAAGCTTAAGTCTTATGATTTGAGAATCTCCATTATCATTGCTGACTTTGATTGGAATTGGCATTTCAAAAAATGTCACAGATGGGTCAGATTGTATTTGAGAAGCAACGATTGTTATTTCATTTGTTTTTCCATTTTGGAACCAACTAATTTCGTAAGAAGGATAGCCCTTACCAACAGTCCAGTCATTAAAGAAGTCTGATAAATCTTCTCCTGTTTGCCCTTCTAAAGAGTGTTGAAAATCTTTTATTGAAGCTGATGATTTATTATCATTAATTTCTAATAAATACGCGTCAATACCATTAATATAATTTTCATCACCTAGCTTATAGTTAAGCATATGTAAAACCATGGCTGTTTTTAAAAAACTTGGTTCTCGATAACTTTCTGATGTAATTTTTTCAATAGTTGTTTTTCGCCAATTAGGATCGTTGGTTTCTATATTTATTGCAGCATCATCTTCAGGGATTGAAATCAATTCCTGTAAATACGCATCATGTATATTCAAGTTTTCTTGGCTGAATAAAAAACATGAAAAAATTAATAGAATTAGGGGTAATTTTTTCTTCATAAGCAATAACTTTGCAAAGGATAGGGGAAATGCAAAGGCACCCCAAATATATAAAAAAAATGCTATGGATTTATCATTCTTTAAAAAATCACTTCCATCCGTTGTCAGAATTGGCGTTTTATTTATTGTACTTGTCATTATTGGGTACTTTTTAATGGTTCCCAAAAAGAGATTACCAGTTTATAATCCTGCCGATGTAAATCCACGATTAGTTGACGATTCGGTAAAGCATATTAAATACAATCATAAAATATCTAATTTCCATTTAACAAATCAAAATGGAGAAACAATTACAGAACAAGATTATAAGGATAAAATTTATGTAGCTGACTTCTTTTTTACGAGATGCCAAAGTATATGTCCGATAATGACAACAAATATGGTAGATCTTCAAACTTATTTTAAAAATGACAGTACGGTGAAATTTTTGTCACATTCTGTTACACCTGTAATTGATAGTATACCCATTTTAAGAGCTTATGCAGATAAAAAGGGAGTGATAGATGATAAGTGGAACCTGGTTACCGGAGACAAAAAGCAAATTTATAATTTGGCAAGAAAGTCATATTTTGCTGTGCTAGATGAAGGTGATGGAGGTGAACAAGATTTTATTCATACAGAGCAATTTATCTTGATTGATAAGAAAAAACAAATTAGGGGTTTCTATGACGGTACGAACAAAGAAGATATTCAACAAATCATAAAAGATATTCAATTATTAAAGGAAAATAATTGAAACTGTTAGATATCGTTAGTTTTTAATGATATTTATCATATTGATTTATTAAAAATTGTGTATTTTCGCACAGTATTTATAATCAATCTAAATAAAAATTGAATACTACCTTAGCAGATCTTATCGTGGGAGAAATTGGAATTATTGATGATATTCCATTTGATAGCGTGCCCTTAAAACTATTAGAAATGGGATGTTTACCTGGTAAAGAGGTGGAGTTAATGCAAATAGCACCCCTTAAGGATCCCTTATATATTAAAGTAAACGGAAGTCATTTGGCGATTAGAAAAGAAACAGCTTCGCTTATAAAAGTTACCAAAATCAAAAATTTATGCGACATTCTGAAGTCATAAATGTAGCATTAGTAGGTAATCCTAATACTGGTAAATCACTTTTGTTTAACCAGTTAACAGGTTTAAATCAAAAGGTAAGCAATTATCCCGGTGTAACTGTAGAGAAAAAAACAGGAACATCCAAGCTGCAAGGAGAAGTCTTTGCTAAAATTACTGACCTGCCAGGTACCTATAGTATTAACCCTTCAAGTTTAGATGAGAATATTGTTTTACAGACATTTATAGGTATTGATAAAAGTAATTATCCTGATGTCGTTGTCGTTGTTGCTGATGTAGAAAACTTGAAACGGAATTTATTTTTATTTAGCCAAATTAAAGATTTAGAAATACCTGCCATTTTAGTTATCAACATGTCCGATCGAATGGAAAAAAGAGGAATTTCCATAGATATTGAATTGCTTAAAAAGGAATTGAAATCAGAAGTAGTACTAATCAGTGCTCGTAAAAGATTGGGGATCGGTAAAGTGAAACGTGCAATAGTTAACTATAAAGAGGCGAATACATTAAAAATTGCAGAAATAGCTGATAGAATTGATGCACAGTTTTTTAAAGAACTAAAAGAAAAATTTGCTGATACTTCATTATACAAAGCTTGGCTTTTAATAACTCAAAGCCAAAATCTTACTTCAATACCTCCGAAATTTAAAGACCGTATTGAGAGTTTTAAAGCTGACAAGGTAAAGCTCAATAAAATGCAGAATAAGGAAACGATTCTGCGGTACCAGTACATTAATCATATACTTAAAAAAACGTATACAACTGATGCTGAAAAAGCAACGGGTATGCGTCATAAAATTGATAAAGTACTTACCCATAAAATTTTTGGTTATTTAATTTTTGCTCTTATATTATTATTGATCTTTCAATCAATTTTTGATTGGGCTACTGTTCCGATGGATTTAATAGACTCCACTTTTGCCAATTTAAGTGAATGGACGAAAAATCAATTACCAGAAGGTGTATTTAGCAATTTATTAGTTGAAGGTATTATCCCCGGTATTGGTGGTATCGTTATTTTTATTCCCCAGATTGCCATACTATTTTTATTCATTGCAATTCTTGAAGAAACTGGCTATATGAGTAGGGTTGTTTTTTTAATGGATAAGATTATGCGTCGATTTGGTATGAGTGGTAAAAGTGTTGTACCATTAGTTTCTGGTACCGCATGTGCCATTCCGGCAATAATGGCTGCACGAAACATTGAAGGTTGGAAAGAACGTCTGGTAACTATTTTGGTGACACCATTTACAACATGCTCTGCTCGCCTACCTGTATATGCTATTTTAATAGCCTTAATTATACCACAGCAAAGAATTTTAGGTATTTTTAGCCTGCAAGGTTTGGCATTAATGTCATTGTATCTATTGGGTTTTGCATCTGCTATTGTATCAGGATGGTTATTAAATAAAACGTTAAAAGTAAAAGGTAAAAGTTTCTTTATAATTGAAATGCCTGCCTATAAAATACCTTCATTAAAAAATATAGTATTTACCGTTTTAGAAAAAACTAAAGCATTTGTGTTTGGTGCTGGTAAAATCATTTTAGCAATTTCTATTATATTATGGTTCTTAGCTTCTAATGGTCCGGCTTCTTTTGACAATGCAGAAGAAATTGTTAAGAATAGAGTGGAAAATAAGCAATTAAATCAAGATGAATTAGAAAAGCATATAGCCACCTATAAATTGGAGAATTCATATATAGGTATTGCAGGTAAGGCCATTGAACCCGCAATAAAACCTTTAGGTTACGATTGGAAAATTGGAATTGCCTTAATAACCTCATTTGCTGCCAGAGAGGTTTTTGTAAGTACTTTGGCAACTATTTATAGTGTAGAAGATAATGAGAATACGAACACGATTAAGGAACGCATGGGGGCAGAAATAAACCAGGATACAGGAAAAAAACGATTCAATTTCCCTGTAGGAATGTCGTTATTGGTTTTTTATGCTTTTGCAATGCAATGTGTAAGTACCTTGGCTATTGTAAAAAGAGAAACAAATAGCTGGAAATGGCCATTGCTACAGCTTTTTGGCATGACGGCCTTGGCTTATTTGGCTTCTTTTATTACCTTTACTGTATTAAGTTAAATAACTATGATTCAATCTATTTTAGTATATATTTTACTGGGCTTAGCTATATCTTTTTTGATAAAAAAGTACTTTTTTAAATCAAAAAAGAAAACTGGCTGTAAAAGTGATTGCGGTTGTTAAATTTTTGAAAGTACCACCTTCTCTAATTGTTTACTAATCATTTGTTTGTAAAACTCTTTTATAGCTCCATAATTTTGAGATGCTATAATTGAAGTTTTCATATTTAAAATAGATGATACTTGAAGTATATTACCGGTTACTTTACACATAAATGAATATGACCCTGAACCTTCAGGTGTAGCGTAGGCTATGGTTTCAGGTAATGATTCTATTTTGTATTCTGCGGGTAATGTTAGTGTTACATTATATTTTTCTTGAAAAGGGGTGCCAAAATCAATAGGGAATTTCCTGTCATCTAATTTAAACGGATTTTCTTTTTCTGTATGAAATAGCAGTGGTGAAAAATATATTTTGTCACCAACAATTTCAACTTGGCTATCGCTTTCAAAATCAAATTGATAAGAGATTGGCTTGTAAATATCAACTTTATTGTTGGCTTTAAATTCATCAATTTCAATATTATCATTATCTTTTTCAAGCTTTGCTATTAAATCATTTTCATTTTTGTTATTCTGACTAGCTCTAACATTTAAGGCTAATAACTTATTGTAACTAGATCTCTCAGTACCCGATAAAATGCCTTCATCATCTATTTGGGCCATTATAAAAACCATCTCTTTTGCTACATCATTTGGAAATAGACTAACCTCGCTTGAGGTTCCATTTTCTCTAACAATACGACCATTCCAATTTAAATCTCTAAGTGGTAAAACGTTAGGTGTGCTGTATTTTTCAGTAGCATCTAATAGAACAATACCGGAGGTCGTTTCAACTCCTGCAATTACATAATTAAATCCTTCTTTAGTTGGAAAAAAAGGGATGCCATGATCACGAGTACTTATTAATACAGGGTTCGCTTTTAAATTAGCTTCTCGCAACATGGCTACTAAAGTTAAATTAATTTCTGCAACATTACCCACACCATCTTTATACGCTTTTCTTACCCCATCATTGGTGTATTTCGAAGTGAAATCATTCCATTTAATTTTTGATTTTACAAATTCAAAAATCTTAGTAATTTTTTCATTTTCGGGAGCAGTTAGATTAATTAATGCTGTTAAATCGTCTTTGAAATGTGATTTTTTATCGAGCTGTCCACCAAAATTACTGCTTTCATAAATTGTTTTAGTAACATCTTCCCAAGTGGTGTTGTAAAATTCCACCTGTGAATTGGGAAATTGAGTACTCGTTAATTCAAACTTTAAAGCTGTAATATAATTATTAATGTTATTTACATAAGGTTCTTCTTTTAGTGCTGGTACATTTTTTAGAGTACATTTAATTATATTTGTTTGGTAGTCAATTTTGTTTTGGCTGTATGATGCCGCTCCGTTATCATTCCGTTCTTTGTTGTTAAATGTAATAGAAGATCGTTTAGAATCACGCACTAAATCAACAGGGTGATAACCTTTCATTACATTTTTAAAGACAAAATACTCAGGTGTTTCTACTTTTGATTCTATATATTTAATAGGAATAAAAGACTGTAGTTCCATATCGTCTATACGTGAATAATAAGGAGAAGTAATTGTGTAGTCCCATTCTACAATGCAACCTTCTGTTAAATTTGGCATTGTGAATTTAGTTCGCTTCCAATATTTATTTACATTTTCAACAAAAATATCTTTTTTACTAAGCTTCGTTTTTTCAATTTTTCCATTTGTCAAGTTAAAGGTGTTGGCTTTAATAGAAATTTTTTCATCATCACCTCCTTGGTATAGAGAAATGCTTTTAGTAGCCCAATCATATCCATCCTTATTGTATATTTTAATACGTTCATGAACGTCTGTAACTAAGTAAAAACCCTCTCCTTGAGAATACTCAATATGTGACCTTCTTTTTTTAAACAATATTGCGGCATTTGCAGAAGAATCTAGAGGGTAAAGTTTTTCAGTTAACTCTTCTTTAGTTGCTTTTCCGAATTTTATGTCTTGTGCTATTATAGGTAAACTTAATAGCATTGCTAGTGCGGTAATAATTAATTTTTTCATAGTTTAATCTTTGTATTATCCTTTAAATAATCTTATGGAGCTGCTTTTGTAAGCACAACTTTTGACTTGTCTTGTTTGGCAATACTCTTTCTGAAATCTCTGTAAGCTTTATATTCTTTTGCATTATAGTTGCCTCCCTTTAACCTAAATATTCGACTATATTTTAATTCTTTTTCATTAATTTTTTGAATGTTTAGTTCGTAGCTCCCGAATTTATTTTCAATTTTTATGTTATTTGGTAAGGCTTCAATATTGTAATTTTCAGGTAATTTTATTTTAAATTCGTCCGTATCAATAAAACCACGTGCTATTTCAAATGGAAGTTTTCTGTTTCGATAACGTTTAGGTACTTCTAATGCTCGATTAAAAGCATTTATAGTAAACAACATTCGGTCACCACTGAAAGATGCATATTTCGAGGCGGCGAGCTCAATATTTTCATTAAATATTACACTATCCTTATTGTTTGAGAAGTCATACTTTTTTACGGTCATATTATTAATATATGACCAATAGTTAGACTTGTAATATTTTTCTATATCTCTTTTAGGTTGTTTTTCTAAGCCGTAATGATTGTTATATTGAATACCTCCTGAATTTATAGTGACACCTGCTTCAATGTTGCCGTCATTATTAATGCTATAGTTGGCATTTGTTTTTTGGAAGTTATCTTCGGTTTTGTATATACCCGTATGTTTTATTTTTCCACCTTCTGGTGTTATTAATAATACATCTCTATCATCTGTAAACGTTCCCTGATAACCAAATGGTACTGTTTGACTTGTACATTCAAGCCATATGTCTTTATTATTTCCTTTAACATATAAAAATGCGTGATTTCCTTGAACAGAGACAACATCTTGTTCCATGCTTTTTTTATCTCCACCAGCATAAACGGGTGCGTAGTAAGAGGTAACGCCAGCTTCATCTAGTAAAGACTTTGTATAATTAGTAAGTGCTTTACAGTCTCCATATCCTAACTTGTCTACATCTGTAGCTAGCATAGGCATCCATCCGCCAATACCCACTTGTACACTTATATACCGAGTTTTTTCTTGTACATAGTTATATATAATTTTAGCTTTTTCAACAGGATCATCAATGCCTGTAACCATTTGCTTTATTTTATTTTTCGTACTCTCAGGTAATGCAGTCCTACTCACAATTAAATTGTCATACATCCATTTGCCAAACTCTTGCCAATTGTTGGCAGATCCATCTACATTTTCTAATCGAAATTTATTGCTGGCAACAATAAGCCAAGGCATTACTTCTAAAGAGGAAGGGCATAATTCTTCATATTTTATAACGGGTGAGTTGTTGATTTCATACCTAATAGTAGTTGGTTTCTCCGATTTAATGATATTAAAATGTTCAAAATTTTTCTCAGCCTTTTGAATTTTTATATCATTAGGATATGTGATTTCATAACTACTTTTAACAACACCTTGATTATACGATGCGTATGGGAACCATCTTGGTATAAAAGCTGTATTTGAAGATTCTAGCTCATATTCATAAGAAATTGTATATGGATATGTAGTTGGAACATAGTCGTAATAAATAAGTCTGCCATCATTAAATAATGAAATGCCATCAACGGCACTTCTGTCTATGAAATCGCGTTTTTTTATGTCTTTTATTTCAACACCTAATGCATTGTATACGTATGCTCTTACATTTTTAATGTCGTTAGATGAGTCATAATGTATTACGATTTCAGAATTATGATTCCCGAGCTTATTTAGGACAGTAATTGTTTTACTGCGAGTAACAGTCATTTTTTTTGACGACTCTAATACTATTTTAGTACTTGAATTCCGTATAACGGAATTAGCATTTTGTTTTAAACTATCTGGAATAGATAAAATACTTACATCAAAATCTTGTGAATAAATAAATTGAAAGGAAAATAAGGTTACAAAAAGAAGTAACTGTTTAAAATACATAAAGTAGTGTTTAGCGTGGGGCGTTGATACACAAATATATCAAACTTATACCCAAAACGTTACAATTTTTATAATATTTTAAATTTTATTTTCAGTATCTATTACAATAGTTACAGGACCGTCATTCAATAAGTTTATTTTCATGTCTGCACCAAAAATGCCAGTCCCAACTTTTTTGCCAAACTCTTTTTCTGTTACAGAAATGAATTGGTTGTATAGAGGTATTGCAACATCAGTTTTAGCGGCTTTAATATAAGAAGGTCTATTTCCCTTTTTTGTACTTGCTAAGAGCGTAAATTGGCTGACTATAATAAGTTCTCCATCTATTGCAATGAGCGATTTGTTCATAACATCATTTTCGTCATTGAAAATTCTAAGATTCAATACTTTTTTGGACAACCAATCAATGTCATCTTTGGTGTCATTTTCTGTGATGCCTAATAAGACCAATAGTCCATTATTAATAGAAGAAATTATGTTGTTATCAACGCTTACAGAGGCATGACTTACTCTTTGAATTACAGCTTTCACTTTTTACTTAAATTTATTTTGTTTTAGCTTTTTAGCTCTCTTACCCATATATTTCTAAAACTTGGCTTACTTCCATCATTATGATCCTGTAATTGTATGGGAGCTTTTCCATGAGGTTCGTTGGTTGGCCAACCGATATAGGCTACTGCTCCTTGAATTTCAAAGTGATCTTGAATTAAAACGCCATTATGTAAAACAGTCATTGTTCCAGATTTTATTTTTTTACCACTAGCATCAAATTCCGGAGTATGAAAAATAATGTCGTAAATGTTCCATTCTCCTGTGGGAACGGCAGCGTTTACTGCCGGAATAGATTGCTTATAAATGGCTCCTACCTGTCCGTTAACATAAGTGTCGTTGTCGTTATTGTCTAATATCTGTACTTCATAACGCTGCTGAATGAAAACACCACTGTTGGCTCTAGATTGGCCTTTACCTAAAATTTTAGTAGGCGATTTCCATTCTAGATGTAACTGGATACTTCCAAAATTGCGTTTGGTTTGTAGAGTGCCAGAACCACTGTTAACGGTCATGCTTCCATCTTTATTTAAAATCCATTTGGCAGCGGTAGAATCTTCTGCTACAATCCATTCGTCTAGGTTTTTACCATCAAAAAGCACAATGGCATCAGAAGGGACTCTGTTTTTTCCGAGGTTTACTTTTGGAGGTTTAGGTTCCCAAATTTCAGTTTCTTCAGGTTTGGTGGGCTCTTTTTCTTGATTAGAAATGTTACTAATAGTGTCAAGGGGTGATTCAGATACGTCATTTGATTTTACTGTTTCCTTACATCCGAAAAAAGACAGAACAACAACTGAAAGAATTAATTTTTTAATCATTATAATTTTTTAATTTTTATATTTCTGAACCATACTTTGTTGCCATGGTCTTGCAAACCTAAATATCCATTATGTATTTTACCGAAATTTGTCCAATTTTTAAATTTTGAGTTGGCAATCATTTCATCCCATTTTTCTCCTTGAAGTGGAAAAGTAGCAACTAGAGTGCCATTTAGAGTAGAAGAGCCTTCATTGGTGTTGTGATTTATCTTGATAACGGCTGTGTTCCATTCTCCAGCTGGGTGCACTACGTTAGAAGTTGGTGAAACTAAATCATATAACGCTCCTGCTTGATGACTTGTGCCAGCCTTTGCATCAGGGTGTCTTTCATTATCTAAAACTTGAACTTCCAATGCAGATTCATAAATTTTCGCATTTTTATCTTCTAAAACGCTCCAAAAAATTCCGCTATTACCACCTTCAGATATTTTCCAATCTATTGATAACTCAAAATTTTCAAATTTTTCTTTGGTAATAATATCTTGACCTTCACCATTACCTGGCGTAAAAGCCAAAGTATTGTCTTGTATAGACCATCCAGAGGGCACACTGTCCATTAAATATCCTCGCCATGCATCTAAAGAGCTGCCATCAAAAAGAACTATCCAATTGTCTTTAGTTTCTTTATTTAAATCAGATTTTGTTTTAGCTTCGTCATTAAGTTCTGTTTCTTTTTTTTCATTTTTACATGATGAAAACGTTAAAACGGCAAGTAAGAGTATTGTTATTTTTTTCATTGTACTTATTTATAATTCATAATTAATGAGGCATTTATTCAATGCCCAAAATTCTTTTTAATTTTTCCTTGTCAATATCAGCTCCGGCAAAATCATCAAAAGCTTTCTCTGTAGCTTCTATAATATGATTATTAATGAAAATAGCACCTTCTTTGGCTCCTTGTTCCGGGCTTTTAATACAGCATTCCCATTCCATTACCGCCCAAACATCACATTCGTATTGTGTAAGTTTAGAGAAAATTGTTTTAAAATCTATTTGCCCATCTCCGAGAGAACGATATCTGCCAGCTCTGTCTACCCAATTATTGTAGCCACCAAAAGCTCCTTTTTTTCCTGTCGGATTAAATTCAGAATCTTTTACATGAAAAGATTTAATGAATTCATGATAATGATCTATATATGCCAAATAATCCAATTGTTGCAGCACAAAATGTGAGGGGTCATATAAAATGTTAACACGTTTGTGATTGCCGGTAGCTTTTAAAAAGCGTTCAAAAGTATCGCCGTCATGGAGGTCTTCTCCTGGGTGAATTTCATAGCAAACATCTACACCATTTTCGTCATAAACATCTAAAATAGGTAACCATCGTTTTGCTAATTCTTCAAAGCCCATCTCTACTAATCCTGGAGGTCTTTGAGGCCAAGGATGCATTGTATGCCATAGTAAAGATCCTGAAAAAGTAGCATGAGCATTTAAGCCTAAATGTTTACTCGCAATGGCTGCGTTTTTAACCGTTTGTACCGCCCATTCTGTTCTTGCTTTCGGATTGTTTTTTACCTTATCTGGTGCAAAACCATCAAACATAATATCATAGGCAGGGTGTACGGCAACCAACTGCCCTTGTAAATGCGTAGAGAGTTCCGTAATTTCTAAACCATAACTATTAATTTTACCCTTTAATTCATCACAATAGGTTTTACTTTCTGCAGCTTTATCAATATCAATTAACCTAGTTTCCCAAGTGGGGATTTGAATGCCTTTATATCCTAAATCGCTTGCCCATTTACATAAACCATCTAAAGAATTAAACGGAGCAGTGTCGCCCATAAATTGAGCTAAGAATACTGCAGGTCCTTTTATTGTTTTCATTTTTTAATTTTAATTATTTGATCAAATTTACCCAACTATTTCCTTGTTGATGAGATTTTACAGTACTTTCTATAAAATTCAGTCCACGAACACCGTCATTCATTGTTGGAAATTCTCCTGAATTGTATTTCTCACCTCTAATTGCTCTGGCTACACCTAAATAAATGTTAGCCATAGCGTCAAAAATACCTTCTGGATGTCCAGGTGGTAATTTGGTGCCATCTAACGATAATTCAGAATTGTAAGCATGTCCAGGTTTATATATTTGCACGGGTTTATCATCACTCATAGCATATAAAAAATTAGGATTTTCTTGTTCCCATTTCAATGCTCCTTTGTCTCCGTAAACGGCAATGGTTAAGCCATTTTCTTCTCCAGTTGCTATTTGACTTGAGCGAATTACCCCTTTGGCATTACCTTCAAATCGCACTAAAACAGTACCGTCAATATCCATTTTATTGTCGTCATATAAATAATTGAGGTCCGCTAAAATTGATTTTATTTGCAAGCCTGTTGTAAACTCAATCATATTAAAAGCGTGCACACCAATATCTCCCATGCAACAACTAATTCCAGATTTCTCAGGGTCTAATCTCCATGTGGAACCTCGTTTTGATTTATCGTGAATAATTGGATTAATCCAACCTTGATAATACTGAGCATCTACTTTTTGAATTTTTCCAAGTGCACCAGATTTTATCATTTCACGCATTTGACGTGTCATTGGGTAACCTGTATATGTATGGGTAACCGCAAACACTAAATTGGATTTATCTAATAATTTTTGTAAAATTTTAGCTTCATCATAGGTTGTTGTCATTGGCTTTTCACAGATCACATGAAAACCATTTTCTAACAATTTTTTAGCCATTGGAAAGTGTAAAAAGTTAGGTGTTAAAATAGAACACACCTGAATCCTTTCTTCTTTGGGTAGTTTTAACTCTTCCTCAACTAAAGTTTCAAAATCATTATAAATCCTGTTGGTGGGAATGTCTATTTCTTTAGCAAATTTTATGCTTTCACCAAGATCGGGATTAAAAACCGCTCCCACAATTTCATAATTATCATTTATATGTGAGGCAATACGATGTAATACGCCGATTAAAGAATCACCGCCACCACCTAAAATTCCGAGTTTTATTTTTTTTGGCATTTAAAATTGATTTAATATAATTATTCTTTTATTGTTTTTGTTTTTCTGTTTTTCATATAAATGAAAAGCCCAATAAATGCAGCGATTAAAATTGCAGGTAATATAGACATGGTTCTAAGTGCTTCATGTGCACTAGCTTCGTCCATTAATTTTCCCATAATTGGCAATACAATAGATACAGATAGCATTCCTAAACCTCCCATAATAGATAAGCCTAAGGCCCCAGTTTCTGGTAAATATTCGGCAACAAATCCCAACATGGTAGGCCAGAAAAAAGTTACTCCAACGGCGAAAACTGCTGCTGCTGCAAAAATCATTCCTCCAGAAGTTATGGTAAGCAACCACAATCCGATAAAGGTGAAAATGGCAGAAAATAACAACATACCTGATGGACTTAATTTATGAATTACTGGACCAGCAAATGCTCTTCCAAAAGCCATAATTCCATTTATAAATACTAATACTAATAAAGGTACTGTTCCAGATTCTTTTAAGAGTGATTCAATACGTTGTGTGGTACCTAATTCAGATGCAGCTGTAAGCATCATACACACTGCCATAAAAATGAATAAGGGTTTGCCAAGGCTTTTAAACATATTGCTAGTACTTACACCTAGTTGTACACGTTCAGTAACTGGGAATTTCTGTCCTAAAAACATAAAAGCATATATAACTAAAGGAATAAATAATACGCCTACCATTACTTGCCAACTCAGCTCCATAACATCCATAACAAGCCATCCCATTACCCCACCAATCGCGATGCCGCCAGGAAACCAAACATGAAAACGATTTAACATTTTTGTCTTGTTTTCAGGGTACATTGATGCTATCATAGGGTTTAATGCGGCTTCAACCATTCCATTTCCTATGCCAACAAATAAAGTGGCAATAAATAAAGACGACATGTCTTTGGCCATTATAGTCCAAACAATTCCAATAGCATGCATAATAAATGCTATCCATGTTATCTTTTTAATTCCAATAATATCAACCAATGGTCCTCCAAAAAGCATCGCTAACGTAAATCCCCAAAAAGCTGGTGTAAAAGCATATCCAATTTGTTCTAACGTTAAACCAACACCTTCTGGTCCAAAAACGGTTTCAAGTCTAGCTCTAATTGCAAAAGTCATGGCGGTTACTAATAAGGCCGTACACGAGGCATAAAAAAGCCTTTTTTTATTTATTTCATTCATAATTTAGTTTGGGTTAATTATTTTAATTTTTTTGAAGCATTGATCAATAAATCTTTTGTGGCTTGTATACCTTCTTCTTCGCTTAGACGTTCACCTTCATATTCTATACCAATATAACCAGTATATCCAGCATCTTTAACTATTTGTAACAAGCGTTCATAGTCTAAAGTCGTTTCATTTCCATTAGCATCAAAATCGTAAGATTTTGCACTTACTGCTTTGGCATGTTTCATTAGTATTTCAGTGCCTTTATAATAATCAAACATATCAATACATTCTCCATCTTCTTTGGTAATACAAAAATTACCAAAATCAGGTAGCGTGCCACAGTTATCCATATTTATCTTCGTCATAACCTCACTTAATAAATCTGCGTTTGAAGATAAACCTCCATGGTTTTCTACAATAACATTGATGTTTTTACTTGCTCCATATTTTGCTAAATCACCTAAGCCTTTTACTGAAGCCTCTATCCAAGCCTCTTTTTCAGTAGCTCCACTTAAATTAACACGAACGGAATGACAACCTAAAAATGCAGCGGCATCGACCCATTTTTTGTGATTTTCAATAGCTTCGTTTCTTTCTTTTTCATTTGATGAAGCTAAGTTTCCTTCTCCATCAACCATAATCAAAACGTTTTGAACACCATAGGTGGTACTTTTTGCTTTTAAAGAATCTTGAAGAGCTTCCATGCCCATCGTTTTTAACTGCTCATTATATAATTGAGTTACATATTCAATGCCTTCAAAACCTAATTCTTTGGCCTTTTGAGCAAAATCCATTGGGTCTAATGTTTTTTCATTTCGAATTGCCTTGTTTAAAGACCATTGTGCTAATGATATTTTAAAAAAGGGTCCAGGCTCTTTTACTTGGGTAGGTTCTTCTTGATTTTCTGATGTTGGACTCGCCTTTTTACAAGATGTAATTGATGTTGTTATAAGAAACAATGCAGTCAATGCAAAAAATAAATTTTTATTCATAATTGTTTGGATGGTTTGATTTTTTTTCTGAATGATAAAATTACAAAAGTTTCATTAGAATATTAATAATTTGATTAAATTTAGGCTTTAAAATTATTCAATACCTAATTTAATTGAGCTTTTTTTGTTAAGTAAAATGCCTTTAAAAGTTTAAAACCCAAAAAGATAATATGATAAAAGAAGATTATGATGCTATTGTAATAGGAACAGGAATTAGTGGTGGATGGGCCGCCAAAGAATTATGTGAAGGCGGGTTAAAGACATTGGTATTGGAACGAGGAAGAATGATTACTCATGTTGAAGATTATCCAACGATGAATGATGATCCTTGGGATATGGAGCTTCGCGGAAGTACAACACCTGAAGAGCGAAAAAGACAAGAAAAGCAAGGGAGAACAGGATATACTACAAAAGCGGAAAGTAAACATTGGTTTGTCGATGATGTGAAGCATCCTTATAATGAAACAAAACGATTCGATTGGATGCGGGGCTATCATGTTGGTGGACGTTCTATTACTTGGGGACGTCAGAGTTATCGATTAAGTGATTTAGATTTTACAGCGAATGTAAAAGATGGACATGGTGTAGACTGGCCCATACGTTATAGTGATCTCTCACCATGGTATGATTATGTGGAACGCTATATTGGAGTAAGTGGCGAGAATCTTGGGCTTTCACAATTGCCAGATGGAATTTTTAGTCCCCCAATGGAATTGAATTGTGTAGAGGAAGAGTTTAAGGAAAAAATTGCAGGAAATTATAAAGATAGACTTCTAACTATTGGGCGAGTTGCCCATATTACTGGTGATCATTCGCACGACGGAAGGACCAATTGTCAATTTAGAAACAGATGTATTAGAGGTTGTCCTTATGGAGGTTACTTTAGTAGTAATGCTTCAACGTTACCTGCCGCAGATATAACGGGTAATATGACGCTAAGACCGAATTCTATTGTCCATGAAATTATATATGATCATCAGAGAAAAAAAGCTATAGGTGTCAAAGTTATTGATGCTGATACTAAAGAGACACATGTTTTTAAAGCGGATATTATTTTTTGTTGTGCTTCGGCTATTGCTTCGGCATCTATCTTAATGCAGTCGAAATCCGACCGTTTTCCAAATGGATTAGGTAATGATTCGGGTGAGTTAGGTCATAATATTATGGATCATCATTTAGGAGTAGGGGCTCGTGCAACTGTAGCGGGTTATGAAGATAAATATTATAAAGGAAGAAGACCCAATGGAATTTACATTCCGAGATTTAGAAATTTAGGAGATAAAAATACAAAAAGAAAAGATTTTTTAAGAGGATATGGTTATCAAGGTGGTGGTGGTAGATATGGAATTGCAGAACATGTGGCAGAATTGGGTTATGGAGCAGAATACAAGGAAGCGATGTTAAAACCCGGAGAATGGAAAATGAGCTTAGGCGGATTTGGGGAATGCTTGCCTTATCATGATAATAAAATGACATTAGATTATGAAAAGTTAGACGATTGGGGGTTGCCAACGATTACTTTTGATGCGGAATGGAAGGAGAATGAATTGACCATGCGTGAAGACATGAAACAGCAGGCCGCAGAAATGCTCGAGAAAGCGGGGTTTAAAGATGTCAGTACGTTTGATTCAAGACATGCTCCCGGTATAGGTATTCACGAAATGGGTACGGCTAGAATGGGGAGAGATCCAAAAACATCGGTACTTAATGCTAATAATCAAATCCATACAGTACCCAATGTCTATGTTACAGACGGTGCATGTATGACATCTGCGGGCTGCCAAAATCCGTCGTTAACTTATATGGCAATAACAGCGAGAGCGGCTCAACATGCAGTAAAACAATTCAAATCGAAAAAAGCTTAAATAATGAATAGAAGAGATGCCATTAAAGGCTTAGGCTTATCATTAGGTTATGTGGTGGCTACACCAGCAATAGTAAGTATGCTTCAGGGGTGTAAAACAGAAGTGGATTTATGGAAACCTGTTTTTTTATCGGTAAACCAAGGTTATGTTTTACGAAATTTAGTTGATCTTATTTTACCGACAACAAACACGTCACCAGGAGCTCTAGATGTGAATGTGCCTGAATTTATTGATTTATACGTTTCAAAAACGGCAACAGCAGAAGGTAAAGAAGACTATAAAAATAAGATTGATGCACTATTAGATGAATTGGGTGTTTTGGATAAAAATCCTATGATTTTAAAGCCATCAGACTTTGAAAATATGTTGTCAAAATATTTACGAAGTTCTTCAGAACAACAAAGTGGATTTACGGATAAAGAAAAAACAGTTTTTGATGCTTTAAAGGGAATTCGTGGTAGAGCTGTATGGGCCTATAGGACAAGTGAAGAAATTGGAGAAAATGTATTGGCGTATGACCCTGTTCCTGGCGTTCAAAAAGGATGTATATCAATAGAAGAAACCAAAGGTAAAGCGTGGTCCTTGTAAAACAGAAATGAATGTATAAAAAAATAAACCTAATATATATTTGCTTATTGATCTTTGTGGTATTTAGCTGCAAGACAAAAACGGAAAATGAAAAAACAGCAAACCCGTTGGTTTCAGAAACAACTGAAAATTGGATCTCTTTATTTAATGGTAAAGATTTGGAGGGATGGACTCCGAAAATTAGAGGCTATGCTTTAGGTGAAAATATTCACAATACATTCAGAGTTGAAGATGAAGTAATCAAAGTATCATACGATGCGTATGAGGACGGATTTAAAGAAACATTTGGGCATCTCTTTTATAAAACACCTTTTTCAAATTACAGATTAAGGATGGAATATCGCTTTACGGGAACTCAATTAGAAGATGGTCCGGGTTGGGCTGAAAGAAACAGTGGTGTTATGATACATTGTGAAGATCCGAAAAAGATGAGTAAAGATCAAAAATTTCCACTTTGTATTGAAGTACAAATGTTGGGTGGTATAAGTTCAACAGACCCGAGGCCAACGGCAAACCTTTGTACACCGGGTACCAACGTGGTTATGGATGGAGAATTGGTTACTGCACATTGTAACGATTCAAATTCTCCAACGTATTACGGCGAACAATGGGTTAATTTGGAAGTTGAAGTTCATAATGATTCATTAATTATTCATAAAGTTAATGATAAAGAAGTGATGAGATATTCAAAGCCGCAAATTGGTGGGGCTGATATGGATGATTACAGCAGTGAATATAAAGATAGAATTGGAGAACCTGTGAAAGGTGGTTATTTTTCTTTGCAAAGTGAAAGTCATCCCGTAGAATTTCGAAATATTGAATTGATGGAGTTAAAGTAAAATACAAATGATGCTTTTAGGTAGGTAAAGAAATACAGATTCTAAAATCAATTAAATAAAACCATGCAACGTAGAAACTTCCTTAAAAAAACGGCACTAGCAAGTTCTTTTGCGTTGGCGAGTACTTCCTTATTTCCTTTGAATAGTAATAATAAGGGTATTAAAAAGGAAATCTTTCCCTTAAAATTTGCTCCACATGAAGGAATGTTTGAAAATTTAGCAGGTAAAGCTATTAGTGAACAACTTAATTTTATAGCAGATCAGGGGTTTACTGCCTTTGAAGATAATGAAATGCGAAATCGAACTGTAGTTGAACAAGAGGCTATTGCCAAAATAATGCAAAAGCGAGATCTTGAAATGGGGGTGTTTGTGGCACATAAAATTTATTGGAAAGAACCTAATTTAGCGTCGGGAAATAAAGAAAAAAGAGCTGAGTTTTTAGCTGAAATTACAGCTTCTGTAGAAGTTGCAAAAAGAGTAAATGCGAAATGGATGACTGTTGTGCCAGGTCATGTAGATTTACGTCAAAATATGGACTTTCAGACAGAACATGTCATAGAGGCTTTAAAGCAAGCTTCGGCTATTTTAGAACCCCATAATATAACGATGGTTTTAGAGCCGTTAAATTTTAGAGATCATCCAGGTTTGTTTTTATCTGAATCGCCACAGGCATATCAAATTTGTAAAGCTGTAGATTCACCATCGTGTAAAATATTATTCGATATATACCATCAACAGATTCAAGAAGGTAACCTTATTCCAAATATAGAACAATCTTGGGATGAAATAGCCTATTTCCAAATTGGAGATAACCCAGGTAGAAAAGAGCCAACTACGGGTGAAATAAATTATAAAAATATTTTTAAATTTATTCATTCAAAGAATTATACCGGAATATTAGGAATGGAGCATGGAAATTCAATGAAAAATAAAGAAGGGGAATCTGCAGTGATTAATGCCTATAAAGAAGTTTCAAAATTTTAAATACATAAGAATGAGTAAAAAAAGTAAATCAACCAGACGATCATTTATTAAAAAGTCAGCTGTAATAGCTACTGGAATTAGTATCATACCGAGACACGTTATGGGTCAAGGATTTGTTCCACCAAGTGACAAATTAAATATTGCTGGTATTGGTGCAGGAGGAAAAGGAACAAGTGATATTGCTTCTTTTGCCAAAAGTCCCTTTGTTAATATCGTTTCTCTTTGTGATGTAGATGATAGACAGGCGGTTAAATCACGAGAATCTTTTCCTAATGCTAGTTATTACAACGATTTTAGGGAAATGCTAGAGAAAGAAGGTAAGAATATTGATGCTGTTTCTGTTTCTACTCCAGACCACAATCATGCCGTTGCCGCATATATGGCAATGCAAATGGGTAAGCATGTTTATGTTCAAAAACCGCTTACACATGATATTTGGGAAGCAAGAATGCTTACAGAGGCTGCAAAAAAATATAAAGTAGTTACCCAAATGGGAAACCAAGGAGGGTCAGGTGATGGGGTTCGAAAAATGAAAGAAATATATGACACAGGAATCATAGGTGATGTGCATACGGTTAAGTGCTGGACCAACAGAGCTATTTGGCCACAAGCCTTGCAAACACCAACTAAAAAGCACAGAACACCAAAAGGATTAAATTGGGATCTTTGGTTGGGTACCGCAGAAATGCGCGATTATAATGATGCTTACCTACCTTTTGATTGGCGAGGATGGTCAGATTTTGGAACGGGTGCACTAGGTGATATGGCTTGTCATATAATGGATCCTGTTTACAGAATTTTACCAATACTTTATCCTAATAAAGTGGAATGTAGCGTATCTGATTCGTTTAAAGGTAAGTTTGAAACTGCTGATTACCCCAAAAGTTTTCCAAATTCAAGTAAAATTCACCTAAGTTATCCTAGAACGGATGGTAAGGGGTCTATAAAAGTTTCTTGGATGGATGGTGGATTACTACCCGAAAGACCGGATGAACTAGGGGATGATGAGGCATTAGGAAACTGGGATGGTGGTGTGCTTTTTATAGGTTCTAAAGGAAAACTATTGGCAGATTGTTATGGTGCTAATCCAAGATTGCTTCCTTTGTCACTAAACGAGCAATTTGAAGTTGAACAAACTATTGCTAGAGTTCCTGAAGGACATTATTTACAATGGGTTAATGCATGTATTGCTGGATATGGGAATGCAGAGACCAGTTCTTCTTTTGACTATGCTGGGCCATTTACGGAAAGTATTCTTATCGGTAACTTAGCTCTAAAAGCTTATTTTGAAGTAGATCCTAAGGCAGACAAAGGTAGTTTCTGGGGAGGCTCAAAATATAATGGCAGAAAACGTTTGTTATGGGATGCTGAAAATATGAGAGTGACTAACTTTGAAGCAGCAAATAAATACGTAAAAAGAAATTATAGAGAAGGGTGGAAGCTTTAAATAGGTATTAGAGATAAGATATAGACTTGAGATTTAATTTATTACTGTTATCCGAGGAACGAGGAACCTGTTCAAATGACAAGTACTATTAATGAGATTCCTCCTGCGTCGGAATGACACAAAAACCAAGACCTCACAACATCGAAATATCGATGTTATGAGGTCTTTTTAGTTATTTCTTTATTAGTTTTTTTGTTGCAAAACCTAATTCTGACTGCAATTTAACTAAATAAATGGCAGGTCTTAAATTAGAAATATCAAAACTTTTATTTTGCTCAAAATTTCCGTTAAATGATTTTACCATTCGACCTGAAATATCATAAATAGCTACTTTATTAGTTGCAGTGTTAATTTTAAATGTATCTGTTATTGGGTTTGGATAAATACTTACCAAATCATTAATTGAGACATTTTCAACACCTAAAGTGACTGCACTTGTTCCATACACTTTAAATTCTCCTGGTAGTAAACTTATTGGTGCACTTACACTAACTACAGTTATTGATTCATTATCATTTAAAAGGTCATACCAAGTTCCGGTTTGTTGAAATTCAGGACTTATAATTTGTGTAGTTAAACCAAAGTTTCCAATAATAGTAATGTGTTTTACATCGGGATTTGAATCATCATTTGTTAAATGAATCTTTTTTAGTCCGTTTGAATTAGCTACGTTTAAATCAAAATTGCCTGTTTTAAAAATGGGAACTTGTTTTTTAAGCTTTATTAATTTTGCCCAAGTATCGTAAATTGCTTTTCGATCAGGTTCAGTATAATAGTTCCATAATATAGGTTTATTCCCTGTTCTTCCTCCTTCGTCAATACCTATGTCATAACCTAATTCGCCAAATTGCCAAATCATTTTCGGACCTGGAATTGTAAAATAAAAGGCACCTGCCAATTCCATACGATCTAAGGCTGTGGCTAAGGTTTTTGTACTATAGCTACCGCTTGAATTACCAAATTCTAGGTTTTTATACATCACACGTTCTTCATCATGGCTTTCCATATAGGTGACATTGGAAGGAACTGACCAGCCTCGTTCGTGGTAATCTATCCACGAAATATCTGATTTTCCATCAGCGTTATAACCCATTGTAGCTTCACTATAATTTCCGTTAAGGTTACTCCAAAGCATTATGCCTTTACCCTCATTCAAACGATAATTTGCCCATTCTGTCTCCTCTGTATTTCCTCCTAAATGTTCAAAAATAACATAGAAATCAGTGTCTATTTCCCACTGATAATCTGCATATGTTTTTAGTACTGCAACTCGGTCAGCTTGATAGCTCCCGGTACATCCCTCATCTGAAGAAGTACAATTCTGCGTAAAGCCTTTGGTCAAATCCCATCTAAAACCATCAATTTTGTATTCATCAATCCAATATTGAGTAGTACGTTTTACATAATCTTTCGTGGCTTGTTTACTATGGTTAAAGTCATTAAACACACTATAAGCATGTGTTGCTTCTTGATTGAAAAATGGACTATCTGTAGATGCTTGTCCACCATAACCGCCATTATCGGTATTCCACATTCTATAAAAAGGGTTTTGGCCTGAAGCATGATTATACACAACGTCTAACACAACAGCAATTCCTCTGGTATGGCATTCGTCAATAAGTTGTTTAAAAGCAGTTGGAGATCCATAATATTTGTCTAATGCCATATGGAATGAAGGGTTGTATCCCCAGCTTTCATTACCATCGAATTCACTTACTGGCATTAATTCAATTGCGTTAATTCCTAAATCTTGAAGATAATCTAATCTTGCTTTTACAGCATCAAAGCTATGTAAGGCATCAAAATCTCTTATGAGTAATTCATAAATCACCAAATCGGTTTTTGCTGGAGCTTGAAAATTTGTGTTTTGCCAAGCATATGGTGCGTCTCCAGTTCTTAATAATGTTACAGCATGTGTGGTTAACCCTGTTGGGTAAGCTGGTAAGTTGGGGTAGGTTGTACTGCTGATGTATTGGTCATTACTTTCATCTAAAATGGTAGTAGAATATGGATCTGCAATTCGTATCAATCCATCAACTAAATATTGGTAAAGAATATTAGTTTGAGGAGTTAAGCCTGTAAGTTCTATCCAGAAGCGATCTTTTGAACTGTCTTTTTTTAGTAGATAATTGGTGTCATCACGTGTCCAATTATTCACCGAGCCAATGAGATTGACAAATTGTTTATCTGGTGCGTATAATACTAGAGTTGCTTTTGTGTTGTCAGATGCATCGAGATTGAAGCCGTCTAGCATTCCTGCTGGTACTGGAGCTTCGGTAACTGTTGGCACCGTAATAGTCCCTACATTTACTACATTATCTTGCGATTTTTTATCGCCTGTACCATCTTTAGCTTTAACTAGAAATCCAATACTCGTTATTCCGGTTCTACCGTAAAAAGTACTTGGAGTTAACGTAATGGAATAACTATCGCCGCTCTTGGTCATTTTTTGAGCTTCGTTAGAGCTCGTCCAAGTACCATTTGTAGGAGAGTCGGTTTGACTACCACTTGCAGTTGACCAGGCCCAAAGATAGATGTCAGTTACCCCCCATGTTGTTAGATTTACATCGGTAACCGTTATTGTTATTTTGTCGGTTTCTTCAAATGGAGAAGGTGTTATTGTGTAGGTTACATTTTGCACCTGGGCAAAAGTATAGCTACTGACAAATAGTAATAATAAGAGTAGTGTTTTTTTCATAAAATTATATTTTCTGTTTTTTGACCATCATTAAACGATTTTTCGCCTTGTAGCGAACCTCTCAAAATGACAAATTAAGATAATAAAAGGCTGTTTATGCGAACACAAACAGCCTTTTTATATAAAATAAATAATAATTACTAATTATTATTCCATAGTATAGGTAGGACTGTCAGGATTACTAAAGTCTAAAGTGAAATTATATGTTCCAGCAGTGACAACAATATTATTTCCATCATCAGTATCTAAAATTTTATCACCATCTATATCACCATAATTAACATCCCAAGCATCATTTTGTCTAAATTTAATTTCTCCATCAATTAAGGTCATGTTGTTTAGATACCATACATTTTCTTGACTATAATCCAATTTGAATTTAGTGTCGGGTCCATCCCATGCATTTGGAGTGGCACTACCAACAATACCCCAAACATCAATAGACTCTAAACTATAAGATAGATCTTTAAGGTTTACTGTAACCAAATAAGTACCAGCAGTTACCGCAATATTATTGCCATCTTCTTGATCTAAAATACCATCACTATCTACATCTCCATAATCACCACCCCAAGTATTATTTTTACGAACTTTAATTTCTCCTTCAACTAAGGTGACAATAGCTTTCCAAGTATCTGAATAAGGATCATACTCGAGTGGCATATCAGGACCATCCCATGCGTTTGTTGTGGCAGATCCAACTAAGCCCCAAGTAAATAATTCTTTAGACCAAGTATTTGCTGCTAAATCTAGCGTAATCTTGTAGGTTCCAGCTTCAATGGTTATATCAGTACCATTTGGTTCTATTGAGCCATCTGCATCAGTATCACCATAATTGTTATCCCATGAATTGTTTTCTCTAAATTTAATAGCACCATCAACTAAAGTTACATAGGCGACATAAACATCTGCAGTCTCTGTTTGAAAGAAAGGCATATCTGGTCCATCCCAACCGTTTACTGTTGCTGAACCTACAAGTCCCCAAGTAGTAGATAAATCTAATTTATCTTGATATGCTGTGGCATTTAACATAACAGCACTAGATTCTATACCATTATAATCACCTAATTCAGCTACAACTTTTACTTCAACGTCAGCTGGCGACCCTTGCTCTAATTCTAATTTCAATAAAATGGCATTTAATTCTGATACCGTTAAGGTTTTTTGCAATTCTTTACCTGCAGAAATTTTTTCAGGTTTACCGAAATTATCTCCAGCATTATCTAAATAAATTGTGTAAGAAGGAGCTGCTTTATAACCAAAATCAGGTTCTGACCAAGTAATTGTTAAGGCTTCTGCATCCGCATTCGAAGCCTCTAAAACCACGCTCGAATTTGATAGATTTGCAGTTACAACAGCGTTTGAATTTAACTCAGCAAAAGCATCCTTGTCATCGCAACTCACTGCGAGAAGTGGAGCTACAACTAAGATCAATAATTTATAAAATATATTTTTCATCTGTTTAATTTTTTTAATTAGTAACCTGTATTTTGTTGCAGATTTGGATTTGCATTCATATCCGTAGATGGTATTGGAAACAAATCTAAATGACTTGAAGTGCTAGCTCCGTCTGATACACCACCTTTCCAAGGCCAAGTATAGTTTCCATCAGAAAATTTTCCGTATCGAATTAAGTCTGTTCTGCGGTGTCCTTCCCAGTATAATTCTCTTGCTCTTTCGTCAAGGATAAGGTCTAAGTCGATTGAACTAACTTGAACAGGACTATTTGCTCTTGTTCTTAGTTCATTTACATACCCCATTGCTGTAGCTTCATCACCTCCTGAACCTCCTCTTAAGACAGCTTCAGCATACATTAAATATACATCTGCTAAACGGAATAAAGGAAAATCAGTATCTGTAAAGTTACCACTAGCATCAGAACCAGCATTGCCATCTCTATCTACATTTTTAAATTTAGAGATTGCATAACCTTCTGTAAATGTGGGGATATCGGCAATTTCTAAATTTTGACCATCTGTATAAAACATGGCTCTTGCGTCTGCTAAAGGCTGAAGTGTGTATGTTTTATCAGCTGTATTCACAGTAATTTTATATAAACCAGCAGTTACAACGATATTTCCATCTGGACCACCAAAATCACTTCCCCAAGCATTATCTGGTCTGAACTTTAATTCAGCATTAGGTAATTGATAATAGGCTTGATACACATTTGCGGTACCTGTTTGATAAAGCGTCATGTCTGGTTGACCACCCCAATCAGTAAGGTCACCAACTATACCCCAATTAGAAGCTGCTCCTATAGCGTTGTTAGCAGCAGTACTATTAAATGTATAATTAAATAAGTTTACTAAAGCACTTGTAGTACGGTTACCACCCCAACCACTGTTAACTCCAAAATCTGCAGGTGCCATAGAGCCACCGATTGCAGCATGTATTAGAAAGGTTGTTCCTCCATATGATTGTGTATGTAAACCATCAAAAGCAATTGGGAAAATTACGCCACTTGCCGTATGATTATCTGCTAAGAATAAATTTTCATAATTAGGTTCTAAACTGTAACCTGCATTTATTACTTTATTAGCATACGTTATTGCCTCTGTGTATTTTGTTTCACCGGTATACACTTCTGCATTTAAATATAATTTTGTAAGTAACGCCCAAGCACCGGCTTGATCTACCCTTGCATATTCGTTTGCCATAGGAGCCGTTAAAGAACTCTCGATATCTAACAATTCACTTTCTACATAGCTAAATAAATCAGCTCTGCTCATTTGTTCAGGTGACCAATAACCAACTGGATCATTTTCATCATTAAATGGTACGTTTCCAAAAAAGTCAATTGCGTGATAGTAACTCAACGCTCTTAAAAAACGAGCCTCAGCACGATAGGTGTTTACTTCTGTCAATAAAGATCCTTCAACCCCTCTACCATTTAAAAGATCTGGTGTAGTTTGACTTAAAAAAGTATTACATGCTTTTATTTGATAAAAAATTCTATTATATAATGCTCTAATAAATTCGTTACCTGAATTCCAATCTTGTTCATGATAATCTGGTAAACTTCCATCCGCCCAACCGATAACTGCTTCGTCAGTAGTTACTTCTTGTGCCAGCCAATATTGTCTTAAGTATTGACTAAAACCTTCATCAATCCCTGAGATGTCTGGAGCACCCGCAGGACCTTCTTGACCACTTATCGCTAAACCAGCATATAGTTTTGCCAATACTTGTTTGTAAGCAGAAGGGTCGTTAAATACTTCGTCAGCTAATGCGATATCATCATCATTAGGTAATGTGTCTAAATCATTTAAACATGATGTCAAGGTAAATAAACCTAACACTACACTTAAAATGGTTATTTTAAAAATATGTTTTTTCATCTTTATCAATTTAAAAGTTTAAATTAAGACCTAACGTATAGATTCTTGGTCTTGGATAAATATTGTAATCAATTCCTCCAAAAACTTCAGGATCTAAACCTTCGTAATCAGTAATTATCAATGCGTTTTGTACCGTCGCGTTTAGTTTCAGGTTAGTACCTTCACCAAAGACACTATTAAAATTATAACCTATACCTATGTTGTCTAATTTAACAAATGAAGCGTCTTGTACGTAATAATCTGATAAGTACCTTTCAGTACCTCCGTTTACAAAACCAGTTTCTAAAATGTTTTCTACACCGTTAGAAATAACATCAGGGAAAGCGGTGTTTAATAAGTTAAGTTTAAACCCTAAATTAGAATCTACATTATTATAAACGTAGTTTCCAAAACTTCCTCTCCAAGACATGGTGAAATTCCAGTTTTTATAATTTAAATCAGTAGAAAAACCAAGAGTTATGTCTGCATTCGGATTTTCAAATCTATATCTGTCATCCAACGTAATTGAACCATCTCCATCTCTATCTACATAAACATCTTCTAATGGTTTTCCGTTGGCATCATAAACTTGCTCATATACATAGAAAGTACTTGGTGCATAACCTACAGAATGAATTTGAATGTTGTTACCAACACCACCAGAAATACCACCAGTTGGTTCACCTTCATAATCGGCACTTTCGTTCGTAGTTAATTTTGTGATTTCACTATCATTCCAAGCACCGTTAAGGCTTAAAGTTAAATCTAAATCATCCGTTTTAATAGGAATAAAATTCAACGTCAATTCAACCCCTTTGTTTTCTAAGCTCCCAATGTTGGCGTTATCTGCATTTGATAATGCGGAACCGGCAGGAAAGGAAATAAAGTTTAATAAATCAACGGTTTCTCTGAAATAACCATCAATACTACCGTTAATTCTGTCATTGAGAAAACCAAAATCTAAACCAAGATTGTAGGTCGTTGTTTCTTCCCATTTTAATGTGGTATTATAAGGTTCAGCTCTGTAAGTTGAAATAAAACCATTACCAAATTGATATTGAGCTGTATTGTTACTTAACAGATAAGTGGCTAGTGAAGGGTTAAAATCACCTATGTCTTGTTGTCCAGTAACACCCCAACCTAATCTTAGTTTTAAATCAGATATTGTATTCGAATCTTGTAAAAATGATTCCTCTTTCATTTTCCACGCAAAGGCAGCTGAAGGAAATTTCCCCCATTTATTATCTCCTCTAAATCTAGAAGATCCATCAGCTCTATAGGTAAATGTGAATAAATACTTATTTGCTAAGGTGTAATTTAATCTACCAAAGAATGATTGTAAATTCAATTCATTAGAGTAGTCGCTTATTTGGCTGATACTAGTGTCTTGTAAATTACTGACATCTCCACCTTCATTTAAAAAATTTTGGTAAGAATACCCAGCCATAACATCTATTTTACTATCTATAGACTCAATGTCTTTTACATAATTGAAGTAAAAGTCTAATAATGTGTTTTCTTTTTCTTGATTATAGGTAGCCATGTTCCCTAAATTAGTACCATCTGCCAATTGTGTAGTGGAAGAATTAAAGATATTATTAAAACCTGTTGAACTTGATTTATCTATACCTAGATTAAGATTTGCTCTTAATTCTGGTAAAAAATGCATTTTATAATCAAATTGAATATTTCCTATAAAACGTTTTACACTAGATTCATTTCTTCTTTGTTCTAGTAATGCCAATGGGTTTCTAGGAGCTCCAGTTTGGATAGCTCTTCCGTCAACAGGACTTGTCCATTCAAAGTAACCTCCAAAAGGTAGACTATCATCATAAATAGGTTGTGTAGGGTCAAATGATATGGCATTTCCTATTGCACCTTGATCAGCAAATCGGTTGGCAATTAATGAAGCCTTAGTGTTTAGATCAATTTTTAACTTATTGTCAAAAAATTTAGTACCAATATTTAGGGAGTAGGTCGCTCTTTCTAATTTAGAAGTTTTTAAAGTACCATTTAAATTGGTGTATCCCATGGAACCTCTAACGTTTAATTTATCGTTACCACCCGAAAGACTTATATTATGGTCTGTACCCATACCGGTTTGAAAAATCTCATCTTGCCAGTTGTTGTTAGCGTTTCCTATTAGGGCAATGTCAGTAGGTACTCCATTTGCATTTACATATCCTTTGAAATCAGTTGCAGACATGGCGTCTACAAATTGAGTGTTCTCTTGAACAGATACGTTAGCTGAATAATTAGCTTTAATACCACCGCTTTTACCTTTTTTTGTCGTAATGATTATTACACCATTTGATGCTCTTGAACCGTATATCGCAGTTGCAGATGCATCTTTTAGTATACTATAAGACTCAATGTCATTTGGGTTTACAATATTTAATGGGTTTCTAGTTCCTGAAACACCTTCGTTATCTAACGGTACACCATCAATAATAATTAAAGGATTATTGGTAGCTGTTAAAGAAGAACCACCTCTAATACGAATGGTACTTCCAGTACCAGGGGCTCCACCACCTGTTGTCACTTGAACACCGGCAACTTTACCTACCAATAATTGTTCAGGTGAGGCAATTGCACCTTTATTAATGTCTGCTGCTTTTACAGATGAAACAGCACCAGTAGCATCTTTTTTAGTAGTAGTACCATAACCTATAATAACTACTTCTTGTAAGCTTTCTGCTGACTCTTCTAATATTACATTTATATCTTCATTAGATTTTATGGCAACTTCCACATTATTAAATCCAATAAACGAAAATACTAATATATCACCAATATTGGCTTTTTCTAATGTATAAAGTCCGTCAAAATCAGTTACGGTACCATTTGTGGTACCTTTTACAATAACATTTACACCTGGTAATTCAGTACCGGTGGCTTTGTCAGTTACTTTTCCTTTTACACTAATTTGAGCCATTGCTATTAGTGGAAAAAGAAATAAGAAGCCAAAAAAGGCTTTTCTAAAATTTCTCATTTAATTTAATTTGAGTTAATACTAATTAAAATCAATACTTTTACATTTCACTTGGTAAATTTACCATCTTAACGTTACATTAACAAAAGCGAAACCTTACGAAAACGGTTTCGTGTTGACAACTTTTTGTTATTTTGATAGAATCTTTGTGAATAATAATGAAATCCGTCAAAAAAAGACTAATATTTTTAGAATTTGATAAATTAAGATGAAAGCGAAAATCACATTAAAGGACATAGCCAAAGAATTAGAGGTGTCAACTTCAACAGTTTCAAAGGCGTTAAATGATAGTAACGAAATTAGTTTAGAGCTGCGTGAGAAAATAAAAGCCTTCGCTGATTTTTATCATTACAGACCGAATATGACGGCCTTAAAGCTAAGGAATAAAAAAACCATGATTATTGGTGTGATTATTCCTGAAATTGTACATCATTTTTTCTCTGAAATCATTAGTGGTATTGAAAAAATGGCCAATGGCAGGAGTTATAATGTTATGGTTTGTGTGTCTAGTGAGTCTTACGAAAAGGAAAAATTAAACCTTGCCATGTTATCTAACGGAAGTGTAGATGGGGTCTTGGTTTCCATAGCCAAGGAAACATTGGAATTAGGGAATTTTGATCATTTTAAAGAATTGGCAGATTATAACATTCCACTTGTTTTATTTGATAGAGTTTCAAATGAGGTAAATTGTGATAAAATTGTGGTTGATGATGAGGGTGCCGGTTATAAAGCTACTAATTATTTAATGGATATTGGCCGTAAACGTATTTGTATATTGTCAACGCCAGATCATGTTAATGTTGGTGCTCTACGTAGTTTGGGCTATAAAAAAGCGATTGAAGAAAGAGGAGGAGAAGTAGATGATCGATTATTATTTCGAGTGAATGATAAAACGGATCTTTATTTACAAATTCAAACGTATTTAAATAGTTTAGAAGTTTGGCCAGACGCTATAATTGGAGTAAATGAAATTTTTGCTGCCATAGCAATGAAAGTTGCGAAAGAAAAAAAATATAAAATACCTGAAGATGTTGCTATAATAGGGTTTACAGATGGTTTGATATCTCAATTTTCTACACCTGCAATGTCTGCAATCGTGCAACATGGTTTTATGATGGGAGAGCAGGCAACAGCTATGTTATTAGATAGAATTCAAAATAAGGAACCTGAAATTAATTATGAATATAAAGTGATTTCAACTGATTTAAAAATTAGAGAGTCTACAGAAAAAATAGAATAATAAATTATTTATAAAAAAATAATTTATATCTTTGAGGTTCGAAACGAAAGTTTTACAGAATACATTTTACACTTCACACAAAAAATTGGCCGATGATTTTCATTGGGCTATTATCTCGTTGTTAATATTTTATTTATGGAAAAAAGGAAACTAAGTTTCTGGCAAATCTGGAACATGAGTTTTGGATTTCTAGGAATACAAATGGGTTTTGCGTTACAAAACGCAAATGCCAGTAGGATTCTTCAAATTTTCGGTGCTGATCTGCATGAGCTTTCATGGTTTTGGATCATTGCACCGCTAATGGGGTTGATTGTTCAACCTATTGTTGGTCATTATAGTGATAAAACGTGGGGGAGGTTTGGAAGGAGAAAACCCTATTTTCTAGTGGGTGCTTTATTAGCATCGATTGGATTAGTATTGATGCCTCAAGCTGATATTTTTATTGCTTTTTTACCTGCTTTGTGGGTGGGTGCTGGTTTTTTAATGATTATGGATGCCTCTTTTAATATTGCCATGGAACCTTTCCGAGCTTTAGTGGGAGATAATTTAAGAACAGATCAAAGAACAGCTGGATTCAGTATTCAAACCGCTTTGATTGGTTTTGGTGCGGTTATCGGTTCTTGGTTGCCTTATGCATTAACCAATTGGTTTGGAATTTCAAATGTATCGGAAGAAGGAAGTGTACCTATGCACCTAATTTGGTCTTTTGTTATTGGAGCGATTATTTTGATCGTATCAATTTTAATAACAATTGTTACAACAAAAGAGTACTCTCCTGAAGAACTTCAGCAAATTGAAAGTAATCTTTCTGAAGAGGGTGTCATTGAAATAGTTGATGATGAAAAGGAGTCTAGCTTATTAGATATTTTTGAAGATTTTAAAAAGATGCCTGCTACAATGCGGCAATTGAGTTGGGTTCAATTCTTTTCTTGGTTTGGTCTATTTGGAATGTGGGTTTTTGCTGTTCCTGCAATTGCACAGCATATTTATGGATTGCCTTTAACAGATAGTAGTAGTAAGACTTATCAAAATGCTGGCGATTGGGTTGGTATTTTGTTTGGTGTTTACAACTTGGTTTCTGCATTATTTGCTTTTACACTTCCTTATATCGCAAAAAGAATTGGAAGAAAGAAAACGCATTCTACTTCTCTAATTATTGGAGGAATAGGTTTAATATCAATTTATTTTATGCCTAACGAAGATTGGTTAATTCTTTCCATGGTAGGTGTCGGTATTGCTTGGGCTAGTATTTTGGCCATGCCTTATGCTATTTTGGCGGGGTCAATCAACCCAAAAAAAATGGGTGTATATATGGGTATTTTCAATTTCTTTATTGTAATTCCTCAAATTATAAATGCTATAATCGGCGGGCCATTAGTCAAATATTTATATAACGATCATGCAATTTTTGCATTGGTAACAAGTGGAGTCAGTTTCTTAATAGCTGCTCTCTTAGTTGCAAAAGTAAAAGATGTAGACGAAAAATTAAACGAAAATTAAATGAATAAAAAAGGATTTATATTCGACTTAGACGGAGTCATAGTTGATACTGCTAAATATCACTATTTGGCTTGGAGAGATTTAGCAAGTGAATTAGGCTTTGAATTTACTATCGAACAAAATGAAATGTTTAAAGGGGTAAGTCGAAAAAGATGTATGGAAATTCTACTTGATATTGGTGGAATTACAGCAACTAAAAATCAGTTTGATACTTGGATGGTTGAAAAGAACGTAGATTATCTAAAGTATATTGATAAAATGGATGCATCTGAAATTTTACCAGATGTTGGTAGAGTGTTAGATTTTCTGAAAAAACGTAATATTCCAATAGCACTGGGGTCGGCAAGTAAAAACGCACAACCTATTTTAGAAAAAGTAGGCTTGTTATCTTATTTCGATACTATTGTAGATGGTAATAATGTAACCAAAGCAAAACCAGATCCGGAAGTGTTTTTGTTAGCAGCAAAACAATTAGGAGTAAAGGCTGATGATTGTGTTGTTTTTGAAGATGCTGTAGCTGGTATAGAAGCTGCCAACAAAGCAAATATGGTAAGTATTGGCATTGGAGATAAAAATATTTTATCTGAAGCTCAATATAATTTTAAAGATTTTACAGAAATGGACGATGCTTTTTTAAACGGATTATTGGCCGGAAACTAAGTAGATAAATTGTAAATAAAATCGACTTAATACTAATACCTTAATACTAATATTAAAATGAACCAAGAATATATACAACCAAATGCATGGTCAATAATTGAAGAAGGATTTGATCCTGAAAAGGTAAAATCTTCAGAAAGTTTATTTAGCATCGGTAATGGTGCTATGGGACAACGTGCCAATTTTGAAGAAGATTATTCTGGAGCTACTTTTCAAGGTAGTTATATAGCCGGTGTTTATTACCCTGATAAAACCAGAGTAGGTTGGTGGAAAAATGGCTATCCTGAATATTTTGCAAAAGTACTAAACGCTCCAAGTTGGATTGGTATTAATGTGGCTATAAATGGAGAGCAATTAGATTTATTTACTTGTGAAAAAGTGGAAAATTTTAAGCGAGAACTCAATATGAAAGAAGGGTGGTTGTCTCGAAATTTTAAAGCTACGCTTAAAGGTGGAATAGAAATTCAGGTTGATGTTAAGCGGTTTTTAAGTTTAGAATTAGATGAGGTTGGAGCCATTTCATATACCGTTACACCTTTAAATAATGACGTTACTATTTTATATGAACCGTATTTAGACAGTGGTATTACAAATGAGGATTCTAATTGGGATGATACGTTTTGGAATACTACAGCTGTTACAGAAAATGGAGAACAAGCTTTTATAGAAGCCCATACTATGAAAACTAATTTTCATACGTGTACCTTCATGGAATCGCATTTCTTTCTTAATAATGATTCTTTACATATAAAACCAGTTACACGAAAAAAGCCGCAATTCATTGCTTTTATGTATGAACAAGACGTAAAGCAAAATGAAAAATTTACCATTCACAAATTCGGAGGGTATACGGTTGATCGTAATCATTCCGCAGATAATTTAATGAGTGCAGCAAAAGAGGTTTTAGCAAAAACAGAAGCATTAGGTTTTGAGAACCTCTTGAATACACAAAAAGAATCATGGGCCAAAATTTGGGAGATGGCAGATATTTCTATTGAAGGAGATGTAAAAGCTCAACAAGGTATTCGATTTAATATTTTTCAATTGAACCAAACCTATTTAGGTAAAGATTCACGATTAAATATTGGTCCGAAAGGCTTTACTGGTGAAAAATATGGGGGAAGTACTTATTGGGATACAGAAGCCTATTGCATCCCATTTTATATGGCAACTAAAGATCAGAAAGTCGCAAGAAACTTATTAAAATATAGATATAACCATTTAGAAAAAGCTATTGAAAATGCTGAAAAATTAGGCTTTAAAAACGGAGCAGCATTGTACCCAATGGTAACCATGAATGGCGAAGAATGTCATAATGAATGGGAAATTACTTTTGAAGAAATTCACAGAAATGGAGCCATTGCTTTTGCTATTTTTAACTACTATCGATATACAGGAGACTATAGTTATATTCCTGAAAAAGGGTTAGAAGTACTTATAGGTATTGCTAGGTTTTGGCACCAACGGGCTACTTTTTCTACAGCTAAAAATAAGTATGTTATTCTAGGTGTTACAGGGCCAAATGAATATGAAAATAATGTAAATAATAATTTTTACACAAACTATTTAGGGCAATGGTGTATTAATTATGCATTGGAAAATATTAATAAAGTATCCAAAGAATTTGCTGCTGATTATGATAGAATTACTAATAAAACCAATATCGCTACCTCAGAATTAGAGCAATGGAAAAAAGTAGCAGACAACATGTACTTTCCTTTTTCAGAAGAGCACGATATTTATTTACAACAGGATGGCTTTTTAGACAAAGAACTGATTACGGTTGCCAATTTAGATAAATCGCAACGCCCAATAAATCAAAAATGGTCGTGGGATCGAATTTTACGTTCTCCATACATTAAGCAGGCTGATGTTTTACAAGGGATGTACTTTTTTGAAGATCAATTTACTACGGAAGAATTAGAGCGTCATTTTGATTTCTATGAACCATTTACAGTGCACGAAAGTTCATTGTCACCTTGTGTACATAGTATTCAAGCAGCAAAATTAGACCGTATGGATCAAGCTTATCAATTCTATTTACGAACTTCTCGTTTAGATTTAGATGACTATAACCACGAAGTTGAAGAAGGCTTACACATCACGTCTATGGCAGGTACTTGGATGAGTATTGTAGAGGGGTTTGGAGGTATGAGAATTAAGGAGAACACGTTGTCATTTGAACCTAAAATTCCTGAACAATGGAAATCATATTCTTTTAAGGTAAATTTTAGAAATCATATTATAAAAGTAAACACCAGTCATAATGAAACTACTTTTGAATTGTTAGAGGGCAATCCTATAGATATTGTGGTTAATGATAAGCCTGTTACTGTTTCAATGAAATAATTTAAAAATGAATAAAATGAGGTCAATAATTTTTACACTCATCGCTTTTCTCGTTATCAATAATCTGGTAACCGCACAAGAGTTGAAATCTCCAAACGGGGAAATGAAAATGCAATTTTCACTTAACAATGATGGTACGCCAACTTATCAACTCAAGTATAAAGAACAAGAGGTTATAAAGAAGAGTAGTTTAGGGTTAGAATTAAAAAATGATAAAAAATCATTGTTGAATGATTTTGAAATTTCTAAAGCGGAAACATCAACGTTTGATGAAACATGGACTCCAGTTTGGGGTGAAGAAAAAGAAATTAGAAACCATTATAATGAATTAGCGGTTACTTTAACACAAATAGCTACAGATAGAATTGTTCTAATTCGATTTCGTCTATTTAATGAAGGACTCGGATTCCGATATGAGTTCCCAGAACAAAAAAATCTTGTTTATTTTGTAATAAAAGAAGAGAAAACGCAATTTGCAATGACAGGTGATCATACTGCATTTTGGATTCCAGGAGATTATGACACACAAGAATATGATTATACAGAATCTAAATTGTCAGAAATTCGTGGAAAATTTGATGCTGCGGTAACAGGTAATGCTTCTCAAGAGCAGTTTTCACCAACAGGCGTACAAACAGCATTAATTATGAAAACAGATGCTGGGTTATATATTAATCTACATGAAGCGGCATTGATTAATTATGCATGCATGCACCTAAATTTAGATGATGAAAATATGATTTTTGAATCTTGGTTAACACCAGATGCTCGAGGAGATAAAGGGTATATGCAAGCACCTTCACATTCACCATGGAGAACTGTTATGGTAAGTGATGATGCTCGCGATATTTTAGCTTCAAAAATGACGTTGAACCTTAATGAACCTAGTAAAATAGAAGATACATCATGGATTAAGCCCGTTAAATACATTGGGGTTTGGTGGGAGATGATTACAGGTAAAAGCTCATGGGCTTATACTGATGAGTTAACTGCAATACAACTTGGTGTTACGGACTATTCAAAAGTAAAACCGAATGCTACCCATGGTGCAAACAACAGGAAGGTGAAACGATATATCGATTTTGCAGCTGAACATGGTTTTGATGCCGTTCTGGTAGAGGGTTGGAATGAAGGTTGGGAAGATTGGTTTGGAAAAACGAAGGATTATGTATTCGATTTCGTTACACCGTATCCCGATTTTAATGTTGAAGAAAT
This sequence comes from Aureibaculum algae, assembly GCF_006065315.1. Classification (GTDB taxonomy): domain Bacteria; phylum Bacteroidota; class Bacteroidia; order Flavobacteriales; family Flavobacteriaceae; genus Aureibaculum; species Aureibaculum algae. The sequence continues at coordinate 4,110,476 of NZ_CP040749.1, read as the reverse complement.
ACATGCTTATGCCAAATCAAAAGGAGTAAAAATGATGATGCATCACGAAACTTCTGGATCAACGAGAAATTATGAACGTCATCTTGATAAAGCGTATCAGTTTATGAAAGACAATGGTTATGATGCTGTTAAAAGTGGTTATGTTGGTGACATTTTACCGAGAGGTGAAAATCACTATAATCAATGGATTGTAAACCATTATCAATATGCTCTTGAAAAAGCAGCAGATTATAAAATTATGGTCAATGCCCATGAGGCAGTAAGACCAACGGGAATTAGCCGAACGTATCCTAATCTGATTGGAAATGAATCTGCTCGTGGTACAGAATACCAAGCTTTTGGAGGGTCTAAGCCAAACCACGTTACCATTTTACCTTTTACACGATTAATTGGTGGGCCCATGGATTATACACCTGGTATTTTTGAAATGGAAATTAGCAAATTTAGTCCTAATAATAATTCGCATGTTAATAGTACCATTGCAAATCAATTGGCATTATATGTTACCATGTATAGCCCGTTGCAAATGGCAGCCGATCTACCTGAACATTATGAGCAATTTATGGACGCTTTTCAATTTATAAAAGACGTAGCTATTGATTGGGATAAAAGTATTTATCTAGAAGCTGAACCTGGAAAATATATCACTGTAGCACGTAAAGAAAAAGGATCAAACAACTGGTTTGTGGGTAATGTAAATGGAAATGATGCAAGAAAATCAAGTATAAAATTTGATTTTTTAGAAAAAGGAAAGAAATATAGTGCTACCATTTATGCTGATGCTAAGGATGCCGATTTTAAAACTAATCCCCAAGCGTATACTATTAAGACAAAAAAAATAACCAATAAATCAAAACTATCACAACTGTCTGTTCCTGGTGGAGGTTATGCCATAAGTATAAAGGAAATTAAATAATACACTTGTTTTTTTATTAAGATTTAAAAGATTAGATTTATGGAATATGATTTTAAGCGATTAATTATTTTAGGTCAAATATTTCTATTAATGAGTTTAGGTGCAAGTGCCCAAATAGAACGCGTAGAACCGCTCAATTGGTGGGTAGGTTTTGAGAATAACGATTTACAGTTATTGGTAAAAGGTAATAATATCAGCAATGCTATTCCGAGTGTTTCTCATGATGGTGTTCACCTCATGAGTATTCAAAAAGGAACGAGTCCAAATTATTTATTTCTAAATCTTAACATTCATGCAGAAACAAAACCGGGAGCGTTTGATATCGTTTTTGAGCAAGAAAATAAGGAAACAATTCGGTATTCCTATACGTTAAACGCTCGTAAAAAGGAGGCTGATGCTTATGAAGGTTTTAATAGTTCGGATGCTATTTACTTAATAACCCCAGATCGTTTTGCAAATGGAAACGTTATTAACGATCAAGTAACGGGTCTAAAAGATCAAACCTTAAATAGAGCACAAGATTATTACAGACATGGTGGTGACATAAGAGGGATGATTAATCATTTAGATTATATTAAAGACATGGGGTTTACTACAATTTGGCCAACACCATTGTTGACCAATGATATGTCAGAATCTTCGTATCATGGGTACGCAATCACTGATTTTTATCAAGTAGATCCGCGTTTTGGAACATTGGATGCCTATAAAGAACTTGCCCAGAAAATCAAAGAAAATGGAATGAAATTGGTAATGGATCAAGTGGCTAACCATTGCGGTATCGAACATTGGTGGATGAAAGATTTGCCTTTTAATGATTGGATTAACCAGCAAGAAAGTTTCTTGAATAAAAATGAAATTTTAAAATCAAATCATAGACGTACAGCTAATCAAGATATGTATGCCTCAAAATTAGATAAACAACAGTTAAATGATGGTTGGTTTGTAGATAGCATGCCTGATTTAAATCAGAAAAATCCTTTTATGGCCACTTATATTATTCAAAACAGTATTTGGTGGATAGAAACGTTGGAATTGGGAGGAATTCGTCAAGATACCTATCCTTATCCAGATAAGGAATTTATGTCTGATTGGGCAGGGGCAATTATGAAAGAATATCCAAATTTTAGTATCGTAGGTGAGGAGTGGAGTATGAATCCGCTATTGGTAGGATATTGGCAAACTGGAGCTAAAAATAAGGACGGCTATGAGTCCAATTTAAGGTCTACCATGGATTTTCCAATGCAAAATAATATTGTAGCTGCTTTAAATGAAAATGAAGAATGGGATAAAGGGTTGGTGAAATTATATGAAGGCTTAGCGAATGATTTTCATTATGCAACACCGGAAGATATCATGATTTTTGCAGACAATCATGATATGAGTAGAATTCATACACAGCTGAATGAAGATTATGTAAAAACAAAAATGGCCTTAGCATCGGTATTGTTATTACCTAGAGTACCTCAAATATATTATGGTACGGAAGTGTTACTGAGTGATGCTGAAAAACCAGGTGACCATGGCCTAATAAGAACTGATTTTCCTGGAGGTTGGCTAAATGATACGGTAAATGCATTTACTGGAGAAGGCTTAACAGATGAGCAAAAAGATGTACAGAATTTTCTTAAAAAAGTATTGAATTATCGCAAAGGAAGTAAAGCCATTCATAATGGTAAAACCATTCATTTTGCACCAGAAAATGGAATCTATGTATTGTTTCGAATGGACGGCGATGAAACTGTTGTAATGATTTTGAATAAAAATGAGAATCCGATTGAGTTAGATTTAAAACGTTTTATAGAAATGGGTTTAGATGATAAAACTTTAAAAAATATAATCTCAGAAGATTCAATTACTTGGAAAGGCCCATTAAAAATTAATGATAGAGGAGTGATATTATTAACAACAAAACTGTAAAGCTACCGTAAATAATAACTGTTCCTTTCCTAAAAGGGATGGTGGTGTGTTTTTAGGACTTCAATAAAATGAACAAAGCCATATTATCAATAGTAAGTTTTTTATTAATAGTTCAAATAAGTCTGGCTCAAGTCACTTTTGTTGTTACTAAATATCCTAAAAGCACTGCCAAAGAGGATATTTATATTACTGGAAACTTTGAAGGGTGGACCGGAGGTCAAGAAAAATATAAATTAAAGCAACAAAAAAATAATTATTCCATTACATTACCTGAAGAAGAAGCTATTCTTTTTAAATTTACAAAAGGTTCTTGGGCGTCTGTTGAAACGGATAAAGATTATTATACAATTGAAAATCGAGAATACATTTTTAATATGTCACATGATACGGTACACATTTCAATAGACAATTGGTCTCAGGGGAAAGTTGCGAATTCAACGGCATCTCCAAATGTGAAATTATTTTATAAAGCACTTCATATTCCGCAACTTAAAAGAAAACGCAGAATATGGGTTTATTTACCATCAGATTATAATTCTTCTAAAGAAAAATATCCTGTTGTATATATGCAAGATGGTCAGAATTTGTTTGACGCCGCAACTTCTTTTTCTGGTGAATGGGCTGTTGATGAAACACTTAATAAATTGGCACGTGAAAAGAAGTTAAAAATAATAGTGGTAGGGATAGACAATGGTTCAAAACACAGAATTGACGAGTACTCGCCATGGAAAAATAATAGTTACGGTGGAGGAAAAGGGGAAGGCTATGTCCAATTTATAGTGGAAACTTTAAAACCGAAAATAGATAGTGCTTTTAGAACCAAACCACAACGTAGAAATACTGCCATTATGGGAAGCTCTATGGGCGGATTAATTTCTTATTACGCCGCATTAAAATATCCTAAAGTTTTTGGAAAGGTGGGCGTATTTTCACCTTCTTTTTGGTTTTCAGACAAGGTAATTGATTTTACAAAGGAGCATAGTAAAAAATCAACTGTAAAAGCATACTTCTTAATGGGAAATAAAGAGGATAATAGTTCCATTGAAGCTATGGATAATGTAATTGAGGCTATGAAAAAAAGCGGTTTTAAACATAAGAATTTAGCAAAAAAAATAGTTATTGGAGGTAAGCATAATGAAGTTTTATGGAGAAATGGATTTGAAGAAGCAATACTATGGCTGTTTAAATAGGAAGCAATGAGATCAAATAAAATATATATATTATTCTTTATGCTAGTTACCATTTTTGTAGCATGTGATAAAGAAAAACAACCAGAAGAAAAACAAACTATGAAAATAGAAAAAAGTGCTCATAAAAAAGTGGTTTATCAAGTGTTTACGAGATTATTTGGAAACACAAATACGACAAATAAACCTTGGGGAACCATCGAGGAAAATGGAGTTGGAAAATTTAGTGATTTTACCGATAAAGCGTTGAAGAAAATTAAGGATTTAGGGGTAACTCATATTTGGTACACAGGTATTCCTCATCATGATGTAATTAGAGATTATACAGAGTTTGGTATTTCAAATGATGACCCTGATGTAGTTAAAGGACGTGCTGGTTCTCCCTATGCCGTTAAAGATTATTATAATGTAAATCCTGATTTAGCCGATAACCCTGCGAAAAGATTAGCCGAATTTAAAGCCTTAATTAAACGCACCCATAAAGCGGGGCTGCAACTGATTATTGACATTGTTCCAAACCATGTTGCTCGTAATTATCAAGGATTAACCAATCCAGAAGGGGTAGATGATTTTGGTGCTAAAGATGACAAAACAGTTGTTTATGACGTCAATAATAATTTTTATTATGTTCCAGGAGAGGCCTTTAAAGTACCTGAATGGCAAAATGGGTATCAACCACTAGGGGGTGAAAACAATCCACTTGCTGATCATAGGTTTGAAGAATATCCTGCAAAATGGACAGGTAATGGTTCAAGAGCAGCTCAGCCAGATGTAAATGACTGGTATGAAACAGTGAAAATTAATTATGGGGTGAGTCCCGATGGCAGAAAAGATTTTAACGAATTACCAGAAGGCTTTGAGAACAAAAATTATCAAAAGCATTTTGATTTCTGGAAGGATAAAAAAGTGCCAAGCTCATGGGTTAAATTTAAAGATATTGCTTTGTATTGGATAGAAATGGGAGTAGATGGCTTTCGATATGATATGGCTGAAATGGTTCCAGTTGAGTTTTGGAGTTATATGAACTCTGCTATAAAGATGAAAAATGAAAATGCATTTTTAATGGCTGAGGTGTACAATCCTGATTTGTATCGAGATTATATCCGTAAAGGGAAAATGGATTATCTATACGATAAAGTACAGCTTTATGATACCATTAAGAATATTATGCAAGGTCATGGCTCTACTGATCATATTGCAGATATTGAAAAATGGAAGAAAGATATTGAGCATCACATGCTTCATTTTTTAGAAAATCATGACGAACAACGAATTGCAAGTCCTGAATTTGCAGGTAATGCCTTAAAAGGAAAGCCGGCAATGGTTATTTCTGCAACTATTAGTACGTCACCAACTTTAATCTATTTTGGTCAAGAATTGGGTGAGCCTGGTGCAGAGAATGCGGGTTTTGGAAGTCCATCGAGAACTTCTATTTTCGACTATATTGGCGTACCAAATTTACAACGTTGGGTGAATGATAAAAAATTTGATGGAGGTTCATCTACCGATGAGGAAAAATCTCTAAGAGATTTTTATAAGCGGTTGTTAAACTTTACCATTAATAGTTCAGCGATGATGGGTGCGTATCAAGATATTCATCATCATAATAGATACCATACGGAATGGTATAATGATAAGGTGCTGTCTTATGTACGTTGGGATGCTGCTGAAAAATTAATAATTGTTTCAAATTTTAATGACAGTAATCATTATGGATTTGACTTGCAGGTACCCAATGATATTATCAAAAAATGGAATTTAAAGGATGGGGAATATGAAACGGAAGACCAAATCTATCATAAAAATAAACCCACATTAAAAGTAGAAAAGGGGGTGGGTTATATTAGAATAGATGTAGAACCTTTAGAGTCCTTTATTTTGAAATTAAAATAAGAGTAATAAAATTCCCTTCCTTCAGCCTGAGCGGAGTCGAATGGAAAGTAGCGTTGCTCAAACGTAAGATTGAAATTTAGAAGTGGGGCATCCCAAATTTTTAAAAAATAATAAAATGAAGAAATACATAATACCGCTATTAGTTTCTTTTATCCTTTTCAGTTGTTCAAACAAAAAAGAACAAAAACCTACAGAAATAACAGAATCGAAAACTCCGTTTGTCTGGGAAGCAGCAAATCTATATTTTTTATTAACGGATAGATTTAATAATGGAGACCCAGCTAATGATATTAATTTTGAACGCACTGAAGAAGCTGCTAAATTAAGAGGTTTTGAAGGAGGAGATATAAAAGGTATCACACAGAAAATTAAAGAAGGTTATTTTACTGATTTAGGTATTAATGCGATTTGGATGACACCAATAGTAGAGCAAATTCACGGTGGTACAAATGAAGGAACAGGAATTACTTATGGTTTTCATGGGTATTGGACAAAAGATTGGACAGCTATTGATCCGAATTTTGGAACGAAAGAAGACGTCAAAGAATTGGTAGAAGTTGCTCATAAAAATGGAATACGGATTTTATTAGATGCCGTAATAAATCATACCGGTCCTGTGACTGAAAAGGACCCGGTTTGGCCTGCCGAATGGGTACGAACAGCACCTGCTTGTACCTACGAAGATTATGAAAGTACTACTGCGTGTACGTTAGTTGAAAACCTACCAGATATTAAAACAGAAAGCAATGAAGAGGTTGGCTTACCTCCTCAATTGGTCGAAAAATGGAAGAAAGAAGGACGCTATGCTCAAGAAGTGAAAGAGCTAGATGCTTTTTTTGAAAGAACAGGCTATCCTAGAGCTCCACGCTATTACATCATAAAGTGGTTAACAGATTATATTACTGAATTTGGTATTGATGGTTATCGGGTTGATACGGTAAAACATACAGAAGAAAATGTATGGCAAGAGTTCAGAACAGCGTGTGATGTTGCTTTCGCAGAATGGAAGAAAAACAATCCTGAAAAAGTGTTAGATGATACTAATTTTTATATGGTGGGTGAAGTATATAATTATGGTATAAGTGCAGGGAAAGCCTTTGATTTTGGTGATAAAAAAGTCAATTATTTTGATAAAAGTTTTAATGCATTAATTAATTTTGAATTAAAATATGATGCCACAAAAACCTACGATAGTATTTTTGTAAAATATGATTCTCTTTTAAATACAACCCTAAAAGGGTACAGCGTTTTAAACTATTTAACCTCACATGATGACGGACAACCGTTTGATCCGGAAAGAAAAAAATCGGAACAGACAGCCAATATTTTATACTTAACACCAGGTACTTCACAAACCTATTATGGTGATGAATCGGCAAGAGACCTAATTATAGAAGGTACTCAAGGAGATGCTACGTTACGTTCTTTTATGAATTGGGACAGTATTAATGCTAATGCTAAGACAAATGGAATATTATTACATTGGCAAAAGTTGGGTAACTTTAGAAATTCACACCCTGCTGTTGGAGCCGGAAGGCATAAAAAAATTTCTGATACACCCTATGTGTTTTCAAGAGTGTATACGAAAGGAGATTTCACAGATACAGTGGTTATAGGTTTGGATTTACCAAAAGGGAAAAAAGAAATTAAGGTATCTTCAGTTTTTAAAGAGGGTATGGAGTTACATGAGGCATATTCAAACACTTCAGTTAAAGTTGAAAATGGAAAAGTAATTATGAATTCAAATTATACCATTGTGTTATTAGAACCTCTCATCATGTAAGGTTTTAAAAATAGAAAAAAGCTTCCAATAAATTGGAAGCTTTTTTTTTGTTTTCAAGTTACAAGTTAAGCTTTTGAATCCGTTCTTTTTTTAATGATTAATGTTAATAAAAAAAAGACCTTACTGACTCAGGTCATTTTTAGTAGCGTATTTGGGTGATAAATTTACATCAAATTAATTGTTTAATTTAAAATGTAAAATTATGTCACTCGTAAAATTTAAACACAGAACAAGTCCATTGAGAAGTCTTATGGCATCAGATTTTTTTAATAATAATGATGATTTTTTTAAAGACAATTTTCTTAATAAAAAAATGGATGAACCCGCTTTAAACATCAAGGAAACAGATGAGGATTTTCAAGTAGAGTTAGCAGCTCCTGGTTATTCAAAAAAAGATTTTGACGTAAATATTGATAATGGATATCTTAATATTTCGGCTAAAAAATCAAACACTACAGAAGAGAAGGAAGATGACTATACCTGTAAGGAATTTAGTTATGATTCTTTTGAAAGATCTTTATTACTCCCAGATAGTATTGAGGATGAAAAAGTAAAAGCTTCTTATAAAGATGGAATCTTAAAATTCAATCTTGCCAAAAAAGAAGCATTGAAAAAACATACACCAAAAGTAATAGAAGTTTCTTAAAAATTATTTTGAAATGAGGAGATTGTAATTTTCTCCTCATTTTTTTAATGTAATTGAATTCAATATTTATATAAATGATGATGTACAATAATTATGGTATAGAGTATTACATATAATGAACATTAAATTAAAAAAAATGAAAAATAAATTTTATGCACTGATTATAGCATTATTCCTTTACAGTATTGGTTCATATGCTCAAGATGTAAAAAAGAATGACTCTATTCGAATAAACCAGTATGGACGAGAAGTTAAATGGTTAAGTTTGAATGGGGAAGCTCAAGATGGAATTCTAAATTTCACCTCAGATGATAAAAGTTATTCGCTTTGGTTTGATAATCGAATTCAGTTTGATGGTGGAATTTTTTCAAATGATGCATTGAATCCAATTGGGAATGGTGCCACAATTCGTAGAGCTAGGTTTGCCATTAAAGCCATTATATGGAATAATTGGTATGGTGAATTAGACCTTGATTTTTCGGGTTCAGCTGTTGAGTTAAAAGATGCTTATGTTAAATATACTTTTGATTCAGGTGATTTAAATATTAAAGCTGGTCATTTTCGAGAAAGTTTTGGGTTAGAAACCAATACAACTTCTAGATATGTAACTTTTATAGAACGTTCTTTATCCTCGAAATTAGACCCATCACGTCATTTAGGTATCCAAGCCAACCACTGGAAAGATAAATATATATTATCTGGAGGAGCTCATTTTAATACCGTTGGTGAATTAGAAGAAGTAACTTTATCTCAAGACGCTAATAAAGATTTCGGTTTGGATGAAGGATATGCTTTTACGGGTAGAGTGGTTTATAGACCAATTATTGATAATGACAAAGTACTGCATTTAGGTGTTGCAGCAACCTATCGAACACCACAAACGACTGCGGAGGTTCCAAATTCATTTAGATATAGCACACGTTCATACTCATCAATCAACAGGAAAAAATACATAGATACCGATGATATTTTAAATGTAGACAATACAAATATGTTTGATTTTGAATTGGCAGGAGCTTATAAAGGGCTTATGTTTCAGAGCGAATATAAAATAGTAAATGTGAATAGAATGGATGATTTATCATCGGTTAATATTGACGGTTTTTATGCACAAGCAGGATACTTATTGTTTGGTGGAAAATATAATTATAATAAAGCCGAAGGTGAATTTACGCGTATATCTAGAGGTAAAAAGTATGGTGATTTAGAACTTGCTTTTAGGTATGATTATGTAGATGCTAATGATTTTGATGCCGAAGTTTATGGAGGTTCAGCAGAGGGATATACATTTGGTTTAAACTATCATTTCAATCCCAATGTTAAATTTATGGTGAACTATGTATATACTAATAATGATAGATATGCCAACGGTAAAGGGAAATTATATATTGGACATGACCTTAATGGAGATTTAACTAAAGATCCTGCAGATGTCATTGAGACAAATGGTAATGGAGGTGACGATTTTGGAATGCTAACGATGAGATTAGAGATGGATTTTTAAGAATTAAAAAATAGAGAAAATGAAAAATTTAAGATATTTATTAATTGTTATTATTGCCTTTACCTTAACCATAAGTTGTGTTGAGGATGAAGTATTCAAAGATGATTCAGGTGCTGTTGTTTATGATGCTGTTGTTAATCAAACCACAACTTCTACTGAGGGACCATTAAAAAGTATTATGTTCCCCACAAACCCTGTTCCTGATACAGATATTCCGGTTGTATTAATTTATGATAGTACTGATGAAATAGCAGAAGCACGAATTTATTTTGCTATTGGCGATACTCCAGTTTATGTTAAAGCTAATAAAGTTTCTGGTGAAGATGATACTTCATTTACTCAAACAGGAGTAACCATTAATTTAAAAGATGTAACTACTGATACTGGTGATTCTTTAAGTGAAACGGGTTCAAAAGTATCTTTTTATGTTCGTATTGCTACCGATAAGGCTGAATATTATTATGCAAATGATGGCACTATGTATTTGGATGATACCCCTGGAGGTGGAACAACTGACCAATCAGATGCTTTTAAAGAAGACCCTATACTTTGGAATGTATTTAATGTTCAGTGATAAAAAAATAGGAATCAAACTGTAATTACTAGTGTAAGCTAATAGATTATACTAACATTTCAATAGATGAAAAATTTAAGATATTTATTAGCATTATTTCTATTTACGATAATTAGTTGTGTAGATGATAATGTTATGAAACCCGATGAATTGGTTACGAGTGAAATTCAATTAAATGAAATATTTACAACTGGACCAGATTGGATAGAATTATATAATTCAGGAACTACCGCAATTGATTTAACGGGTTATGCTTTAGCCGATAGTGGAACAAAATGGCCTGTACCAAGTGGTATTGTACCCGCAGACGGTTTTGTAACTTATGACTGTGATGGTTTAGACACAAATGGATCTACAAATTTCAAAATATCAGCTGGTGGAGAATCTGTCTATTTATATAATGAAAATGATATTTTAATAGATGAGGTTACTACACCAGATTTGTCAATTACACCTGATAATTCTTATAGTAGGGAGGTTGATGGTGGAGATCAGTGGGTGGTTACGGCTGCTACTAAAGGAGCTTCAAATAATAATGCTTTAAGTAAAATTAAAGTGAAAATTAATGAAATTAAAGCTTCAGGTTCTCCAGATTGGTTAGAGTTATATAATGGAGGAGCCCAAGAGATTGATTTAACAGGCTACTCTTTAGCAGATAGTGGATCAAGTTGGGTAATACCAAATATGGTCATTTCATCAGGTGGTTATGTGGTTTTTAATTGTGATGGTTTAGACACAAACGGTTCAGCTAATTTCAAAATTTCTAAAGGAGGAGAACTAATTACATTAACTAATTCAGAAGGAACTATTATCGATCAAATTGACTTGCCGGATTTATCGGCTTATGAAGAAAGGTCTTATGGGAGAGTGTCAGACGGCAGTGATACATGGGTAGTTATGGATGATTCAAAAAAAGCAGCAAACGGAACAATTTATGAATATCTTAATTTACAGGCAAGTTATGCTATTGATGTACCTGAACCCTCGGGTTTAGCTTATCTAAATAATGAATTATTTACGGTTAGTGACCAAACACTTAAAGTTTATTAAATGTCATTGACTGGTGAAGTATTAGATACACTCGCTTTTGTAGGTAATGATTTAGAGGGAGTAAGCACCTATACAGAAGGAAAGTTATTACTAGCCGAAGAAGTTAAAAAAGAAGTTGTTGAGTTAAACATAACAGATGGTACAACAATTACACATGCTATTGAATATGAAAACACAACTCCAAATAGTGGAATGGAAGGGGTTACGTACAATTCAAAAGATAAAACAACCTATATTCTAAATGAAAAAGACCCAGGAAAATTAATTCATTTAGCCGAAGATTTTTCAATTATTGATGAGTATCACTTACTTTTTGCACAAGACTATTCAGGAATATTTTATGATGCTAGTATAGATGCACTATGGATTGTTAGTGATCAGAGTAAAACGGTTAATCAATGTAATTTAAAAGGAGAGGTTATTAAAAGTTATTCTATTGATTTTGTGAAGTCTGAAGGGGTAGTTATCGCTAATGATAAAATTTATATTGTTAGTGATAGTGAAGAGAAATTATACGTATTTGATAAACCAGATCATTAAAATAAAAACGATGTCAAATTCAACAATGAAAATAGGAGAAATTTCAAAACCGCGTTTTGAGTTTAGAACCTTTGGGCAGCATTTTGATAAGCAGGCTAAATTAATGGCTCGTTTGTCAGTTCCAGTACCACAGAGTGTATGGAAACGAGAATCGGATGAAATATATATTATTTCAAAAACCAATGATATTAATAATACCAAAATTAGAGATGGTAAAATGGATATCAAAACATATGTACAAACAGTTGATGGCTTAGAACAATGGAATCCACTAATGAAAGGAGAATTTCCAATCTCTAAAGAGGTTTTAATAACGGATGTTTTTCCTGCTTTCCAAGTAGAAACCCCTGTCTTAAATAAAAACAGTTATGGTCTCAAAGAATTTTTAGAATTGATTGATGCAAATGATAATCTGCAAAGGGTTAATGTGCATAAAGAACGGTTTGGTTATATGGTAAATAACAGTATTTGCGAAGTTGCAAATGTTCTGTTTAATGGAGCAAAAGTGATTACAATTAATTCTGAATCTACAGAAATTGAGGATGTTAAAAAAACGCTTTCAGATGTTGGCTTGGAAGGTGTTGAGAATATAAATTATTTACAAGCCATTAAACGTGTAATAGGTTGGATTCATAAATCTTTAGCTAATTAATTATGGGAAAAGAGATTGAAAGAAAGTTTTTAGTAAAAGACAGTTCATTTAAAATGGAAGAATCGGTTAAAGCGATGCGGATAACTCAAGGATACTTATCGTCAGTTCCAGAAAGAGCGGTTAGAATTAGAATAAGTGACCATCAAGGATTTATCACAATTAAAGGAATAGGTGATAAATCTGGTGCTTCTCGGTACGAATGGGAAAAAAAGATTCCAGAAAAAGAAGCCGAAGAGTTGCTGAAAATTTGTGAACCAGGCGTTATTGATAAAACGCGTTATAACGTACAATTAGGAAAACATAAATTCGAAATAGATGAATTTCACGGTGATAATGAAGGGTTAATAGTAGCAGAATTGGAGTTGAAATCGAAAGATGAATTTTTTGAAAAACCGCAATGGTTGGGCAAAGAAGTAACAGGTGACGTGAAATATTATAATGCTATGTTAAAGAAAAATCCATTTAAGAAATGGTAAAAAAGGAGGCTGCCTAAAATGTGTAGTCAGCTTCTTTTTATCGCGTTAGTTTTATTCCAACGAAATGTAAAAAACCCCAAAAGATGGAAGATAAAAAGCTAGTAAAAGAATTTGATGTTCTTGACATGCATAATTACCGTATGGAGAAGCTTCCTAAAAGGGAAAAATCAAAGTTTGAAAAAAGTTTAATGAAGATTGGTGGTCCTTTGGCTATTATTTCATTTATACTACTGATGTTTTTTATTGATATTCCATTTTTAAACCATATAGATGTTTCCACTTTAAGTGTTTCTGGCAAAGCGAATTATGATCTTGTGGGCCTTCAACAATTTGTTCATTCTAACAAAGCAATGTTAGCCATTTTTGTAACTTCATTAATTTTATGGATTACACAGGCTATTCCCAATTATTTGACTTCACTTATGTTAATTATCACGCTGGTTCTAACAAAGGTATTGCCGGAAGAGGTTGCTTATGCACAATTAGGGCATAAAATTATGTGGTTGAATATTTTATCATTTATTTTAGCGAGTATGCTAGTGGCAACTGGCGTGGCAAAACGCTTTGCATTATGGTTTATACTTAAATTTGGTAAAAATGCTTCTACCGTAATGTTAAGTTTTATGGTCATTAATATAATATTATCACTCTTCATATCAGCAACTACGGCAAAGGCAGCAATTCTATTGCCTATTATGATGGTGGTTGGTGCAGTTTATGGAGCTGCAAAAGGTCATAAAAATAATTTTGGAAGAAATTTAATTCTTCAAAATTTATTTCAAATTAATATGGGAGCATCCTCTTTTTTAACAGGTTCTGGTGCTAATTTATTGGCAGCATCTTTAATTGCAGGAGCTATTGGTACCGATATTTATTTTTCACAATGGATGATTGCTTCTTTTCCTGTGGCGTTAGGTTTAATGTTGATCGGTTGGATAGTTGGTACAAAAATAATTTTTCCAATTCCTAAAGAAGAACGTTTACCGAGTATTGAAGGAGGAATGGAAAGTTTAAAAAAGGAATTGAAAAGTATGGGCTCATTTTCTTTTAATGAAGTGAAATCTGTTATAATTTTCGGACTTATTTTGTTTTTTTGGGTAACAGATAGATGGCATGGCATTAGTCCTACCGCAGTCGCTTTTGTAGGAGCTATAGTTGCATTATTACCGAAGATAGGTATTATACAATGGAATGATGTTGATATACCATGGCACTTATTATTATTCTCTGCTGGAGCCTATACTTTAGGAGCAGGTTTTAATGTAACCGATTTACCTTCCATTTCAGTAAATGCATTTTTCGATATGCTTGGTTTTGGCGAGACCACTCCATTTTGGATATTGTATGTTGTTTTAACGGGCGTTATGGTGTTTAGCTCACTGTTTATGCAATCAAAAACAATGCGGACTATGATTTTTATTCCCATTGCTATAGGAATTGCGACAAGATTTGGTTTTGAGGTTGTTAGTTTGGCATTACCAGTTGCCTTTTTAATTGAACATGTTTATGTATTGCCTTTTAATAGCAAACCCGGTCTTTTACTTTATTCTACCAATCACTACAGTATGTCAGATGCTTTTAAATATGGTTTTACCATGCAAGTCATCGCTTGGCTAACTTCAATATTAATGGCGATGACCTATTTTAAATGGTTAAATATTACCCCTAACGGATTGTTTTAAATTAGCATTATGATTAAGAGTACAATCAAAATACATGATAAATTTTCGGTAGTTATTGATGTTACTTATAATACAATTTTTAAGAGAAAAGAATCGGTCTACACCACAATAACTTATTTGTTTTTCCCAGATAGTTTAAACATTAATAACAAAACATATCCCAGTACTAAATTTTATAATGATGTTAGATTGTTTACAAAATATGACAGTCCTAAATACACATTAAGTCAAATCAATCGAGGTAAAAACTCATTATTAAAGAGGTTAGAAACAAATACAAACGTTTTTATCAATGATTCCTCTGAAAAAAAACGATCGCTTTATGAAGATCAAGTAAAAATGTTTGCGTCAATATTTACTTCTTTAATAAGTGAGCGGGTCGATGCTTTTTTTAAATCAAAAAGTCTAAATGTTAGAAAAGTGGAAAGCTTTTTAAATATGATTCCAAAGATGCTTTCTAAATACAGGAAGATAGTTGAAAGTGTCTCCAATTCTTCATTAATAATGAATAATAAGAAATTTGTATTGTATGCAGATGAACATATGAGTAATGTTGTAGAGTTGCAACTTATGCGTTTATATAATTATTTAAAAAGACATGAGTTGAATAATCAACTCAATACAATTATCAAGATAATTGATTATGAACAAAAATACAAAAGGGATAAGGGGTATGATTCTCCAAAAAGTAAATCTATTAGTTCTGAAGAACTCTTATATAAACGAAATCAATTAAAAAAATATATTGACAGTGTCGTTTTTTTGAACCAAGATGTTCGTAAAGATGGGGTTGTTTTTGAACAAACATTGTTAGCAATGGCTGCTGGACTTGCTATGATTTTTTCTACAGGTGTAGCCTTTTACTTTCAAAAATACTATGGAAATTTCACCTTGCCCTTTTTTATTGCTTTGATAATTAGCTATATGTTAAAAGATAGAATAAAGAGCTTTATAAGCATGCAGTTTATGAGTAAATCGAGTACGTTTTTTTATGATTTTAGAATAAATATTACAAATTCACTTGGAAGAAGAATTGGCTTTTTTAAAGAAAGCTTTGGCTTTGTTCCTTTTAAAAAATTAGAATCTGTTATTAAAAAATATAGGTTTAAGGATAGAACAATTAATACGAGAGCGTTAAATGAACAAATTATTCAGTACAAAAAGAAAATTATTTTAAATTCAAAGCGATTTAGTGTTGATTTGCCAGATGAAAATATTTTAGGTTTAATAGATATTACAAGATTTAATTTTCATCGCTTTATTCAATATATGGATGATCCTGAAAAGGATTATATTTTAGTTAAAAAAGGAGAATTGTACACAAAAATTGCCGACAAGGTATATCCCATTAATATTATTCAAAAATATTTTACTGAAAAAGGGGCTGAATATAGACGTTATCGTATTATTATGAGTAGAAATGGTATTAAACGTATTGAAAAAGTACGTTTAAACGATGTCAACTATAAAAACTAAATATTCATCTTTTTCAGCGACTCACTTTTGTTTTTCGAAGTTGACCTTGCTATATGTTGTTGAGGTTATAACTACATTTTCGAAAATCCTAAAGGCTTTCTCTAACCCAATATATTATTATGAAAAAACAAATATGTAAAACATAATAAAAGTTTCCATTTTATAACTTAGGTCATCCGTAAATTGGTTTAGTAGCGGAAAATTAATTTCGACTAAAACAGTTTGGGTAGGTTATAAAATGGAAACCCATTGCATATTAATGTAACTATTGTAATCAAGAAATATGCTATCTCTCTTAGTTTCATTATTCGTAATTGCTATAAACACATTAGTTTATTACAAAAGATTTGAGAGATTAAACATAAAAAATGAATGACTTAACTTTTAAGAACTTTCTTTAATATTTCATCTTTGTCTAATTTCTTAGTACAGAAAAACCAATCTTTACAATCTAATTCGTCAGTATTAGTCATTCTTTCTTCGGCTACACCACAAGAACCTGCGGGTGATACAATTACATCATCACCAGGATTCCAATCGGCAGGAGTAGCAACGTTAAAAGCATCGGCAGTTTGCATAGCAATTAGAGCTCTATAAATCTCGTCGAAATTTCTACCTAAACTCAAAGGGTAATAAATTATAGCTCTAACAGTACTTTTTGGGTCTATAAAGAATACTGCTCTCACAGCTTGTGTTTTACTCTCTCCTGGTTGTAGCATTCCATATTTTTTGGCAATTTCCATAGAGATATCTTCAATTAAAGGAAATTTGACTTCAACGTTTTTCATACCATTAAACTCAATTTTATCTTTAATGGTTCGTAACCAGGCAATGTGACTGTATAAACCATCAATAGATAATCCAACGAGTTTACAATTTGCTTTATTAAACTTACTTTCAAGATTTGCGAATGTTATAAATTCACTAGTACAAACGGGTGTAAAATCTGCAGGGTGACTAAATAATATTACCCATTCTCCTTTATAATCATCAGGAAAGTTAATATCTCCTTGTGTAGTTACTGCTTTAAATTTTGGAGCTTCATCACCTATTCTTGGCATTGAAGTTACTTCTGTTTCTGTTGCTAATGTTTCCATTGTTAATGTTATTAAATGATTTATTATTGAATATCAAAATTATGGATCATGTTTAGTAACTGAAATGACCGAGGTCAGTTTTACAGTAATACATATTGTATTTTTATAATGTTAAGGTATTTTCTGTTAATTGGTTTTACGATGCTACTTTAATATTAAGTAATAAAACAGGAATTGATAAATGCGTATCTATTTGTTTGCGTAAAGACCTAGGTAATTCGTTGCCAATGTAATTCGATTTTTCATCAAGAAAAATGATGAGGTCGTATTGTTTATTATCAATAAGCAAATGAATACTTTTATTAATATTCATAAGTTTAAGTGTATCAAAACTATATTTTAACCCTTTAAATATCGATTCTAACAAGGTTTTGTTTTCTAATTGGTGGTTATTAAGATTAAACTCATTTTTGATGTGTACCAAGTGTATTTCAGGATGATATAGCTTATTAATTACTAACAATTCAGTAAAATTTATTTCGTTTATTGCTTCTTTGTAATCAAGGGGAAGTACTATATTTTTAAGTCCTGAAAAATTATAGTCTCCAGGAACTGCAATAACTGAACATTCTGTAATATATTCCATAATACTTAGGGTAGGAATACCATTTCCACTTTCAATATCTGATGCTTTGTTAGTGCCAATTGCAAGTAAATCAATATTGTTATTTTTTATAGTATCCTTTAGGGCAAACAATAAAGCGTTAAAATTAGATACGATTTTGTATATGTGATTGTCATTTGAATTTATAATAGCTACAATATTCTTTAAGCCAACTTCTGATGTTTTCTTAGCTGTTATATAGTTTTCGTTTTCTGGATCTGGCACGAGAGCCTCAATATCTGAAGCTTCTCTATCTGCTTGAAACGCATTTAAAATATAAAACACACAAGATTCTTGTTCATATAATTTTATAGCATAATTAATGGCATTCAATGCATTCTCAGAAAAATCTGTATAACATAAGATTTGTTTTTTCATCGTAAATAGTATATATCTTAAATTCTCTTAAAAAAAAAGGAAGTCTTTATGGGGTGACTTCCTTTTTTAGTCATTTCTTTTTTGACCTAACAAATATTAATTTATTTGGAGGTTGTTGGTGGTTCTAAAAGTTCAAAGAACTGATCAAGTTTTGGAAGAATAATGATCTCGGTTCTACGATTTGCAGCTCTACCTTCAACAGTGTCATTTGAAGCTTTAGGTATATATTCTGAACGGCCTCCTGCTGTCATTCTTTCAGGATGTACACCAAATTTGGTTTGCATTAACCGAACAATAGAGGTTGCTCTTTTAGTACTTAAATCCCAATTATCTACCATACATGCTGTATGAATTGGTACGGTGTCAGTGTGACCTTCAATTAGAATGTCTAACTCGTTATGGTCATTTACAATTTTGGCAATCTTACCTATTACTTCTTGTGCTGAATCATTTATGGTGTAACTACCAGATTTGAAAAGCATTCTGTCTGATAAGGAAACATAAACAACTCCTTTCTTTACTTCAATATTAATATCCTCATCATCAAAATTATTTAAAGAACGCTTAAGGTTCATTACCAATGCAAGGTTAAGAGAATCTTTTCTTTGCATTGAACTGGTTAAGTTTTTTATATAAGTATTTTGTTCGTTTAAAGCTTCTAAAGATTTTTTAATACTCTCGGCTCCTGATTTACTTACAACAGAGAGGTCTGAAAGACGATCTAAAAGGTTTGTATTGGTGCTTTTAAAATAATCTACTTGTTGTTCAAGTGCTTTAGATTTATTTTTCTCATTGGCTAAATTATTTTCTAATAGAAGACGTTCGCTAGAGACATTTTTAAGATTACTTTCGCAATTATCAGCAATGTTTTGGAGATTTGTATATTTTTTTTGACTTACACAAGAAGTGAAAAATACGATAAGAAGTATAACGCTAAATTTTAAAGTTTTCATAATATTATATTTTAATAAATTGAAATGTAAAGGATGTTAATTTTAAGTAATTTCACAATGACCTATATCATCATAAATAAATTTTTAAAAGTTAAAATGCCCATGGATAGGTTTCGGGTAACTGAGATTTATCTGTATGTACATGCATGGAATGCAAGGCCTTTGAGTTTTCAATATGAATAAAAGCATCGTACCTTTCAGGCATTATAGATGGTACATAGTTTCCGATACTTTCGTATTTAGGATGATAAACCACACCTATAGCACGATGGGGGATAGGTGCTTTGAAATGAACATTAGCTTTTAGTGAATCCATAAATAGTAACTGATCTCCTTTTCCTGTTTTATGTAGCAGGTATTCCCATGAGTTTTTTTTCGCCGATGGTACCGTCATTTTTTGCATGGTGGCACCCCATTCTTTACCAGCCATTACGCTACCTTTATAGGAACCGAAACCAATAATTTTGGGATTAAGATTTGGTAATTCTTCCCTAACTAATTGACCAACATTTACCAACCCTTCTTGATGCATATCTGTTGCTCTGGCATCACCTACATGCGTGTTGTGCTCCCATACAATGGCTTTAGAATTTGTTCCATGAAAAGTCAATAGCCTTCGTAAAGTGTCCATCATATGATGATCTCTTATGTTCCATGAATTTTGGTCTGCAGAAACAATAGAACGATAATATTGCTCCGCATTTTTTGCAATGTGAGCATTTTGCTCAATATTTAAAGATGCTTCTAAATCTGAATTATAATGCGTAGCGTTTCTTAAAATATCCTGCAACAGGTCAACTACTTCATTTTCACAAGTTTTGGGGGCAAATCGATGTAAGAACCTAGCATAAGCCATACCAGCTTCATCACCAAAAGGTTCAAAACAGCTAACAGCTTTTTTAGCTGTTGGCAATAAAGAAGGGTCATTTACTTTGAGGTAATCAACAATTGTTTCCATAGATTCCCAAAGACTGTAAACGTCTAAACCATACATGCCGATACGTTTATTGGCGGTAATATTTTTATTGTAATTATGTAACCATTTAATTAAGGCTTCGGTTTCCCAATTTGCCCACATCCATGTAGGCCATCGGTTAAAATTTTTTAAAACATCTTTAGCGTTTTTATATTCTGTGTTATATTGTTTTATGTAACGATTTACCTGATAGAAGTCAGGCCAATCGCCTTCAACGGCAATAAAGTCAAAGCCATGTTCTTCAATTAACCTTTTACTAATTGCCGCCCTCCAAGTATAAAATTCATGAGTACCATGAGAAGCTTCACCCAATAAAACAAGCCTAGAATCGGCCAATTTATCGATGAGTAAATCTAAATCTTTATCTGTTTTTAATTTTTTGCCAAGATCTTTTAAGATCGAAATTTTATGACCTGTAGTACCCATCTTTTTAAATTTTAGTGATTCATATAAAGCTTTAAATTTTATCTATTAATTTTTTCAGTTGAATTTTTGATTTCTCTATACTTTTACAATTAAGCTCGAAATCGGCCCAAGGATTACCCTCTCTTTCTAATTTTTTAAAAATATTGTTAATAGTATACGATTGAGCATGGAGTGAGTTATCATTCAAATCGTCCCAATTTAAGGGTGTTGCAATGGGGGCATATTCAATGGCTCTAACAGAAAAAGGGGCAACACTTGTTTGAGCATAAGAATTTCTAAGGTAGTCAATGTAAAGTCGTCCTTTTCGTTTTACTTTTCTAATGGCGGTTGTAAATTCTTTTGAATTTTTATTTGAGATATATGTAGCTACCATTTTTGAAAATTCATGAACTTCGTCAAAATTTTCATCACTATTTAAAGGGGTTACTACGTGTAGTCCACGAGAGCCAGTAGTCATTACATAAGTGCTTAATTCTAATTCTTCTTCTAAAAGATAGCGTAAGGCTTTAGCAGCTTTAATAGCAAGATTAAAATTACCATTTGGCGGATCTAAATCAAAAACCAACTTGTTTGGATAGTCTATTTTATCAATTTGACTTAACGCAATGTGAAAAGTAAGTACCTCTTGATTTACAAGATAAATGAGTGTTTTTTCTGTATTGCAAATAATGTGATTAACCCACCCATCAACTTTTTTTATTTTTTTTGTTGTGATCCAATCTGGAAAATAGCTTGGTTCATTTTTTTGAAAAAAGCCTGTTTCGGTAATCCCTTCTGGAAAACGTTGCATCGTTAATGGTCTGTCGTGTAAATAAGGTAACATGAAGTTTGCAATGTTTTTATAATACTTAATAATATCATTTTTTGTAATTGCAGACGTTGGGAATAGTATCTTGTCGCTATGAGATATTATAATATCGTGAGTGTCAGTTTTCATAATTACTTTTTAAGATTAAAAACAACAATAACTAATCATGATATCAAAAGTACTTTAGTAAGATCTCAATAGAAATGATCTAAATCATTTATCTGAAAGTTTTCAATGAAAGTTTAGTAGTAATATGTTTTGGGAATTGCCTTTACTTTATTTCAATTCTAATTAAGGGAATTGTGTTTTGTAAAAGAATAAGTAGCACAATAGTCAAATTAAAAGATATTCACGTAAAGCACATAAATAATAACAGCTAAAACATTACGAATTACTTAGTATAAATAGTACTGATGTAAGACGAAGGTGTTTTTATGTTTTTAGAGAAAAAAGGAGGTGTTTTAAAAATAATTCTGCAACTATCGAAAACAAAAAAAGCTTCCAATTTAATGGAAGCTTTTTTCTAGTAGCGGGAACAGGACTCGAACCTGTGACAGTAGTCTACTTTAATCCAAATAGTTAACTTGTTTAAGTGTTTCTTGGTAACCGAATTGTATGCCTTTTTTAATAATGCTTTAATATTTTTTAAAATTCATTTAATATTTATTTTTATCATCTTTTTCAATTAACATAAAAATAAAATTATTAATATCTTCAATTAAAACTCTTACTTCCTTTTCATCAACTTGAGTATTTTCATGCATTAAACCATTTCTAATGCTTCTTGCACGAACCATTTGTCCTAATAAAGAATCTTCTTTTTTATCAAATTGAAAAAAGAGTTTTAATTCTATATCCATTTTATATGAAAGTTCAACAGATTTTTTATGATCTTTAATTTTACCGTGTGAAATACCTCTAGTTTTCTTTACTTTTTCAGTTATTCGAGTAACTAGCATTTCAACAGCAACAAAACATTCTAATAAAGCGAGTTTATAATTGCCAAAGTGGTTCATTTGCATTAATCCTAATGAAAATAGTTCAAAAACATCAAAATATTCATCAGAAATTTCTTTTAGCTCATTGCTTTTTTTTATTTGGGGATTCTCTGATATGTATATTCCAAATTTAGATTGTGCAAATATTATTTCCTTATCAATAAATGATAGATTTAGTTGTAGACTGCTCTCTGTCAGTTTATCAAAGCTTATGTTTAATTCTAATTTTGATTCATAAATTATTATTGATTCATTTAAATAATTACTATTAATTGGAAGAATTGTACTCTTAATTACATTAGAACTATAAACAACAAATATGAAATTCAAACATTCTTTAATTTTTGCGGAAATATCAACATCCTTAGCTTCTTCAAGTAATAAAAATAGTCTTGTACTTCCCTTTTCAAAAAAACTCCTTCCACTTTCAAAATCTGTTTCTACTAATGAAAGAAAGCCCGAAGCACCTCCCTTTAAAACTGGTTTTAATATAAAGTTTCCATTTTTTATTATTTCTATACGATGTTCCAATTTACATCCTTTCTTGTCCCAAACTAATGAGTTGTTTGGGGCATTAATCGCAATTCCTTTTATTGGCTCTTCAATAAAAAAGGCAAATTTTCCAATTTTATTTGAGAATTTAAACCATACATTAGGTTTTAGGCTGAAAATACCAGGGTAATTAATAGAATATAAATGAAATTGTTTCATACCAAATTTATTAAATCAAATTTAGGAAATTCTAATTTGTAAAAAAGAGAATGAATTATATGTTTTATAAAAATTAAAAATAATTCTCTAAGTTATATATCTAAATATGCAAGAATAAGGATGCTTTTCATTCAATTATAGCTTAAGAATCTTTAAATGTAAACTTCTAAAAATACACAACTTCTTTAGTTGCGGTCTGTATGAGGTCTGAATCCTACAAGTCCAAGTTCTTAGAATTAATGGGTTATATTATTGTACGTTTTCAGTAAACTTAGTATGCTTATTATTATTATTATTATTATTATTATTATTATATGAAACTTGCAAGGGGCTCATTTTAGTAAAAGAAGTTAAAATTTTTATTTATTAATTTTATTTTATATTGAGCCAAATATAGTTGTACTAAATTGCATTAAATTGTTATGAACGCTTCTAAACATTTAATTTATTGTTTAATATCTTTTTTTAATTATTTTTTTACTTTAACATCTCAGAATATATGACACCCGAATATCCAAAAGACCCAGCTTATAACTCGATCAATAAAGGCACAATGTATAAAAGTCATTATCAGTTCGGGAAACATGCTGATATGCCTGGCAGTTACACACAAGTACTTTTTTCAGATCACACCAATATTAGGCCTGGTGAAAAGATTACTATCAAACATTTTATATCTGGCTATGGAAATATTGATTTTAATACAGCAAAGATGTTTTTCTCACCTTCTTCGAATTTCATTGATGAATCTAAATCATTTTGTTCTCATGGAATACGCACTGAAATTGTTGATAAAGATGGGATAAAGGGAATGACTTTTGGTGGTTTTAAAAGAAGTAAGGATCTTGTTAAAAGTGGTGCCGTTTTGACATTAATGAGTTCTTTTGGATATTCAGATATTAAAGAAAAGGTTACATTATTTTCTGAATCGATTAATTATATGACTATATTTTCCGAAATTCAGGATGAAAATCTTAACCCGCCATTTTTATGGGAGATACAAACTAAAAGTAACCTTAAGCCAGGAAGATATAGTCTTAGTTTCATTTTAACCTATTTTAATGGGGAGAATTGGCAAAATGATACTGTAATTCAGGATTTTAAAGTCTTGAATCTATACGAAAGGAATGAAACTTCAATTCAAATTATAACTTTCTTTTTTCTGCTATTTACATTAATTAGTGCCTTTAATGATGTTAAGGGTTTATTTACGACTAATACAAATAATGTTAAACCCAAAATTATTGAAACTGAAATTCTTTCAAAAGAGAATAAAGATGATATTGAATTAGACACAAAGCTTATTCAACCTAAAGACACTTTAAATAAAAAAAAGGATAACGAAAAAATGAAATAGCATCACAAATTTAGGTAGTCTGATTATTAAATTCATTTATTTTTACGGTACTTCAATGAATCATAAACTCCTCATATTCTGAATTTCAATTTTTTGTATATCTTCTTTTTGTTTATCAATTTTTTAAGTGCTAAAAATTGAATGCTATTTTCAATATTAAAAATCATCTTTAGAAATAATTGAACTATCTAATAAAGAAATATTCATAGTTTCAGCTACTTATTTGATTTGATTATTAATACTGATATCTGCATCACTTGACTTTAAGTTTCTATTCGAATGCTTATAAGCTATTTTAATGCATTTTTAGGAACAATTGCTGTAATTGTATTACATCTACTGGAATCCTTTTAATCCCTGCCTTATTCATTGTATAAACCCCTAATAGTTCATTAGCACTGGTTAATAATAAGGCTTTAAACTCTTAAATTAATTCTATGGTTTCTAAGTTTCAGTTATTTATAAATGTTTCATAAGCATCTTGACTTTTAGAGATTTTAACTCTTTTTTTTTGAGCACCTTTTAAATTGTAGCTCTCTTCTATTTCTGATATATTATTTTTCATAAATGACTAGTATTAAAAAAGGGTAACATCTCAGCTACCCTTATAATTATTTTAAATTAATCTAATTTATACTTCCAATCAAATCCTCCAGCATGATTTCTTTCTCTTCTACATACTTTTGCTATTGAGGTTTTATTAATCTCTGTTAGCCTTGAAGCATCCGATACTGAATTAAATTGATTTACAAATTCACCTGTTAAAGTAAGTTGAATCACATTTTTTCTACGAATATCCTTTTTTGGAATATATGGTTTCTTAAATGTATAACTCCAGTAATATCCTTTGTAAGTATTATTCACACTTAAACAAGCTCTAGATATGTTTTGTTTAGTTGCATCGATTGATTTTCCTGCCTTTTCTAAACATTCATATGTACTTATTAAACTACCATCTTCAAGGTTGTATTTATAGACGGTCTTTTTTAACCCTCCACCTTCATCAGAGTTATAGCCGTTTTTTTTGGAATCATACTTAAATATATAATTCTTTTCTTTTTGGGCTAATTCATCATTTGAATTCGCAGTATCAATCTGTTTCCAAGAAAATGCTTCTGGACCATAAGTACCAATAGCTTCTTGAAATTTGACCATTTTTCCACTATTAACCTTGCTCAAATGATCTAGCTTTCTTGTTTGAACATCTTTTGTTGTTGCTCCAATATAAACTAATCCATTTTGAGTATTCTCAACCTTATATATGATACCTGAAATTTTTGTTTTCATGATATTATTTTTTAGTTGAAAATTTAAAATAGTAACTTCCATTACTTGATTTATCAGAATATTCAAGATCATTATATAAAGCAAAAACTCTAAGCCACTTAGTAAAAATATGTTGGCTGAATTCCACTCTATTTGAAAATTTAAGAAATTCTTTATAGAAATCTCTTTTATCTAATCTTGTATTTACTTCTAAATTAGCATCCATATACTCTATAAATTCAGAACAAGTGATTTGTTCTAATTTATTCTCTTTTAAGTTTATGGGTTTTGGAAATATTACTCCGTTATTTAAGTAAAATTGAACACAATCTATCATAAATAAATAAAAGTTATTCCACTCTTCTGTATCCCATTCATCAAAAAATCTGTTTTCAAATTCTTTAATAGGTGTGAAATCCTTAGTGTAATAATTTGCTACTTCAAATTCAATTCTTCTCCTAGAATCAGTATTCCCTCCTGTTCCAATTACAGCATAATTTGAGCTGATTAGAATTTTAGGTGAATCTTTAAATGGAATGGAAATCTCTGCTTTATATTTCTTTTCCACATTGATTCCCGATGTAATGGATGAATACAAAGTTTCAAAATCAAAATCCCTTCTAACATCATCGTAACAAATGACATTTGTAGTTTTATTAACTTGTTGGAAGAAAAATCTGCTTTCGTTTTTGAGATTTTTTCCGTCAACGGTTAATACATTTCTTAATTTTGAAATTGCTTGATTAATCAAACTTTTTCCAGTTCCTCCATTGGCAGAGCCATCATTAGATATTTTTTCATCAACTAAAATGACAGACCTTGCAAATGAAGGGTCTTGATAGTTGTGTAATAAATAACCGATAATACTCTTAAGTGATTCGAATCTACCCTCTTGTTTATTTGATATATTGTACATAAAACTTTCAAATTGAGATGATTTATAATCCACTATATTTATAGGATAATCAATAATCAAACCTTCCCAAATAGGTTTCTTTAAGTCGTGAAATTCAATAGTATCAATTTTATCTTTATTAACGCATACAACTGCATTTTTATAATAAAAATAAGCAGTATCAATTTTATCCTTTGGATATAAAAGATCCAAAGTAGGTAAGGTTTGAAGCAACTTTTTAGATAAATAGTGACCAACACTTCTTGAGAAAACATTTAAGACTTCTCTCAAACCTTTTCTTCTTAGAAAATTAACGATATAATCACTAATATTTACATCCATTACTTCTTTAATTATCTTATTTCTAACATAAACTAACTTTACTTCTTTGTCTTCAATAACTTTAGCAAAACCATTGCTTGCTAAAAAATTGATTAATTTACCATGCGATATTTTATATTCGCCTTTTACTTTATAGTAAAAATTATCTTTTTTCATATTTATCTTTTAATATTTCTATCACTAAACTTTCTTATCATATATCGTTACCTAGTGATTTGGTAATTGTCTTTATTCTTTTTAATCTACTACATAATTTTACCTCCTTTCTTTATAGACAACAAAGTCAACTTTTTTTGATTTATTAAGTTTTGATGCTTTTGACATTGTTATTCTTTTAAACAAGAGCTTAATTGCTATTGTTACAGCAAAGAAATGGTGAGATAATTTTGAAAATAGGTAGGAATACTCTGAGTGTAGAGTAAAATGTTTAGCGAAAGTGCTAAACACTTAAAGAAGTGTTTTAAAAATAAATATTGTATGCAGAGTAGTGTAGAGTGTAGTTTATTAAAACTTTAAATAATTATCAATTAGCTTACATTTTGATTCTGTAGGATTTTTCTGCGTACGCAATTTCCTCCAATCGAATTCATCAATTGCATTTTTACTGGGTAAATAAAAACATTTAGATGCAACTTCCCATTTTGTGTTTTTTAAATCTTTAAAGTCCTTATGATCATTTAATTTTTTAATAAAATAGTAAAACTCGCTGATGGTTCCTTGCCAACGAATTTTATTTACAATTTTAGAATTCTTAAAAATATTTAAAAAATCAGTTTTGTTAGAGTTTTCATTTATTAATTTCGCCTTAATTAATTGCCCATATAAATCATTCAGATTCTCATAATATTCAGGTTCTTTACAATCATATAAGAAAGAACTTGGAGTTGTATAATTCCTTTTTGGAATTAAATATTTATATTCTTTGTTCTTGAAAATTTCAATCCATTTTTTAAATTCTCTTATTATTATAATTCTATATTCTTCTGAAATGGATTTATTGTCTTGAATTTCATTCAAAATTTGATTTAGTTGTTTAGCTAAGGAATCAATATAATATTGTATTTTATTTTTCTCTTCTAAATAGAATTTAATGTCATGATAAAAACTAGCATTGAACTTTCCAAATTCTACTTTAATTTCAGCTATTAGAAAATCATTGAATCTATGTTCTATAAAAAAAGGTTCATTTAGTACTTCACCATCATTATCATAAGTTCGACCACAACCAATATCAAAACATTCAATTGACAAATCAGTTCTTTCCTCTAAAGGAAATTGATAATGATCCCAAAATTTATTTAAAAATTTCTTTTTCAGTTTTTTTGAAATTGTCAGTTCATTAGAATAATTATTTAGATTGTTAAGTAATGGGTCTAGTGAGTTCATTTAAATAAGTTGTCTAAGTACACTTTCAAATATAATGAACACAACGGAATTATATTACCATTGTGTTCATAAATTAATGATCATTTCTTTTTCAGGGGTTTTTTATTGGGAGAAAACCGTCTCAAAAGCTTGGTTATCCAAAATTCAGCATAAACTCCTTTTATTATCTTGGTAATCTACTATTCATCAATTATTATATCAAAATGATAATAGTAGTAGGCAAAACCTTTAATAACATATATTGTAACTAATTCTAGCGTAATTTTCACCTCACTTACATAGACAATTTGTTTTTGTTTTAATATACCAATAGGCTTAATTACCTTAACTTTAAAGGGACAAACTAAGCAACGTAGCTTATTTGTATACGATACTATATAAAGCTCATTAGGAGAGCTGTATCTTAATAAATCAGCTATATCTTTTTTATTCATTTTTTGATTTATTTTTTAGATGGGATTGAATGAAATAGCTATATATTTATAATGTTACATTTCTAAATTTAGCTGAAATTTCGTAGATTTTAGGGTTATTTAGATATGCAAGTGCTTACTTTTATTGAATAGTATACAATCCTTTATCATTAATATTATAGGAGATAATTCTTGATATTATAAAGTCTAAAAAAAGCCCCTAGAAATAATCTAGAGGCTTACAGCGAAACTGCCTTTTTTAAAAATAGTTTTTAAATTATGGCTGCAGTCTCAACGATGTGTTCAGAGACTATTTCATCTATACTATCTTGATACTCCCATGTATGAGAAATATTTACATATTCCTCGGTATTAGGTATATTGAAATCATACGGTTCACAAGGGACTCTTTTAATACTACCTGGAAATTCAGTACCTATTAGGTTTTTACAGGTCATTTCATCAAAACTTGCAGGCACATCACAAGTTCTTGAAGAAAAATAAAACTTTCCTGTTATTGTACTTCTAACTGGTTCTATTCCACCTTGTAGAATAAGAACATTAAATTCTTTTCCTGCTTTATTAGTGCGGGATTCATAATTCACAACTGTTACCATAATTTAAAATTTTAAGTTAATATAAAGGGTGGGGTATATCCCCAAAATTAAAAGAGAGTAGGGGGTGATGTCTGGGTTATCTCGTGCTTACGTGGAGAAATGGAATTAAAAAAAATATAAAAAATATTTTATTTTTCTTTCAAGCTTTTAATTATCTAACTTTTTATTAATACTTCAATTTCTTCTAAAGCGTCTAAAATATCACTATTATATAATGTTCCAGAATCTAATAATGCTTAGTATACTGTTTCTTCTTTACTTATAAATAATAATATTGACCACTGAAAATGAGTTAAAATAAAAACTAAGGTATTATCTTTATATGTTAAGAAATATTAATTATAACTACTTCAAGAATTTCTTTAGTAGTTATTCACTCGTAAATGTGTATTAAGGTTATTTTACATTTACTATATTACATGATAATATGAATTATATAAAAATCATACTTATATTAATAATTTTACTTACTGTGTCATGTAATAAAAACTACATGTATATTGAAAAGGGAACTAAGCACTCTTTGTTAACTGGAAATGAGAGTATTGAAAAAACAGAAATAATCCTATCCAAATCAGATTCGTTGGCGTATTTGATAGCTTACAAGAAATTTATAAAAAGTAAAGAAGTAGAAAGGCGTATGATAAAAATGCTTGGTCGCTCAAATTATTCTCCTAAAGAATTTACTCTTTACAGTAGAGATTCAGAAAGAGTTATAGATGAGAATGCTTTTTCCAATTTAGATACTATAAAAAAAGCAATAGAAGATGAAATTTATAACTTAAATTAAAAGTATGTCACGAAAAGTATCAAAAAGTGAAGCCAGTTTTAATTCTAAACGTACTGGTATTACTGAAGAGCAGTTCAAACTAGAATTACTGTATGCACAACAAATTAAGATAGATAAATTAGAAAAAATAAGAAGTAATATATCTAAAATTGTTTGGGTTATTGCAATCATGCTAATATTATCTATATTAGGTGTGTTACTTCAATACAGATAATTAAATAATTAATTACCCTACACTTATTAAGAGTCATATTAAATTACTTTTTGCTACAAAATGAAACAATCAATAAATGATATAGTTTCTATTTTTGAACTATGACTTATACAGCATACTTTAGTATCACCGTAAAAAATATAGGAGTACCAAATCTTAATACTAATCAGTTCCGTCGCTTTATGAATATTATAAATATTGAAGGGAGAATTTTAGAGCTTGAGAGTTTGAATTTTAATAGCCCAGTTATATTTAAGAATGTTCAATTAAAGAAAACTACATTGGAAAAACTTACAAATGGAAAAATTCCACAAGATTTACTTAAAGAAATGATTATGCTAACAGAAAAAGATAGTTAATTATTGCTAAATTAGTGGCTTAATATTTAATTATAATGGAAGGTACACCTGCACCAAAAGGAAGCTGTAATGAACCAAGAAATCAGAATGATTTTGATGATTTTGGTAAATACACCTTAATTTATGGGGTGATCTTCGCTATAATAGGCTTTATACTGCATTATTTTGAATTAATATAGTATGACATTATATGAATTTAATATGTTAGAATTGAATAACCGTATGGAGGCTGTTAACCAATATGGAACGTTTTTAGATAATCACATATCGGATACAGAAAGGTGTAATCTTTACGCAATAGATATGTTTTGGGTTGAAGTTGTTTATAATATAGAAACTAATTCTCTAACTGATATTAATAGTTTTAAAACTGGCTATTTGTTGGATAAGTATTCAAATTTGAATATTTTTTAAGTGAATGATTATAAAGAAACTATCCAAATTATCGATTTGCTTTATTGGTGTTTTATTTCTACATTTGAGAAGTAGTCGCTAAATAAAACCCTACTCCAACCCAATTGAAGTGCCGTTTCTTTAGCTTAATTAAGACAAAAGAAAATACAAATAAGCATAGCAGATATAAACGCAATACGTTTATACAATTGTTAGCAACAATAATTAACCAATATGAGTAAACAAGATTTATTTGAAAAAATATTCAAAGAACATTTAAAGGTTGAAACTTTTTCAAAGTCAGTAGATAGTCTTTATAGCATGAGGTCTAAAAGTAAAATTGACTTTAAACCTTATTATCAAAGGAATTACGTTTGGGATGACCACAAAGCCTCTTATTTTATTGAAAGCATATTGCTTGGTACTGAAATACCACCATTAATTTTCTTTAATAATAACTCAGGAATCGAAGTCATTGATGGTAGGCAAAGGTACGAGACCATCCTACGTTTCATGAATAATGAGTTCTCTTTAACCAGTAAAGGACTTTCAATTTTATCTCAATTAAAAGGATTTAGCTGGGATAAATTAATTAAAAAACATCCTGACATTATTGATAGTTTTTTAGATTCAAAATTGAGGTTAATTGAGTTTAGATTAGTAAACCAGCCCCCATTAGACCCAATATTGCAGGATCAAGTTAAAAAAGAAATATTTTCGCGTTACAATTCTGGGATTACCCCTTTGAAAAAAGCTGAAATTGACAACGCAATTTATAATGATGACGACCTTTCTAACTTCTTCAAATCTGAATATTCAGAAGATGAAGAACTTATGAAAATGGTATTCTCTAACTTCTTTAAACAACCTAAAAATCAGATTGATGAATTGCCATCCGCAAAAATAATGAGTTTTACAAGACGTGCATTAGTCATGCATTTGTATCCCATTAATTATTTTGTAAGAGGCACGGGGCGTACAAACATCTTGTCTAAGTTATATGAATATTATGCAGATGAGAATATTGAGAATAAAGCAGAAATATTAAAAGAATTTAAAAGGAAAATCATTTTTTTGGGTGAAGTACGTAGTTTTTCTGAAAATAATAACTACTCAATCAATCGATTAGCTTTAGAGTGTTTTCTATGGGGATATAGTGTTCTTGATTTAGAAGAAATTACATATGACTTCGCCAATGAAGTGGAACAAGTTTCAAAATTCATACATGAAAATATTGATTATTTCACCCTTGTTGATTATGCATTTTCTCATCAAGTAATGTCAAGATACATTTCTACTTCTGAATATTTTGAATCTCGTTTTAATGTTAGTTTTAATAACTATGTAACAGCAGATGAATCAGCAAGAAAGAAATTCAAAGAATTTTCTAACGAAAGTGAAGAAGAAATCGACCTTACATTGCTTGAGACTTTAAGGTTATCAAAACCTGAACCAGCAAATAACTCAATAGATGACATAGTAAGGACAATGACAAGAAGAAAATTTCTTCTTAGACCTTCTTACCAAAGAAAAGAAGTCATTAATGTTAACAAGGCATCAGCTATTATAGAGAGTATTTTATTAGGGATAAAATTACCTCCAATATTTGTGTATAAAAGACTGGACGGTGTAAATGAAGTTATTGATGGGCAGCAAAGACTACTGACACTTTTAGGTTTTTTAGGTGAAGATTACCTAAATGAAAAAGACAAATTAGTTAAATCAAAAAATCATAATTTCAAATTAAAAAAATTAAGGATTTTAAAAGAGTTGAATAATTCTTCATTCAATGATTTAAGTGATGAGCAAAAAGACAAAATATATGATTTTCAAATATATGTAGTAGAAATTGATGAATCGCAAAACCCCAAGTTTGATCCTATAGATTTATTTATTCGCTTGAACGATAAGCCATATCCAATAAGAGAAAATTCTTTTGAAATGTGGAATTCTTGGGTTGATGTTGAAATCATTAAATCAATAAAAGAATTAAAATCGTCCATTGATTCATGGTTTTATATTAAAAAAATCAAGCGTTCCAAAGATAGAGACAGAATGGAAAACGAAGAGTTGATTACTTCTCTCTGTTATATTGAATACTATTCAAACTCCGAACTGCCAAAGACAATTGATGTTTATCAAAAAACTTCAAGGATGAATTCTCGTATAAGTACTAAAGGTAGAATTAGCACTCTTCTTCAATCTCTTTCTGAAAACGAGGAAAATAAAAAACATTTTTTCAAGTCTTTAAAAAGCGTCAAAAGCAATATTAAAAAAATTAAGTATGTCTTAATTGATAGGAATGTGACTAAGGAAGAAATATCAGATTTCTTAAGAACTGAATTAAATTCCGTTTTGAATGGTGGTAAAGTAGAAAGTGGATTTAGAAGAAGAATCCAAGATTTCTATTTTGTATGGATGATGATTGATAAAGTCAATTTTGAGATGGTTAAATACCATAGGATTGAAATGAAGAAAGATATCTCTGAGTTATTAAATTTTGCTAAAAATATACCACAGGAATTTCACGAAGATGGTAAAGGATTTAGTCATTTCAATAAAAAACTTGATGAGTTTCATAAGAGATACCAAAAAGCTGATAGAAAAATCAAATTAAATGAAAGTGAAAAACTGGCATTGATAAAAAAACAAAATAATCAAAGCTCCTTAAGTGAAGCTCCAATTTTTCTTGGTGACGATATTGAAGTAGACCACATAAAACCTATTTCAATTGGCGGTAATGATTCTATCGAAAACCTTGGAATTGCTCACAAAATAGAAAACCGTGAAAAAGGAGTAAAAGAATAAAACTGTTGATAACAAAACCTAAATTTCATTGCTGTTTTGTACCTTACAGCAACGTAAATTTAGCCAAACGTTGGTAGTAATGCAAAAACACATTGAACTGAAAAAAACATTATAAAAAAGAATAAATTCACATAAAGACCTTCCAAAAGAAGCGTGGGCTGGTGCCTTGATTTGAAGCAATTCATTTCAACCGGGTTTAATTCCCGGCCGAAGTCAATTTCATAGATTAACTTCGATCGGGAATGCTTCTTAATAATTAACTATGGCACTAACAACTTCAGAAAAACATAAAATTCATAGATTTCACAACCTAAATAAGAGGTCTTTAGAAAATGCAATTAACTTAATTAAAGAAAACATAAAACTTTCTTATAAAGAAGAAGTAGTTGAAAGTGTTTATAAGATTAAACAACCCTTCAATAATATAGCAAGAATAAAACTAATAGAAAATGTAAGAAGCTATAATAGAATCTTACTAGGATTACTTGCCTCTTGGTCTGACGAAAGTATTAGACGTTTATTCTATGAGCCAAATGTCTTTTCTGAAAATCAAATTGAATTTCTTTTAGACAAACATCGTTCATTAGAACAGAAATGGACTTTTGCATTAAAAATAGCATTCTTAAAAGCTAACAATCTTATTCCAATTGGAAATGAAACTTGCGTTCGTTTGACAATAAATTCTAGAAATTTCCCTTCACTAACACCTGATTTAATTAATAAGTATAGAGAAATAGAAACATTAATAAAAGACTTTCTTATTCCCGCATTTAGTATTAGAAATAAGGTTCAACACGGAGAATGGATAGCTGCATTCAAACCACCTGATTCAAAAATTTATAGTCCAGAATTAACAAAAAAAATTTTCAAAGAAAATATTATAACAATATCTTCTAGAATGATAATTTTCAATTCTGTTTATCAAATGATTATCGATCTTGCAAGATTCAACTCAAATAATTTCAAAATTGATTCTTCTAGTAATCCCTTTGAATATTTCTATTCTCAACACATAAAAAAAATAAATAACGAAAAGGTCAAAATCACCTCTTCTAAAATCAATGAATATATTAATCAATTAATAACAAAAAAAGAAAACGGAAAAAAATATAGAATTGAATTAAAAAGCAATAACCAAAGGTCAAACACAAGTTGTATTACGGTTGTGAAAAGTTATTTTAATAGGTTATTTAGAATTAAAGAATAAAGCACTACTACCAACACCGGTAATCGTTGCACAAGCAGTAAAACACCCTTTTAAATCAATAATTGACTTGATTTCAACCATTTTAAGAACGGCTGTAATTTAATCTTCTACCTCATTTCAATATTATTAAAGAGATTATACCAGCTTATTTTACCCCATATATTGTTAATATTTTGAGTTAAATAGGTTGTAAGTGATTTGACATCACTTCTTACTACTTTACTGGTAAATTTTAGGTATTTCTTTAAATTATAGGCGATCGCTGATAGGTGCATCACCTTATTAGCTTGTTGTATGCCAATAGTATTTATTTTTCTGAGTCCCATAAATTGGGTAAGTGTACCAAATACTGGTTCAACTGTACTCTGTCTTTTAGATTTCATATACCTACCACGTTTACTGTTTACCCGTTGGTTATTGCGTTCATATTCTTCTTTGTAATACGTTACCGAAAACTTCTTTTCTTGTGCCGTTTTTCCCAAACAATGCCTTTTCATTGGACAGCCCCTACATATTTTAGATGATAAGAATAAACATATAAGTCCTACAGATCCAAGGGCTTATATGTTTATATTAAATAAAATTAAAATCAATTATTAAGTTTCTTTTTCAAAACTGAAATATGCTCACTAATTTTATGCTGTACCACTTTTGCATAATGATTTTGTGTTATAGTGATACTTGAATGCCCTAATAATTCACTTACTATTTCCATTGGAATATCATTATATAACAAAATAGTTGTAGCAAAGGTTTTTCTGGCAATATGATGAGTTAAACGTTTTTCAATTCCTACAATCGCTGCTATTTCTTTTAAGTAAGAATTAAATTTTTGATTCGAAATAATTGGTAATAGAGAGATTTCCGTTTTATACCGCTTAATAACCTTTTCAGCTTCAGGTAACAGAGGAATTGATATCTTACTTTGTGTTTTTCTTCTTACCATTTCTATCCATGTATTCCCGTCAAAACCTTTAATTAGGTGATGTTGTTTCAAATCTGCCATTTCTTGATATGCTAATCCTGTATAACAACAAAAAATAAACATATGCTTTACTTGTTGTAACCTCGATTGTGTAAAATTAAAACCTTGCAATGCATCTAATTCTTCTTGACTTAAATAGACTACTTTTTTTTCATATTTTTTAGGTTTATATAACAGGAATGGGTCATTTTTTAAGTAACCTTTTGCTAATGCTAATTTGACAATTTTTCTAACACGCTGAATAGTTTTATTAATGGTAATCTGTTTTTGATTCTTTTTTGTCTTTAAGTAAAAATCCAAATCTGACAAAAAATTCATATTCAGAGATTCTAACTGTATATCATTTTTCTTATGCTGGTATTTTATAAAGTTAACAGTATGATTTTTGGCTTCAATAAACTTGCTGTAAGTGGACTTAGTGTATTCAATACCAATTAACTGCACCATCTTATTGTTGTGTAATTCAAAAACCTCTAAAAGCGTTTTATGAGTATTTATATTCTTACCCTTATATTTTAAATAAACATCTTCTACGCTAAATACTTCGTCATTGACCTGTAGAAACAAAAAAGCCTGATTAACATTTTGTTTTATCAGACTCAATTGAGTATTTATAAAATCATTTTCCTTATTTAGTGGTTTAGCTTTTTGTTGTTTGCTTTCCCAATGTTGTGGATTTATAAATAATCCTGTTGCAAAAGATTTTCTCTTATTAAAATAAGTAAGTCTGCATAATATTGGTGCAAATCCTTTTTTGTTAATTCTACTTTTAGAAATTACAAATAATGTTTTGAGTCTAATAGTTGTCATATCTATTGTTTTACATTGTGAAACTTATTGATTTTAAAATATTTAATATGCAACCCAATGAATAAAAGTTGCAACCCTAATTGTGTGCCTAATATTTAAAGATTCTATTAGGATTTGAAAATGAGCATTTTTATTGAAGACTATATTACTTGACTTTACTGCATAAAAAAAGAGTAACCATTTCTGATTACTCTTTCTAGTAGCGGGAACAGGACTCGAACCTGTGACCTTTGGGTTATGAGCCCAACGAGCTACCTACTGCTCTATCCCGCGATATATGTTTATGTGCTAAAAATAAGTAAGCACTATTTTTTATTGTTCTGCTCATTTGGGTAGGTACCTGTCTTGAGCGTTATCAAAGGGTAATAATCTATCCCGTGATATGGACGGCAAAGATACATATATTTATATCACAAAAAAAACTATTTGATATAAAAAAAAGAGTCAAACAAAAAATGCTTGACTCTCAATTACTTGAGTTAGATATTTTTAAATTTAAACTGCTCTGCTTCTAGTTTTAGGCTAAAAAAAGTGCAATTTTATCCATTCATGGATATTAAAAATTCTTCATTGTCTTTAGTATACTTAATTTTTTCGCTAATAAACTCCATTGCTTCAATAGGGTTCATATCTGCTAAATATTTACGCATTACCCACATACGTTGTACTGTTTTAGCATCAAGTAACAAGTCATCTCTACGTGTACTAGATTTAACTAAATCAACAGCAGGGTAAATTCTACGATTAGCAATATTTCTATCTAATTGTAGCTCCATATTACCAGTCCCTTTAAATTCTTCAAAGATAACTTCATCCATTTTAGAACCGGTATCAGTTAATGCAGTTGCAATGATGGTTAAAGAACCTCCATTTTCAATTTTACGTGCTGCACCAAAAAAGCGTTTTGGTTTGTGTAAAGCATTTGCATCAATACCACCAGATAATATTTTACCAGAAGCGGGAGCAACTGTATTGTAGGCTCTGGCTAAACGTGTAATTGAATCTAATAACACAACTACGTCATGTCCACATTCTACTAGTCTTTTTGCTTTATCTAATACAATATTAGCAACCTTTACATGTTTTTCAGCAGGTTCGTCAAAAGTAGAAGCAACAACTTCTCCTTTAACGTTACGTTGCATATCTGTAACCTCTTCAGGTCTTTCATCAATCAATAAAACAATTTGATATACTTCAGGATGATTAGCAGCAATTGCATTGGCTATATCCTTTAATAACATTGTTTTACCTGTTTTAGGCTGAGATACAATCATACCTCTTTGTCCTTTACCTATTGGCGAAAATAAATCAATTATTCTCGTTGATGTTGAACTTCCCTTTTCGGCTAAGTTAAATTTTTCGTTTGGAAACAATGGTGTTAAGTGCTCAAAAGCTACTCTGTCTCTAACAATACTTGGATCTAAACCATTAATTAATGATACTCTAATTAATGGGAAATATTTTTCACCTTCTTTTGGAGGGCGAACAATTCCTCTAACAGTATCACCTGTTTTTAGTCCAAATAATTTTATTTGAGATTGAGATACATATATATCATCAGGAGATGATAGATAGTTATAATCAGATGAACGTAAAAATCCGTAACCATCTTGCATTATTTCTAATACACCTTCACTTTCAATGATGCCGTCAAATTCAAAGTCAGGATCTCTATATTTCCCCTGTCTTCTATTTGCACCTGGTTGTGGCTTGTTTTGTTTATTTGTATTTCTTGGATTGGGCCCGTTTTGATTATGCTCCTTACGGGGCGGTCTAGGATTTTTTGAAGTATTTTCCTTAGGTTTATTATCTGTAACAGGTTTGTTATCTGCAACAACACCTTCTTTCTCAACTTTCTTACGTGGAGCAGGTTTTGGTGTTGGTTTGCTAGGCTTTTCCGTTTTTTCAACTGTAGGCTCAACTATAGGTTCAGCCGTTTTAACGTTTTCAACTACCTTTTCTTCATTTGATATAGGTGTGATAGGAACAGGCTTTCCAATTCGCTTGCGTGGTGCTTTGTTTACCGGTTTGCGTTCTTTTTTAGGCTCTGAAGGTACTGGTTTAGTCGCCTGAACATCTAAAATTTGATAAACTAAATCTAGTTTTTTTAGTTGCTTGTATTTTGGTACGCCAATTTTTTCGGCAATTTCTTGTAATTCTGGTAATTTTTTCTCTTTTAAAGATTCTATTTCAAACATTGAATAATAATGTGATTTAATTAATATAAGGAGGGCTTCCTATAACTGAGAGTTGTAAAATAAATTGTATGATATAATTTAATTTTTAATATTGTAAAAAGAAGAAAATCTACAATACACGATAATTGTGATGCAATTATACAAATTAAATTTAATATATAAGTTTATTTCTTAAAAACTTTAACTTAAGTTTGCAAAGTTATTTTAATTAAAAAACATGATTCAACGTATTCAATCATTGTATTTACTTCTGGCTGCTATTTGTTCAGTAGTACTAATACAAATGTTTTATTTATGGAGTAATGAGTCGGGGGCATCTTTTTATGCTTTAGACCTATTTCAAGAAAGTGAGTTTACATTAAAAGTAATACCAGTGTTATTTGTTATATCTGGAGTTATGAGTATTGTAAGCGTTTTTATGTTTAAACAAAGAAAAAATCAGTTTGTTATTAATCGTTTTAACATTCTAGTAAACTTTATTTTATTAGGCATATTGATTTATCATCTACTAACATTATCTGGAGAAAGTCAAGTTTCTGAGAAGGGTATTGGGGCGTTTTTACCTATTGTAGTTGTTGTTTTGCTAGCCATTGCAAACAGAGCTATCAAAAAGGATGAAGACCTTGTAAAATCTGTGGATCGATTGCGATAGACCTAACATCTTAGTTATATTGTGCGAAAGCTTATCGGAGACGATAAGCTTTTTTTTATGCAAAAAAAAACAGCCACGTCAGAAGAGGTGGCTGTAATTGTAGGGAGTATTTCGTTGTCGCTAAACACTTATATATAATAAATACTCCTTGAAATAAGGGGAGAAAAGAAAGGGGAGAAAGGAGAGTAGTTACACCACTTTCCAATTATAATAGGAGTTTTCTTTTCTCTGTTGCTAATATAGTAATTAATTGTAATGATTGTATAATTGGATATTTTTTTTTATCCTCATCTTAATGTCTTGATATTTAGTTTGTTAAAATATAATTTTTAAGATTATCAACAAATTTGAGCTTATTTATTAACATTTTTTTGTTATATTACTATAGTAAAACGTCAAATTTTAGTTTTTAAATTAAAAACTAGTGGTTTCTGGGTAGTTTTTAAATTACCTAGTATCGTTAGTTTTAAAATTAATAAGAAGTTTGATAGATTCCAAAGAAATTGGAAAAAAATTAATTAATAACTTTAAAATCCCCTAACATGAGAAAATTAGTACTCGCATTGAGTGCCGTTTTGGTATTAGCATCATTTACCAATAGCACTAAAAAAACAACTATTTTAAAAGATATTGACGGTACATTATTACAGTCATATCCAGTAATTGAAACATTAGATGGTAAATATGAAATTACCTTTACAGTAAATGCCAACATTATTGTAACTTCTAATGTTAATGAAAATCAAACACATATCAACCTAATCGAAAATGGGTTTTCGAATAAGGTTGTTACACACACTATTTCTTTTGAAACTTCTAGTGTTGATTTTAATAGCTTTTTTGAAAGTACTTTT
This sequence comes from Aureibaculum algae, assembly GCF_006065315.1. GTDB lineage: Bacteria > Bacteroidota > Bacteroidia > Flavobacteriales > Flavobacteriaceae > Aureibaculum > Aureibaculum algae. The sequence goes on along the minus strand of NZ_CP040749.1, from coordinate 4,069,680 downwards.
GATGTAGCTTCTCTCGAAGATGATGTGGCTTATAGCCGTATTAAGAGAGGAAAGCCAAAAAAATTAATGGAATAATTTTTCAATTATTTGTAATTTAAATCCGAAGTTTTTACTTCGGATTTTTTTTTAACATAATATCGCATTTACCACACAATATTATAGTTTTTATTTAGTTTATATTGTAATAATAAATCTTATGTCTAAGTATGGTTAATGATGATTTAAAAGAATTTTTAAACGATAAAATTACCGTTCATATTGCTGATGATCATCAAATCTTAATTGATGGTGTTATGGCAGTACTTGGCTTAGAACGTGATGTTGATGTTGTTGGTTATTCTTTAAATGGAGAACAAGTTATAGAATGGTTTGAAGAAAATTCAGCAGATATACTTATATTGGATATTAATATGCCAATATTAGATGGTTTGGAAGTACTCAAGAAGTTTCAAACCATGGATGATGTTCCTAAAATAATTATATTATCAAGTTATGATGATATAAAACTTATTAAAGAGGTGCTGGGCATGGGGGCGATGGGGTTTGTACCTAAAAAATCAGCCGGGGAGCATATTGTAAAAGCAATTAGAAAGGTAAGCCAAGGAGAGCAATATTTTAGTGATGAAGTAAAAGAGAAAATGATGAAAACTCTTATGGGTAAACCAATGCACAAAACGGATAATCCTGAAGGAGTATTAATAAACTCATTAACGAGAAGGGAATATCAAATTTTAAAACTTATTGCCCAACAATATACTACAAGAGAAATTGGCGATGCCCTAGGTATAAGTGAAAGTACTGTGGAGACACATCGTAAAAACTTGATTAAGAAAATTAATGTAAAGAATACGGTCGGCTTGGCTATTTTTGCCATGAAGAATGAAATAGTATAACTTTATAGCTACTTTTGCCTAACTAAGCTTAATAATAATGTTACATTTTCCACTTAAAAAGAGTACATTTAAAATTGTGCCTTTCTTCTTTTTTATGTTAAGTGGATTTTGGTTTTATGCACAAACTGACTCTTTAGAAAAGGAGATCGAAAAAAATCTACAAAGTAAAGAATACGAACTCGTATTGAGTAATATTGAAAAGTTAGAAAGTAATCCATATTATCTTAGATCAAGAAAAAATAATTTAAATCTATTAAAAGCAAAGTTTTATTATAATACAAATCAGCATGAAGAAGCTGTAAATTTATTATTGAAAGGACATTCTGAATTGTCAGGTGATTCAAGTCAAGATCCGCTATATTTAAAATATATAAAGTATTTAGGGAAAATATTTAACGAGGCTCAAAATTTTAATAAGTCAAATGATTATTATAAAGAAGTGTTGGAAAAGTCTTTATTATTAAATGACACTATAGAGATATTAGATGCTTATTTAGCACTTGGAAAAAATTATTATAATAAAGAGGAAAACGATAGTGCGGTTATACATTTCAAAAAAATGTTGAATTATCCTATTACGCCTAAAACTGAAAATTTTATTTCTTTTAGTTACAACAATTTAGGTATTATTGCTAGCGAAACAAGCTTAGAAGAGGCTGAAGATTTTTATGGAAAATCATTCGCCATCAAAGAAAAACAAAAAGATACGGTAGGATTGGCTACTGCAATTATGAATTTGGGTGGCATTTATTATGAAAAACAACAATTTATAAAAGCCAATGATAATTATTATAAAGCATATGAATCTGTAAAGGACTTAAATTCAGAAAAGGCTGTAAAAGTCAAAGAATATGCACTTTATAATTTGGCGTATGCAAATGAGGAATTAGGTAATTTTAAGAAGGCATACCGTTATTTAGAAGAAGCGACAGACTTAACTAGTAGTATTAATGAAGTGAATGTTGCTGAAAACATTTCGGAAATTGAAGCTAAATATAATGCTGCAAAACAGGCTCAAAAAATTGAAGAAGAAAAATCTTTACGTTTAAGAGCTCAATTTCTATTTTATGGTTCTGCCTTGGCATTATTGGCCTTTATAATATTAGCGTATATATATTATAGAAATTACAGATTAAAACAAAAAAGTAAAATAGAACAACTAGAAAACGAAACTCAGGCCAGAATAATTAATGCTACCATAGACGCCAAAGAAAAAGAAAGAAAAACAATTGCTGAAATTCTTCACAACAGTGTTAGTGCATTACTATCATCAGCAAATTTGCATTTACAAGCTACAAAGTCTCAATTAAAAGCAAATGCTCCTCAAGAAATTTCAAAGGCACAAAGTATTGTAAAGGAAGCCTCTGTTAAAATTAGAGATTTATCTCATGAATTGATATCATCTGTACTCTTAAAATTTGGACTGGCTTTTGCCGTCCATGATATTTGTCAAAAATACTCTAATTCTGAAATTACCTTGCGTAGTGACGATAGAGGATTAACGAGATATGATCAAGATTTTGAGATAAAAATTTATAGTATAATTGAAGAATTAATTAATAATATTTTAAAACATAGTAATGCTTCAAACGCAACTATTATGTTAGTACAGCGAGAAGATAATATGCTTAGTGTTCGATTAAGTGATGATGGTATTGGCTTTGATGTTAAAACGATAAAGAATAAAAACGGATTAGGTTTAAGCCATATAAATGCCAGAATAAAAGCAATGAATGGTATTTTTAATATTGTGTCTTCAGCAGGTAAAGGTACCAGTATTTTTATTTTGGTACCTATTCAAAATAAACTTGAGGGATTAAAATGAGCTAATTTAAACTCTTTTACTTAATTCAATAACTTCTAGATTTTCAATTTTTGAATTATCAATACTAAATCGCAACATAGTTCTTACTTTATGAAAACCATGTTTACCAGCTGCACCAGGGTTAAAGTGTAAAAGATTTAATTTTTTATCATTCATTACTTTTAATATGTGAGAATGACCGGATATAAAAATTCTTGGTGGATTGTTTTGAATTTCCTCTTTAATTCTAGCATCATATCTATTAGGGTATCCACCAATATGTGTTATCCATACATCTACATTTTCAATAGTAAATCTATTGTTCAATGGAAATTCTTTCCTAATATCCGTGTTATCAATATTACCATAAACAGCTCTAAGTGGTTTTATTTTCTTTATAGTATCACTCACTGTTAAGTCTCCAATATCACCAGCATGCCAAACTTCATCAGCTAGTTTTACATATTTTAATATTTGATCATCAATATAGCCATGCGTGTCGGAAAGTAAAAGAATTTTTTTCAAGATTGTTTTTTAGAATTTAATAGCTTGTTATTTAAAATTTGGAATACCTATCTTTGCTTTTTTAGCAAAAATAAGATTTCTTGAGGTATTTTATTGAACTTTCATATAATGGTAAAAACTATCATGGTTGGCAGGTGCAACCAAACGCAATTACTGTACAAGAAATTGTAAAAAAGGCTCTCACAACTATATTGAGAGTTGATATTGATCTTGTTGGGGCAGGTCGTACAGATGCAGGCGTGCATGCATTGCAATTATATGCACATTTTGATGTTGATACTGCATTTGAGGAAGAACATTTAGCAAACAAGATAAATGCGTTTTTACCAGAAGATATTGTAGTTGATAAGATTTTTTTGGTGAATGATAATGCTCATGCAAGATTTGATGCTACTAGCAGGAGCTATGAGTATAGAATATGGTTGGGTAGAAACCCGTTTTTAATTGATACAACGTGGCAGTTGTATCAAAAAGTACTTGATGTAAATAAAATGAATGAAGCAGCAAGTATTCTTAAGGATTATACTAATTTTAAATGCTTCTCTAAATCGAAAACTGATGTTAGAACCTATAATTGTGTAGTTTCAGATGCGAAATGGTTACAAAAAGGCAACGAATTGACTTTTTATATAACTGCAGATCGGTTTTTAAGGAATATGGTTAGAGCAATTGTAGGTACTTTAATTGAAGTGGGATCAAATAAAAAATCAATTGAAGACTTTGTTGAAATCCTAAATAGTAGAGATAGGCGAAATGCAGGATTTTCAGCTCCACCACAAGCCTTATTTTTGTCTGAAGTTAAATACCCTAAATCTATAGTAAATAAATTATAATAAATGAGCGAAAAAGTAACAGGTAATGCTTTTGATTTTAAGATATTTAGACGGTTAATGTCGTACGCGAAAGCGTATCGATCTCAATTTGTTTTGTCTACAGTTGCTGTACTTTTGTTAGCGGGACTTGCCGCTGCAAGACCAATTTTGTTACAATGGATAGTAGATGAGTATATCCTAGGGAATAATGCTAGACTATTATTGGTTTTTAGTTTAGTAATGTTAGGTGTTGTTTTTCTTGAAGTCATTTTTCAATTCCTATTTATATATTATACCAACTGGTTAGGACAAAATATTATAAAAGATATTCGAACAAAGCTTTTCGAAAAAGTCTTAAAGTTTAAAATGCAATATTTCAATAAGACTCCTGTAGGAAAATTGGTAACTCGAGTGGTTTCAGATATTGAGACCATAGCAAGTATATTTGGTCAAGGGTTGTTTGCTATTATCAGTGATTTATTACAAATGCTTGTTATCATCATCATAATGATGGTGATGAATTGGCGATTGGGATTAATTGTAGTGGCTGTTTTACCTATAATGGTTTATGCTACCAAATTATTTCAAATAAAAATTAAGGGCACTTTTCAGGACGTAAGAAATCAAGTCTCTAATCTAAATAGTTTTGTACAAGAAAGGATTTCAGGAATGAAGATTGTGCAGCTTTTTACACGTGAAAAAGTTGAACATGATAAGTTCTTAGCTATTAATGATAAACATAAAAAAGCCCATATTAGAACCGTTTGGTATTATTCTATTTTCTTTCCTGTTGTTGAGATTTTATCTTCAATAACATTGGCTGTAATTGTATGGTATGGAGGCCTGACGGCGGCTGTTGAAGGGGCAACTTCATTTGGTGTCATTACCAGTTTTATTTATATGACCAATATGCTTTTTAGACCCTTGCGTCAAATTGCTGATAAATTTAATACCCTGCAAATGGGTATGGTTGCGGCGGAGAGAGTGTTTGTAGTGTTAGACGAAGATGCTGCTGAAGTAGATACTGGTACACTTGAAATTGAGCACTTTAAAGGCAATATTAAATTTGACAATGTTTACTTTAGATACTTGAAGGATGAACCTGTACTACGAGGAATTTCATTTGAAGTAAAACAAGGGGAAACAGTTGCTGTAGTGGGTGCAACAGGTGCAGGAAAATCTACAATTATTAATTTACTAAGTCGATTCTATAGAATAAACTCGGGTTCAATTACGATTGACGGTATCGATATTAATCAGATAAAACTTGAATCGTTACGAAACCAAATTAGTGTAGTGTTGCAAGACGTTTTTTTGTTTTCAGACTCTATTTTAAATAATATTACCTTAAATAATAAGGATATTGGTTTGGAGGAAGTTACCGAAGCTGCAAAGGTTATAGGTATCCACGATTTTATTATGACACTTCCAGATAACTATAATTATAATGTGAAAGAAAGAGGAGGAATGCTCTCTGTTGGGCAACGGCAGCTCATCGCTTTTTTAAGAGCTTATGTTAGTAAACCTGCAATTTTAGTTTTGGACGAAGCAACTTCTTCTATTGATGCTCAGTCAGAAAGGTTAATACAAAAGGCTACGAATACAATTACTCAAAATAGAACTTCAATAATAATTGCCCACCGATTGGCTACAATTAAAAAAGCTGATAAAATTATTGTAATGGAAAAAGGGAAAATAGTAGAGCAAGGTACACATGCAGAACTTCTAAAGCAAAAAGGGTATTACAGTAAGTTGTACGAAATTCAATTTGAAACTGCTCAAGCGAGTTAATTGCTAAAAATACATATAACTAAGAAGTAGAAGAGATGGTATTGAAAATAGAATTTACTGGCTTTTTTTCATATCTCACAAGGCTATGAAATTCTACTGACTAATCTAAGTCTTCTTTAATTAAATCTTTCAAACTATTAATATCGTTATATAGGATAAACTCACCATCTTTTATATATGATATTTGTCCCGTTTCTTCAGAAACGGCTAAAGCTAATGCATCTGAACGCATTGTGATACCAAGTGCTGCCCTGTGTCTTAATCCAAAACGAGCGGGAATTATAATGTCTTTTTCAACAGGAAGAATTACTCTTGTGGCTGTAATAAAATTGTCTTCAATTATTAGTGCACCATCATGAAGTGGACTGTTTTTGTAAAAAATACTGGTCAATAAAGCTTTGTTGATTTCTGCATTCATTTTATCGCCAGTTTGTTTTACTAAATCTAAATTATTATTGCGTTGAATAATAATTAAAGCCCCCGTTTTTGTACTTGCCATTTCTTCGCATGCGTCAATTATACTATCGACATCTGTGGAAATGAAATCATCATTTTTACGCATATTCGAGAGCAGTTTAAACCGTTTTAGAAATCCTTTTTTTGTTGTAAAATTGGTAGAGCCAACCATTAATAAGAACTTTCTAATTTCTTGTTGAAAAACAATAATTAAAGCAATAAACCCACCACCCAAAAATTTGCCTAAAATATCACTCAACAATTCCATTTTTAAGGCGACGGTTAATTTCCAAATCAAATAGACAATGGCAATACCCAAAAATATGTTTATTGCTGCAGTTCCTCTAATAAGTTTGTAAACATAATAGAGTAAAATGGCAACTAAAGCGATATCTAAAATATCTAAAAAACTAAAGTCTAAAAATTTGAATGCGTCCAAAAAATAAGGTTTTGGTAAATGTAGTAAAAAGATTAAAAGCATAGAAAGATTTAATATCAAAAATTTAAATGTTTCAATTCTTATTTTATGATTTTACTTATGCTCTTCTTAATCTATTTTTCAGGGGCTTGCTCTGTTATTAATTGTGGGTATTTAGCTTTTATAAACTGTATTTTTTCTGACAATTCTTTATTGCCTTTGTTATTTTTTAATTCAGTTTCTAACTGGCTTAAGGATTTGTTATAAAGAGATTGAGATAAATCATTTCTTAATTGTGCGTAAGCACTTAAAATTTCGTTTTGAACAGATATATAAGTCGTATATGATGCGTTTCTTTTGGATTGAAAACTAATCATTGCCTTTTCGGGATGGTCAGATGAGGTTACATCTTTTTTACCATTGCACCATGTACATTTATCACCCTTATTATTTGTTCCCGCTCCATTATCTATAAAGTCTACGACAGCCTGTTTTAGATTTTCAATTTTCATAACGTGATCACCTTCAATTAAAATTTCATCATTAGCATTGATGTTAATTTCTAATACATTTTTTTCGTTTAAAGTTATTTCTGGAGGGGTGATTTGCTTTTCAGGTAGTCGTTTATAAATTCCAATATCACTATCCATTGTAGTAGTTACTAAAAAGAAAATTAATAATAAAAATGCAATGTCTGCCATTGATCCGGCATTAACTTCAGGAGTGTTTCTTTCGCTCATAATTGTAGTATTAAAGGTTAAAATATTAACTTTATTACATAATTATCTTAAGACTTTAACATAATCACATAATCTTTTTACAAGGAAAGGTTAACAAAATATTAACAAAAATTATGCCGAAGTTCAATCTGAGGTTCAATCTTATTTTTTGAGCTTTTTTACAATCTTTACGGCCTCTATCGCTTCTTTCACATCGTGTACTCTCAAAATGGAACTACCGTGAAGTAAGGCAATAGTGTTTGCTACCGTAGTCGCGTTTAACGCTTCTTTAGGCGTTGTTTCTAATACGTTGTAAAGCATGGATTTTCTAGAAACTCCTGTTAGTAAAGGGGTGTCTAAATTGCTAAACAGGTCTAGGTTGTTTAATAATTCGTAATTCTGCTCAAGTGTTTTTCCAAAACCAAAACCTACATCAATTAATACATCATTTACTCCGAGTCTTCTTAATGTGTTCAATTTTTGAGAAAAGTAAAAGATAATATCTTGAGTAATATCATTATAAGTTGGATTTACCTGCATGGTTTTAGGTGTTCCTTGCATATGCATTATAATATAAGGCACTTGCAGATTTGCTACTGTTGCAAACATATTTAAGTCTAAATTGCCTGCGGAAATATCATTTATCATACAAGCACCAGCTTCAACAGCTTTTTTAACGATTGTACTTCTAAAGGTGTCAATAGAAATTAAAATATCAGGATAGTTGTTTACTAGTAATTCAATTACAGGAATAACTCTTTTTAATTCTTCATTTTCACTAACGTCATTCGCATTGGGTTTAGAAGAATAACCACCCACATCAATAAAAGTAGCACCCTCGTTTAGCATTTTTTCTACTTTATTAAGAATGTCTTCATCGTTTTTTAAATTACCTCCATCAAAAAATGAGTCTGGTGTTAAATTTAAAATTCCCATTACCCTTGGGGTTGATAAATCGATAAGTTTACCGCTACAGTTTATATTCATTTACTAGAGTTATTAGATTTTACCACTTTGTTAATCACCTTAGTCATTTTTGGTGCTATATAATTATCCATCAATTGTATTAACTCATCTACATGTTCACTTACCAAAAGCATATTTTTATTTTCCTGTTTTAAAAAGCCTTCTTTCACCATTACATTTAATTGTTGTAGCGTATGATCGAAATATCCATTGGTATTCAAAATTCCGATAGGTTTGTTTTCAATACCTAATTGTCCTAATGTGAGTACTTCAAAAATCTCGTCTAGAGTGCCAAAACCACCTGCTAATGCAATGTAACCATCGACCAATTGGCTAATTTTAACTTTGCGTTTAGACATTTTTTTTGTAAAAATCATTTTTGTAATGGATGCATGTGCAACTTCTTCATGTCTGAATAAATGTGGAATGACACCAATAACTTCACCTTTATTTTCCATTATTGTATCGGCAATAACACCCATCATTCCAATTTTCCCACCACCATAGACCAAACCAATATTATTTTTAGACATATGAAGACCTAGTTTTTTCGCCTCATTAGCATATATGGCATTGTGTCCAATACTTGATCCACAAAATACTGCAATTCTTTTCATTGTTTATGTTTGTTCAAAGGTACTAAATTATAAATTTTGAAAAATTAATAGGAGCTACTTAATATCCATGTTCTTTTGTAACTTATTAAGTCATTGTTATAGAATTTAAATAGAATTTGATAAATTCGCTACTTATAAAGAATTAAACTATAACATGCACCAAACTTCAGAACAATACAATGCTGTAATTGCCATATGTCGAGAGCTTTTTATGAATAAAATGAAAGATTATGGAAGGTCATGGCGAATTTTACGCTTACCATCTTTAACGGATCAAATATTTATTAAGGCTCAACGAATTCGAAATTTACAAGAAAATGAAGTTAAAAAGGTTGATGAAGGTGAGAAGCCAGAATTTATAGGTATTATTAATTATTGTATTATGGCGTTGATACAACTGGAAAAAGGTGTGGCCGATCAGCCAGATTTGTCTGATAAAGAGACGGAAGAGTTGTATGATAAGCATGTTGCGATCACCAAGAACTTAATGGAAAACAAAAATCACGATTATGGTGAAGCCTGGCGAGATATGCGTGTAAGTTCTTTAACAGATTTAATTTTACAAAAATTATTACGAGTTAAATCGATAGAAAATAACAAGGGTGAATTGTTGGTCTCTGAAGGTTTAGATGCGAATTATCAAGACATGATTAATTACGCAGTTTTTGCATTGATTTTAATGAATGAATAGCCATATAAAATGAAATTTTTAACACATATTGCCAGATTATTAGTAGCAGCTACATTTATCTTTTCCGGATTTGTAAAGTTGATAGATCCATTGGGTTCAGCATATAAGTTTCAAGATTATTTTGCTGCTGATGTGTTAAATTTAGAGTTTTTAAGTCCTTTTGCACTGCCTTTTTCTATACTGCTAATTCTTGCAGAAATAATGTTAGGTGTTACGTTGTTAATTGGCTTTAAACCCAAAACTACAGTTTGGAGTTTACTGCTGCTCACTTTAGTGTTTTTATTTTTAACATGGTATTCGGCCTATTACGATAAAGTAACTGATTGTGGTTGTTTTGGTGACGCTGTGAAATTAACACCTTGGGAAACTTTTTATAAGAATATAATTCTTATTGGACTAATTTTTGTACTGTTATTTACTCTTAAAAATATAAAACCAATATTTGGAAAAAATGTGGTTAAATGGATTTCTTTTGCTGCATTTATGGTGTTTTTATACATTGTTTATTATGTACTGACCCATTTACCATTAATTGATTTTAGACCTTATGCGATTGGTAAAAATATACCAGAAGGCATGGTAATACCAGAAGGTGCAAAACCTGATGTTTATGAAGATACCTGGATTTATAAAGTTAATGGTGAAGATAAAGAATATACTACAGCCGAAAAACCTTGGGAAATTGAAGGAGCCACCTTCGTGGATAGAAAAACGGTTTTAATAGAAAAAGGGTATGAAGTTCCAATTCATGATTTTTCCATGGAACGGGATGGTGTCGATTTTACAGAATTTTTGATGCAAAAAGAAAAGTTGGTATTAATTGTAATGCACAATCTAAGTAAAACGGAAACCTCTTTATTACCAAAAATAAAAGAATTTTCAACCAAAGCATTACAAGAAGGTTATGATGTTTATGCCATGTCTTCAAATAAAGAGGCTGATTTTTTAAAACTTAAAAAGGAATATGATTTAGATTTTGATGCTTTGTTTTGTGATGATATTACGCTGAAAACAATGATACGTGCCAACCCAGGAATAATTACCTTAAATAAAGGGACTATAACTGGAAAATGGAATGCCAATGATGCCGATAAGGTTGAACTATAAATGGATTTTACTTTTTGAAACGAGAATTGGTAGTACTGAAAGATCAGAATTTTATTTAAAATAGATTATTAAAAAATGAAGCAACTAATACTAGTTTTTATTGGGGGAGGTTTTGGAAGTGTTGCTCGTTTCTTAGTGGCTAAATATTTTAATAGTGCTTCAAGTGGAATCCCTTATGGTACATTTTTGGCCAATGTTTTAGGTAGTCTGCTCATTGGATTAATTCTCGGATTAGCGGCTAAAAATGATACGTTAACACAAAACCAAACGTTGCTATTGGCTACAGGTTTTTGCGGAGGTTTTACTACTTTTTCTACATTTGCTTACGAAAATCATGTCTTTTTGAAGGCAGGTGATTTTGCTAGCTTTTTTGCTTATGCTATTGGTAGTGTTGCTCTTGGTTTTGGAGCTGTTTTTTTAGGAATGTATTTGGTTAAATCCTAATAATTGTCTTTTACAAATTGCCAATTTTATAAAATTCATAAAAATTGAAATATTCTGCAATCAATTACGTTTGACTTTCTACATTCGTAATTTTATAGATATGCAAAAGTATTTTCTGGTTCTAATTTTAATGATGGCAACGATTATTTCATGTGATGAAATAGATAACCTTACTAAGTTTACAATGGACTATGACTCATCAATGACAATTCCTTCTTCAACAGGTATAAATTTACCTTTTGTTTTAAATACGCCACAAATGGAAACAAATTCAGAATCTGAGTTTGAGTCTAACAATACACATAAAGATTTAATTGAAGACATTCGTTTAAGAGTATTAGATTTAACATTAGTTTCTCCTGATAATGAGGATTTTAGTTTTTTAGAATCAATTAAAATTTATATTGTCGCAGAGGGTCTTCAGGAATTAGAAATTGCTTTTAACGAAGATGTTTCTGAAACTATAGGTAAAACTCTCGAACTACAAACGGTTGATGTAGATATTCAAGAGTATATTAAAAAAGATAAGTTCTCATTGAAAGTTCAAGCGGTCACCGATGAAGTTTTAACTTCAGATCATCAAATTGATATTCATTCAGAATTTTTTGTTGATGCTAAAATTTTAGGAATATAATATTGTATTTTTTTTAGGAATGCTCTTCGAGTGGTATAATATTTGATGCCTTTGTTGAAACCGTTTATCCTATGAAATACGTGTATCTTATTCTTACTTTGTTATTTGTTACTTCATGTATTCCTTTACGCATTGCTCCAACTATAAAAGATTATAAGTTAACTACAGGTAAAAAATTTAAACGACAATTGCCAAAGGATAATGCATTTGTTTTTGAAGATCCCAAAGAGGCCAATGAGTTTTATAATTTTATCAATACTAAGTATTCATTAAATCATCAAACTGTTGAATATAATGTGCCGATAAATGTTGACGGAGAAGAATTTTTTCTTTCTTTTTATGAAACTGAAATTTCTGATAAATCAATTAATCTCATACCGTTTTTTGCAAATGCGGCATTGGAAAATAAAGGTATTAGTCCCGTTTTTAATGATCCTCAAGTAAAACGTCAAGGAAATTGGTATCTTGCTCTTTTCGTATATGATGCTGATATGAAAGATTGTTTGAACTCTAATTATCCTGATAGGATAGCCATATTGAACCATTTAAAGGCTATAAAAAAAGAATATTTGAACACCAATAATTACTTGGAGGCTATGATGAAAATGAAATAGCTCTTATAATTATTTAAAAGGTAATTTCTTTAAATCAACATTGCCACCAGAGAGAATTACACCAACTTTTTTATTTGTAAATTCAGCTTTTGAATTGAGAACTGCAGCTAAAGCCACAGCACTTGAAGGTTCCACAATAATCTTCATGCGTTCCCAAATAAGCCGCATCGCAGATACAATTTCTTCTTCCGAAACACGAATTATTTTTTCAACGTGGTTGTTAATTAAGTTGAATGTGATATCACCCAATGAGGTTTTTAGTCCATCAGCAATGGTATCAGTAGCGGTATTCTGTTCTATCTTTCCGCTTTCCATAGATCTATAAGCATCATCAACAGCAAAAGGTTCTGCTCCAATAACTTTACAGTTGTTGCCAAAGGCAATTGCACTTAAAGCGGTTCCTGAAATCAAACCGCCTCCACCTACTGGGGCAATTATTAAATCTAGATCAGTATGTTTTTCAAGTAATTCTTTTCCTGCGGAAGCATTGCCAAGTATGACATTGAAATCATTAAAGGGATGGATAAAAGTGGCCCCTTTTTCTTGTTGAATTTTAGTTGCAGTGGTTTCTCTAGCTTCCAGCGTAGGTTCACATTCAGTAATTTCACCACCATAACCTCTAACGGCACTTTTTTTAACTTCTGGAGCATTGCTAGGCATAACGATATACGCTTTTACCCCTAAGTTTTTTGCAGCTAATGCTAAGGCTTGTGCAAAGTTACCGGACGAATGTGTAACTATACCTTTTTGTTTTTGTTCAGCTGTTAATTGTAAAATAGCATTGGTTGCACCTCGCATTTTAAAAGCACCCATTTTTTGAAAATTCTCACATTTAAAATACAAATTAGCCCCTGCCATTTTATCAATGGTCTTTGAGGTAATTACAGGAGTTTTATGTATATATGGAAAGATTCGGTTATAACTTTCTAAGATATCTTGTTTAATGTCCATTTTTATAATTTTTTACACCAGCTTTTATAGCAACTTCTAAATCATTTTCTTTTGGCGGAATAGGGCAGGAGTACTTTCCGTTATAGGCACAATAAGGATTGTACGCTTTATTAAAATCAATGACAATAGTAGTTCCTTCTGGAATTTCTAGGTCTAAAAAGCGTCCACCTCCATAGGTTTCTTCTCCGTTCGTTTTATCCCGAAAGGGAATGAATAAATGATTCTTATATTTTGGTTGTAGAATTAAATCTTGATTTTGATAAATTTGCAACGTTAATTTTTTACCATTTAAATTGAATTTTGCTACTCCATAGGTTTTATAAATAGGTAATCTATCTGTAGTGGTAGGCATTGAAAACGTCTTTGGATTTTTATCCAGTTCAAAAGTGGCTGTAACCTTGTAAGTTGAATCAATTGGGTAAAAGTCTAAGCTCTCAAATTTCACTCTATCTTCTTGCGTTAATGGAGATTCTATTGGGTCAGAAAATTCCATGTTTAATTCATTTTGATACCCTTTTATGGAAGCAATATAATCATCGAAAATCACCTTTTTTTGTGAGCAGGCTATAGATGAAATTACTAAAAGAACGAATACAATAAATCTTTGCATAAAAACTCAAATTTGAGGTAAATATAATGATTAAAAAAATATTTTGTAGCTTTGAACTATCATAAACAAAGAATAATGTATACCACTTTAAAATATGTCAAGTTTATTTGTTCAAGAACGAACAAGCTTGGGTATGTTATAAATTGATCGGTATAAAAAATCATATTATAAAAACCCGGCAATTTGCCGGGTTTTTTGTTTTTAGAAAAAATGAAACTACTAACTTATTTAAATAATAAAATTGTCCAACCCTATCTAGACACCTTTAATGGTTTGTCTAGAGAGGTGTGGTGGCTTGCTTTAATAACTTTTGTGAATAGAGCAGGTACGATGGTTATTCCATTTTTGTCATTGTATTTAACCAAACACATGGGGTTTACAGTAAGTAAAGTAGGCTGGGTTATGACAGCTTTTGGTTTGGGCTCTGTGGTCGGTTCATGGATAGGGGGCAAGCTAACCGATAAAATTGGGTATTATAAAGTAATGGTGTTTAGTTTAATAGGAACGGGCTTCCTATTTGTTGGTTTGCAATACCTAACGACATTTTATACCATCTGTATGGGTATATTTTTAGTAATGTTGGTCGCAGATACCTTTAGGCCAGCCATGTTTGTGGCTTTAAATGCTTACAGTAAAACAGAAAACAAAGCACGTTCCGTTACTTTAGTACGATTAGCTATTAATTTAGGATTTTCTGGAGGACCAGTTATTGGTGGTTTAATAATTACAGCAATTGGCTATGAATCACTTTTTTGGATTGATGGTATTACATGTTTATTAGCAGCAATGTTATTGGTGATGGTATTACGTCCAAAAAAAGCAAGAGTTTTGGATAATATTATTGTAGAAAATCCTAAATCAGTGTATAATGATAAGATATTCTTTATCTTTTTTGCTGCCATGGTATTGTTCGGTTTTGTATTCTTACAATACTTTTCTACCATGCCATTATATTATAAAGATATATATGAATTATCTGAATTCCATATTGGTCTATTGATGGGGTTTAATGGTTTTTTAATTTTTGTATTGGAAATGCCTTTGATTAAAAAACTAGAAGATAAGCAACTGAATATGGTCGGGTTGATGATTTTTGGAGCTGCCCTGATGGGAGCAAGTCTCTTTATTTTAAATTTAAATCATTGGATTGGAATAATAATAATGGGAATGGTTTTAATGACTGTGGGAGAAATGATACTTTTTCCATTTTCAAATGCATTTGTAATGCAACGAGCTAAAGGAGGGCGACAAGGTGAGTATATGGGGTTATATACCATATCATTTTCAATTGCTCATGTTTTTGGACATAATATGGGGATGCATTTTGTAGATTATTTAGGTTTTGACACTACTTGGTATATCATGACAGGCTTAACAATTTTGTGTTTACTGCTTTTATATTGGTTAAAAGTTGCTGTTGAAAAAGAACGATTGGAAAAAATAGAAAGTTATAAATAACAAATAAAATTAGAAGCAAAGAGGTCACTTATTCTTATAGTTTAGTAAGTGACCTTTTCTCTTTTAAAGTGTGAAATACGAGCGATTATTTACATATTTCTACGATATTCACCTCCAACTTCAAAAAGAGTATGCGTTATCTGGCCTAAAGAACAAACTTTAGTGGCTTCCATCAATTGCTCAAAAACATTACCATTTTTAATTGCCTTTTCTTGCAGTAATTTGAGTTGTTCCGAAGACTTTTCGCTATTACCTTCGATTAAATTATCAACCACTTCTATTTGATATTTCTTTTCATCTTCAGTAGCTCTAATCACTTCTTGAGGTAAGATAGTTGGTGAGCCTTTGCTGCTTAAAAATGTGTTAACTCCAATAATTGGGAAGTCTCCATTGTGTTTTAAAGTTTCGTAATACAAACTTTCTTCTTGAATTTTTGAGCGTTGATACATCGTTTCCATAGCTCCCAGAACACCACCTCTGTCAGTAATTCTATCAAATTCTGCATAGACTGCTTCTTCAACCAAATCGGTTAGCTCTTCTATAATAAATGCACCTTGAATTGGATTTTCGTTTTTCGTTAAACCTAATTCCTTATTGATAATTAACTGAATGGCCATGGCCCTACGTACCGACTCTTCTGTTGGTGTAGTAATGGCTTCGTCATAAGCGTTTGTATGTAAGCTGTTGCAATTATCATAAATTGCATACAAAGCTTGCAAGGTTGTTCTTATATCGTTAAAGTCAATTTCTTGAGCATGTAATGATCGCCCAGAAGTTTGAATATGATATTTAAGCATTTGTGCTCTAGGATTGGCACCATATTTTAACTTCATGGCCTTTGCCCAAATTTTACGAGCTACACGACCAATTACAGCGTACTCAGGGTCAATTCCGTTGGAGAAAAAGAAGGATAAATTGGGACCAAACTTATTGATGTCCATGCCTCTTGATAAGTAGTATTCTACATAGGTAAAGCCATTTGATAATGTAAAAGCCAATTGAGAAATCGGATTTGCTCCTGCCTCTGCAATATGATAACCTGATATAGAAACAGAATAAAAATTCCGAACTTTATTTTCAATAAAATACTCTTGTACATCGCCCATAAGACGCAGTGCAAATTCTGTCGAAAAAATGCATGTATTTTGGGCTTGATCTTCTTTTAAAATATCAGCTTGAACTGTACCACGAACTTTAGCGATAGTCTCCAATTTAATTTTTTGATAAATAGCATTGGGTAAAACATCATCACCAGAAACCCCAAGAAGCATTAATCCCAATCCGTTATTTCCTTTGGGAAGATCACCTTGATATTTTGGTCTTTTAACGCCTTTCTTATTGTAAATTGATTCAATTTTTTTCTCAATCTCCTCTTCTAAGCCTTCTGTTTTTATATATTTTTCACATTCTTGATCAATAGCAGCATTCATGAAAAATCCAAGTAACATTGGTGCTGGACCATTAATAGTCATAGAAACCGAAGTCATAGGGTTTGTTAATTCAAAACCTGAATACAATTTTTTAGCATCATCTAAACAGCAAATAGAAACACCAGCATTACCAATTTTACCATAAATATCAGGACGTAAGTTAGGGTCATTACCATACAAAGTAACAGAGTCAAAAGCAGTTGATAAACGTTTTGCATCCATGTCTAAACTCACATAATGAAAACGTCTATTGGTTCGTTCTGGTCCACCTTCGCCTGCAAACATTCTTGTAGGGTCTTCACCAGTGCGTTTAAATGGATATATTCCTGAAGTATACGGAAAATCTCCAGGTACATTTTCTTGCAGGCTCCACAATAAAACATCTCCCCAAGCTTCATATTTTGGTAAAGAAATTTTAGGTATTTGTAAATGTGATAAAGACTCAGAATGTGTTTCAATTTTTATTTCTCTGTCACGAACCTTAAACGAATAAATAGGGTT